>NZ_JBBKZV010000021.1:0-123844 GCF_037889915.1 Variovorax humicola | reverse complement strand
ACGTAGAAGCCGACCGCGTCGGGGCCGTGGTCGCGGATGACTTGCGCGAACTTGTCGGCGGCGGTGTCGAGGGCGCTGTCCCAGGTCGTCGCTTGCGGTGCCGCGCCGCGTCGGGCGCGTTGCATCGGCTGCAGCAGGCGCGTTTGCCGCGTGACCTCCGCGGTGGCCGTGAGGTGCAGTGTCGAGCCCTTGGTGCACAGGCGGCCGAAGTTGGCCGGGTGGTCCGCGTCGCCACGCACGCCGGTGATCTGGTCGCCCTGCGATTCGATGATGACGCCGCAGCCCACGCCGCAGTAGGGGCAGGTCGACCTGGTCTCCTTCATGACCTTGTGTCCTGTGCGCTGGCGTTCAGGCGGGCGAATGCGCTGCGTGAAAGTGCACCTCGTGGAAGCGCGCCCGGCATGCGGCACGGACCGTGCGACCCCACTGTGCCGGCCGGCCCGCACCGCATGCCGTCCGCCGACGCGCCCCCGCCGCAACGAACAAGCTCAAGACCCATGCGGCGCCTGCACATCAAATGTCCGGTCACCCAACGGCCCTGTAGGCGCAGCCTTTCCTGGACCCGCACGCGGCGCCTCCAGGTCGAGCGCATGCGTCGCGAGTTCTCGTGCATCCAGCATGACCTGTCCCCCTTCGACCTTGCACGCAAACCTCGGCGTGCACCCTTCGTCGGGCTGCTTCGCGCACCCGTCGTCCAGCCCGATGGTCCAGTTGTGCAGCGGGCAGGCCACGCTGGTGCCGAACACGATGCCTTGCGACAGCGGCCCGCCCTTGTGCGGGCACCGATCGAGAAGCGCGAACACCTCGTCCTGGCTGTTGCGAAACACCGCGACCGCCACACCCACCGGCCGAGCCACGCGTCGCGCGCCAAGCACCGGGATGTCTTCGACGCGGCAGATGGTCTTCCATTCAGTCATGCCGATTCTCCTTGCGCAATCCGTGCGACAGGGGCGAACTGGCGGACATCGACCGACGCCTGTACCGATTCGAACCACGGGTCGGGCTCGCCATCGAGCGCAAATTGCAGCCGCTCCCACAGCGCCTTGCGGCCCGCGGTGTCGTCCAGGATGCGCTTCTTGACGTAGTCCAGCCCCACGCGCGAGATGTAGTGCACCGTGCGCTCCAGGTACCAGCCCTCCGTGCGGTACAACTCGAGAAAGGCCCCGGTGTACTCCATCACTTCCTCGGCCGTCTTCAGTTTCACCAGGAATTGCGCCACCTCGGTCTTGATGCCGCCGTTGCCGCCGACATAGACCTCCCAGCCCGAGTCGACGCCGATCACGCCCACGTCCTTGATGCCGGCCTCGGCGCAATTGCGCGGGCAACCGGACACTGCCAGCTTGACCTTGTGCGGCGAGTACATCGCCCACAGCGCGCGCTCCAGGTCCTTGCCCATCTGCGTGCTGTCCTGCGTGCCGAAGCGGCACCACTCGCTGCCCACGCACGTCTTCACCGTGCGCAGCGACTTGCCATAGGCGAAGCCGCTCGGCATGCCGATGTCCTTCCAGACATCCTGCAAATCCTCCTTCTTGACGCCGAGCAGGTCGATGCGCTGGCCGCCGGTGACCTTGACCGTCGGAATCTTGTACTTGTCGGCCGCGTCGGCGATGCGGCGCAACTCGTCCGGCGTGGTGTGGCCGCCCCACATCCGCGGGATCACCGAATAGGTGCCGTCCTTCTGGATGTTCGCGTGGCTGCGCTCGTTGACGAAGCGGCTCTGCGGATCGTCCTTCGCCTCCTTGGGCCAGGTGCTGATCAGGTAGTAGTTGATGGCCGGGCGACAGCTGGCGCAGCCATTGGGCGTGGTCCATCCCAGCCCCGCGTAGACATCCGCATGCGTCAGGTACTTTTCCTTGAGGATCGCGTCGCGCACGTTCTGATGGCTCGCATCGGTGCAGCCGCAGATCGCCTTCTTCTTCGGCGCGGCCGAGTAGTCGCCGCCGGCGGTGAACATCAGGATCTGCTCGACCAGGCCGGTGCAGGACCCGCACGAGGCGCTCGCCTTGGTGTGCTTCTTCACCTCGTCGAGCGTGAACAGGCCTTTCTCGCGGATCGCCTTGCAGATCGTGCCCTTGGTGACGCCGTTGCAGCCGCACACCTCGGCCGCGTCGGGCATGGACGCGGCCTTGCTGTGGCCCTCGTGCCCGGTGTCGCCGATGTTCGATTCGCCGAACATCAGCTTCTCGCGGATGTCCCCCACGCTGCGGCCGTCGCGCAGCAGCTTGAAGTACCAGCTGCCGTCGGCGGTATCGCCATACAGACAAGCCCCCACGAGCTTGTCGTCCTTGATCACCAGCTTCTTGTAGACGCCGCCGAAGGGGTCGCTCATGACGATTTCTTCCGTGCCTTCGCCGCCCATGAATTCGCCCGCGCTGAACAGGTCGATGCCCGTGACCTTGAGCTTGGTCGACGTCAACGAACCCATGTAGCGCCCGATGCCGAACTGCGCCAGGTGGTTCGCCGCCACCTTGGCCTGCTCGAACAGCGGCGCGACCAGGCCGTAGGCGATGCCGCGATGCGCCGCACATTCGCCGACCGAGTAGATGCGCGCATCGGTCACCGTCTGCATCGTGTCGTTGACCACGATGCCGCGGTTGCAGTGCAGGCGCATCGATTCGGCCAGCGTCGTGTTAGGGCGGATGCCCACGGCCATCACCACCAGGTCGGCCGGTGCTTCGGTGCCGTCCTTGAACTTCACCGCCTTGACGCGGCCCGCGCCGTCGTCGACCAGTTCCTGCGTCTGCGCACCGATCAGGAACTTGAGCCCGCGGTCTTCCAGCGACTTCTGCAGCAGCCTGCCAGCCACGTCATCGAGCTGCCGCTCCATGAGCCAGGGCATCACATGCACCACCGTCACGCTCATGCCGCGCAGCATCAGGCCATTGGCGGCTTCGAGGCCGAGCAGGCCGCCACCGATGACGACCGCATGCTTGTGCGTCTTCGCGGTCTCGATCATGTAGTCGGTGTCGGCAATGTCGCGGTAGGCGATCACGCCCTTCAGGTCCTTGCCCGGAACCGGCAGGATGAAGGGGTTGGAGCCGGTGCACAGCAAGAGCCTGTCGTAGGCCGCCTCGGTGACGCTGCCGTCGTCCGCCACCGCTCGGACGATGCGCTTCACGCGGTTCACCTCCGTCACCTTCTTGCCGGCATGCAATGTGATGTGGTGCTCCGCATACCACTCCCAGCTGTTCAGCACGATCTCCTCGACCGTCTGCTCACCGGCCAGCACCGGCGACAGCAGGATGCGGTTGTAGTTGGGATGGGGCTCCGCACCGAATACCGTGATGTCGTAGAGCTCGGGTGCGAGCTTGATCAGCTCTTCGACCGCGCGCACGCCGGCCATGCCGTTGCCGACCAGCACCAATTTCATCTTTTTCATGACCTAAAGACCTTTCCTGGATTCATTCAAGCGGGGCGCCCGGGTCGCGTGTGCAGAATCGCGCCATGAGCTTTGAAGTGGACATCGGCTACAGCAGCCAGTGCGGGCCTCGCGACGTGAACGAAGATTTCGCGGGTGCCGTCCATGCGCCGAGGGGTGAAGAGGCGCGCGGGTTGATCGCAGCCATTGCCGATGGCGTGTCTACCGGCGGCGGCGGACTCGAGGCGGCCCAATCCACCGTGATGGGCCTTCTGTCCGACTATTTCGCGACACCCGACACATGGGACGCCACCGTTGCGCTGGACCGCGTGATCGGCGCCCAGAACACCTGGCTGGCTTCCCACAACCAGCGCCGCCACGGAACCGTGACCGGCCTTGCGACGCTGACCGCGCTGGTGCTGCACGGCCACCGCTACACGTTGGCGCACGTGGGGGACACGCGCGCCTGGCGTGTGCGGGCCGATGGCGCGCCCGCCGTGCCGCTGACACACGACCATGCGCTCGACCACCCCGATCTCAAGGCCCAGTTGACCCGCGCGATCGGCCTCGACGACCAGGTGCGTGTCGACTACGTGCAGGGCGACGTGCAGGTCGGCGACTGCTTCGTGCTCACGACCGACGGCGTGCACGGCGTGCTCAAGGCCGCACAGGTCGGCGAACTCGCGCTGGTCGGCAGTGCAGGGCAGGCCAGCGATGCGATGGTGCAGGCCGCGCTCACCGCAGGTACGCGCGACAACGCCACGGCGCTCGTGTTGCGCGTTGTCGGCCTCGACGCGCGGCAGCTTGAAGACGAGTTGTTCGATGGTCGACGTCTTGCCCCGCCGCCCGCCTTGAAGGTGGGCGATGCGCTCGACGGCTACGTGATCACGGCGCGCGTGGCCGACACCGGCGTACACCTGATCTACCAGGCACGCGAGACCGCCACGCGTGGCCTTGTGGCGCTGAAGACCTTGCATCCCTCGCGCGCCAGCGATGCGCAAGAGCGCGCCATGCTGGCCCATGAGGCGTGGCTCGGTTTGCGCGTCAGTGCGCGCGGCGAGACCGGCTTCGTGCGCGTGCACGAACGCGATGCGCGAGCCAGCGCGCTCTACACGGTGTTCGACTGGCACAGCGGCCGCACGCTGGAGCAGATCCGGCAGACCGCGACGCTGCCGCCGGTTGCGACCGTCGTGGCCGCGGCCATTCAATGGACGCGGGCCCTTGGCCAACTGCACCGGCATGGCGTGATTCACCGCGACATCAAGCCCGGCAACCTTCATTGCGGCGAGGATGGCCGCTGGCGCATTCTCGACCTCGGCGTCGCGCTGTCCGGCCGCGAGGACCCCGCTGCGCGCGAACTGCACGCGGGCACGCCGAGCTACATCAACCCCGAGCAATGGGAGGGCGCGCCGGCCGATGCGGGCAGCGACCTGTTCGCGCTCGGTGTCACGCTCTACCAGTGGCTGACGAAGCGCTTGCCCTATGGCGAGATCGAGCCCTATCAGCAGGCACGCTACCGGCGCGACCCGGGCGCACTGTCGCGCATCCGGCCCGACGTGCCGATGTGGCTGGACCACCTCGTACGCAAGGCCGTCGCACGCGATCCGCGTCAGCGCTTCGAAACTGCCGAGGAGATGTTGCTGGCGCTCGAACGCGGCGCTTCGCGCCCCATCGCCGCGCCGCTTGCCACGCCGCTGATACAGCGCAATCGCGCCGCGCTGCTGCGCATCGCGCTCGTCGTGTCGGTGCTGTTCAACGTGGTGCTGCTCTTCTGGCTGCTGTTCCTGCCGCGTTGAAGGGTCGCTGCCGACCTGGCCTGCCTCCTTCATGGGCGGGCCGCCTTGCGGGCGCCGGCATAGGAAGCGGGTGCGGCAGCGGATGTCGTGCGGGCGCGACCGCCTTTTTCAGCCCAGGTGCGCGTCCAGCGAATCTGCATCACGCGCATCACGCCCAGCATGATGAGCGACAGTGCGCCAAAGAAGACAAAGCCCCACACGTAGCTGCCCAGGTACTGCTTCGACAGGCCCATGGCGTTGGGCACCAATCCGCCGCCCAGTGCACCGATCTCGCCAATCATCGAGCCGGCCACGGCGGTGCTCGCGGGCCAGCGCAGCGGCACCAACTGGAACAAGGCGCCATTGCCGGCGCCCAGCGCCGCGAAACAGATGATCAGCAGCAATGTCGTCAACGCGAGCGACGATGAACTCACGCCGACCAACACCAGGCCTCCGGCAACCACGAGCAGCACCAGGGTCAGCGTGTTGACGCCGCCCCAGCGGTCGGAAATCCACCCGCCCACCACGCGCACCGCGGCGCCCATGAAGGCGGCAAGCATCGTGAGTTGCCCCGCCTGGACCTTGCTGACACCGAACTGGTCGTAGTAGTACGACGGCAGGAAGGTCGTCAGGCCGATGAAGCCGCCGAAAGTCACGCCGTAGATCAGGCTGAACACCCAGCCGTCCTTCTCGAACAGGCAGGCCACGTGCTCGCGAAAGCTCGCATGGCTGTCGACGTCCGGCGGCTCCTTGGCGAACACGATCATCACGACCATCGGTATCAGGATCGCCACGGCCGCGATGCCATAGACGCTTTGCCATCCAAGCCATTGCGCGAGCGGCGGCGCCACCAGCACCGACACCGCGGTGCCGACATTGCCGGCGCCCACCAGGCCCATTGCGAGTCCCTTGTGCTGTGGCGGGAACGAGCCCGATCCGAGCGACAGCGCCACGCCGAAACTGGCGCCGGCGATGCCGAGCAGCACGCCCATCGCCAACAGTTCGCTGAAGCTGTGAACGAAGAAGAAGCCAAACATCATCGCCATGGCGATCAGGCCCATCTCGACCAGGGTGGCGTTCTTGCGGCCGATGTATTGCGACAGGATGCCAAGCGGGAAGCGCATCAGCGCGCCCGCGATGATCGGCACCGACAGCATCAGCCCCTTTTCGGCCGGCGTGAGCTTGAATGTCTCGCCAATGAAGGGCGCCATCGCGCCGTTCAGCACCCAGATGCAGCACGAAAACGAGAAGTACAGGAACGCGGCAAAGAGGGTGGGGGAGTGCCCGGATTTCAAAAAAGTCTTGAAAGTTGACATGGCAGGAATCAATGCAAATGCCGCAACGCAGCCATCGCGTGTGCCGCATCGTCGGAGGGGTTTGGAGGGAGAGTTCCGGCTGCGTTGCCGGCGGACGGCGTGTCCATGCGCGCTGCGCCATGAAACCGCGAGAGCCGCGGCCCTATCACACCGAAGCGGTGCTTCGTTACACCGCGAGACCATCCTTAAGCAAGCACCGTGCCACAAACGCCAAGCCCTGGCCTTATGCTTGGTGCAGCCCTGCACGCTGTCCATTCCATGCCTTCCTTGCACCTCGTTCTGCTGGATCTGCTCGATGCAATTGCCCTGCCGCGGGGCGTGCAGCGTGCTCTTTCACAATGCGGAATGGAGGTCGTCTACCACCAAGGCGACGACTTTCGTGCGATGGAGGGCGGGTCCTTCGACCACGTGTTGGCGTGCGCCGTGGGCGCAGAGGGGTCTGGCGTCCCGAAGGCGATGGCCGCCCTATCGGACGCGGCGCCCTCCTCACCGTTGAGCCTGCTGAGTCCGCCGCTGGACGCGACGCTCCATGCGGCGCTGGTGGACGCCGGCGTGCACGCGTGGGGCGATGTCGAAAAAACGGAGGAGGTCGAACTGGCCGCCTTGCTTTCACAGGCTCGCGCGCGATGCGGGCGCGAAGCGGCCTGGCGACTCGAACTGGTGCAATTGCGCACCCAATTGGACGACCGTAAATGGGTCGACAAGGCCAAGGGCCTGCTGATGCTGGCCCGAGGCATGGACGAAGACGAGGCCTTTGCATTGCTGCGTCGCGCCTCCATGCACGCCAACATCCGCCTCGGCGAGGTGTCGCGATCCGTCGTCGACGCGGTGCGATGGGCCGAGGCGATCAATCGTGCGGGCCAACTCCGCATGTTGTCGCAACGACTCGCACGGCTGGCGGCGCAGGCCCTCGTCGCGGTCGATGTGACGCGAAGTCGTGCACAGCGGCGTCAATCTGCCGACCGCATCCAGGAAAATCTGGCGTACCTCGCCGGCTTGGGACTCACGGGTGCGCCAGCCGCTGCGCTCGAGCGAACGAGCGCGGCGTGGCTCTCACTTTCAGCTGCCTGGACAGCCCGTGTCACGCCTGACGCAATGGCGGCGATCGATGCCGCCGCAGAGGCGCTCCTGGCCAGTGCCGAAACCCTGACGGAGTCACTTGAGGGGGCGAGTGGACGGCGCGCGCTCAAGATCATCAGCCTCTGCGGACGCCAGCGCATGCTTTCGGAACGCCTCGCCAAGGAAGCACTGCTGGGCGAGCCCAACGCGCCGCAGATGGTCGCTTCGGCGAGCGAGTTCGAGAAGGCACTCCTTGAACTCGAGAGTGCGCCATTGACGTCGCCCGAGATCCGCGCGGTGCTTGCGACCGCGCGAGACGAGTGGCTGCGCTTTGCGCGCGGCGTGCAGGGAATGAACAAGCCTCAGGGCCGCGTGGCCCTGGTTCGATCGGCCGAGGCGCTCGTCACGACATTCGACGAACTGGCGGCCCAGTACGAGCACAGCGTGCAGGTCATCATGGCGTGAGGTAGCCCCGGTCGCGAGCGAAGGGCGGCAGCGCACCGTAGGGGCTCGCTGACCCGGTGGTGGTGGCAATCGACATGGTCGGGTGCTCCGGGCAACTGTCGGGGGGCAGGGATGCCGTCCCGATGCTTCAACTCCAGGTCTCGATCACCCTGCTGTCATCACGCAAGCCGAGGCCTGCATCCGCCGCCCGGCAAAAGCGCTCGTGCGCAATGGCCAGCAAAGGAAGCTCGGCGCCGCAGCTCTCTCCTGCCAAGGCGACCAGCCCGCTGTCTTTCACGAAGATGTTGATGGCACTGGTCACTTCGACATCAGTGCCCGCCACCATGCGTGGACCACGATCAGACAACATCCAGGACCCGGCGGCACCGTTCTCGATCAACCCGAGCACAACGGCAGGGTCGAGGCCCAGCAGCCTGGCCAGATTGAGGGCCTCGGCGGCCGCAGCAATGTGAACGGAACAAAGATGCTGGTTGACCACCTTGATGCCTTGCCCGTCACCAAGCTGTTCACCCGTCATTCGTACCTTGCCCATCGCCTCGAGCACGGGCATCGCGGACTCCACATCGGGCGTCGATCCCGCAGCGAAGATGACCAGTTCACCTGTCCTGGCGCGAGCGACGCCTCCCGTCACGGGCGCATCGACGACGCGAGCGCCTTTTTGCCGCAAGGCTTCGCCTTGCTCACGCACGGATTCGGGCCCGACCGTCGACATGATGATCCACAACTGGCCTTGCACCGTCTCGTCCACTTGCCCTACGACCCCGGCCAGGTGATCCGGTGTTGCAACCATGACGACAACGACTTCCGAGGTGGGCGCTGCAGAAAATCGTCGAACGGTCTCGATGCCGTTCGATCTTGCGTTCGCGATGACTGCGTCCGAAACATCGACACCTGTGACCGCGTGGCCTGCGCCCTGGATTCGCAAAGCCATCGGCAGTCCGATGGCTCCCACTCCGATAAAAGTAACGTTCATCATTTGTTCCTGTTCCGATGAGTGATGACGGGATGTCCCGACCACCGGCCGGGTCCCTGCGGCCAACTCAAGTCGTGGCAATCCTCTTGTGCGCTTGAATCCGTGGCTCGGTCGCCCGGATGGCAATCGCCATCCGGGCGACCGGCTGTTGACTACGAGGCAACTGCGCGGGACCGTTGCCGGTGGGGCTAGACCCAACCCTTGATTTGCCGACTCATCGCCTCTGTCGAAATTCCGTAGCGGTCGTGCAGCGTCGGCAGGGCCCCCGCGTCGAGGAACGCATCGGGCAAGCCGATCTGCCTGAAGGCCGTCGCGACGCCCGAGCGCATCAGCAGGGTTGCGACTGCCTCCCCCAACCCGCCGATGACGGAATGGTTCTCCGCCACCACCACGAGCCTGCCCGATCGCCGCACCTCGGCCAGGATCGTCGCTTCGTCAAGAGGCTTGATCGTCGGAACGTGCAGCACCGCAACGTCGACGCCGTCGGCTTGCAATTGCTGGGCGACCTCCAGCGAGCGCATCGTCATGAAGCCGCTCGAGATCACGAGCACGCTCTTGCCGTCGCGAATCAGCTTGGCCTTGCCGAGTTCGAACTTGTAGTCGTACTCGTCGAGCACGAGCGGCACGTTGCCGCGCGGCAGCCGCATGTAGACGGGGCCTTGGTGATCCGCCATCTGAGGCACCGCCTGCTCGATATCGAGTGCGTCGCACGGATCGATGATCGTCAGGCCGGGAATACCGCGCATCAACGCCAGATCCTCTGTCGCCTGGTGGCTCGGCCCATAGCCGGTCGTGAGCCCCGGCAGCGCGCAGCACATCTTGACGTTGAGGTTCTCTTCGGCGATCACCTGATGCACGAAGTCGTAGGCGCGGCGGGTGCCGAACACCGCATACGTCGTTGCGAAGGGGATGAATCCTTCCTTGGCCATGCCGCCCGCCGCCGCCATCAGCAATTGCTCGGCCATGCCCATCTGGAAGAACCGTTCCGGATACTCCTTGGCGAACAGGTGCAGGTCGGTGTACTTGGCGAGGTCGGCCGTCATCCCGACGACGTCCGGGCGATTGCGGCCCAGCTCGACCATGGCCTTGCCGAACGGCGCCGCCGTGACGCGCTGGCCCTCGCCGGCGATGGAAGCAATCATCGCCGAGGTCTTCAGACGCGGCTTCTTCTCGATAGTGGCACTCATCACAAGACTCCTTCAGGTTGCGTGCTGTCGACATGCTCGATGGCTTGCTGCCACTCCGGCGGATCGACTCGGATGAAATGGTTCTTGTCGCGGGTCTCCAGGAACGGAACGCCCTTGCCCATCAAGGTGTCGAACAGAATGACGCGCGGCTTGTCTTCGTTCAGCGCGCGGGCCGCGTCGAAGGCAGCGATGACGGCGGGCATGTCGTTGCCATCGACGCGCTGCACGTGCCAGCCGAACGCGGCCCACTTGTCGGCGAGCGGCTCGAAACCCATGATCTTTCCGGAGGGGCCGTCGGCCTGCTGGTTGTTGATGTCGATCAGGCAGATCAGGTTCGACAGCTTGTGGTGGGCGGCGCCCATGGCGGCCTCCCAGGTCGACCCTTCGTCCAGCTCGCCGTCGGACATCGAGTTGTAGACGAAGGCCGGGTTGTTCTTCAGACGCAGCCCGAGCGCCATGCCGACGGCAATCGGAAGACCCTGCCCGAGCGATCCACCAGACATTTCCATGCCGGGCGTATAGGTGACCATCCCCGACATCGGCAGGCGGCTGTCGTCGCTGCCGTAGGTTTCAAGCTCCTCTTCAGAAATGATCCCGGCCTCGATCAGCGCGGCATAGGCTGCGATCGCGTAGTGGCCGTGAGACAGCAGGAAGCGGTCGCGGCCTTCCCACTCGGGATCCTCGGGCTTGTAGGTCATCGCGTGCTTGTAGGCAACCGCGAGAACGTCGGCCCATCCGAGCGCCTGGCCGATGTAGCCCTGCCCCTGGACTTCGCCCATCCGCAGCGCGAAGCGGCGAATGCGATAAGCGCTCTGTCGAAGCGTCGATAAGTCAGACATTGAAATCTCCTGGTTAGAGTGAAATGCGGAGTTGTCCGCGCGAGCGAGAAAAGCAGTGGTTGCGGTGATCGGTTGCATGTGTCATTTCACGAACCCCGTCGAGATCCATGGAACCGCCGCCACGATGACGACACCGACAAACAGGGCGACCATGTAGCCGACGATCGGCTTCATGCCCTCGTTCGGATGGATCCGGCTGATCGCGCAGGCCGCGTAGTACCCGACCCCGAACGGCGGCGCGAAGAGGCCGATGCCCATCGCGAGGGTGACGACCATCGCGTAGTGCACTTCGTGAATGCCGACCTGGCGGGCGATGGGGAACAGCAGCGGTCCCAGCAGCACGATGGCAGGGATGCCTTCCAGTACCGATCCGAGGATGATGAACGCCACGACCGACACCGCCATGAAGGTGACCGCGCCGCCGGGAAGTGCCTTCATCGCGTCCGCCAATGCGGTCGAGAACCCGGACTGCGTCAGCGCCCAGGCCATGCCGGTGGCCGCACCGATGATGAACAGGATGGACCCTGAAAGCGCCGCCGTGCTCACCAGCATCGGATACACGCGCTTCCAGTCGAACTGGCGATAGATCAGCAGTCCCGCAACCACCGCGTAGACGATGCCGATGGTCGACACCTCGGTGGCCGTTGCGACGCCCTCCACCACCGCGGCGCGAATGATGACCGGCAGCGCCAATGCGGGGATCGCCACCAGCAAGGATTTGCCGATCTCGCGAGCGCTGGCCTTGCGCACACCCGACAGGTCCTCGCCACGATAGCGCCACCATACGAGGGCGCCCAGGGTCACGCCCACCACGACGCCCGGCAGCAGGCCGCCGGTGAACAGAGCCGCAATCGAGACGCCGGTTGCGGAGCCGATCGTGATCAACACCAGGGACGGCGGAATCGTCTCGGTCTGCGCGCCCGTTGCCGACAGCAATGCCACCAGGTCGCCGGGTTTGGCGCCCCGCTTGCGCATCTCGGGGAAGAGCGCCGGTGCCACCGCTGCCATATCCGCCGCCTTGGAACCGGAGATGCCCGAGACCAGGTACATCGCGCCGATCAGCACATACGAGAGTCCACCCTTTACATGCCCCAGCAGGTTGGCCAGGAAGTTGACCATGGCGCGTGCAATGCCCGTCATCTCGATGAGCAGGCCCAGCAGCACGAACAGCGGCACCGCCAGCAGGATCAGGTGGCTCATGCCCTCGTCCATGCGACCGACCACGACGACGGTCGGCGTGGTGGTCGTCAATGCGATGTAGCCGAACGTCGCCAGTCCGAAAGAGAAGGCGATCGGCACGCCCAACAACACCAGTGCGCCAACACCGACGACGAAAAAGAGCAGAAGATTCCAATTGCCAAGCGACTTGAGCAAAGGCCCCACCAGTGCCAAGCCCCCGACGACAACCGCCACGATAGCCAATGCGAGGAACGCGTCCTTGAGCCGGCCGATGCGGAAGATCTGGAGGACGCCGACGATGAGCATCAATCCGAGCCCGATCGGCAGCGCGGCAGCGCGCCAGGAGTTGACGATGCCCATCGCTGGCGTCGTGACATACACCTCGTCCTGCGCGAACTCGTAGGCAGGGTGGACGACGAAAGCGAGAAAGGCAATCGCCGCGGCGATGGCAATCAGGTCCAGGAAGGCGCGTGACCTCGGTTGCAGCTTGCCGACGATGGCCGTCATGCGCATGTGCTCGCCGCGCTGGAACGCAACGATCGACCCCAGCATCGCCAGCCAGAGGAAGAGGATGGAGGCCAACTCGTCGCTCCAGCCGAGCGGCTGGTGCAGCACGTAGCGGCTGGTCACGCCCATCAGCAGCACGATGACCTCGGCCAGCACCAGCAACGCGGCCGGGACTTCGACCAGAATGCCGATGGCCTTGTTCAGTTGCTCGACCCACGCGATCGGCTCGCGCCGGCCCGTTTCATGAAGGGACCCGGCAAGGCCAGGGTCGTCACTTGGTATGTTCATGGCTTTCTCTCCTGTGAAGGGACGAAGGCAGGCCTCCGCCAACGGCGCGGCTCACCGATCAAAAACTTTCATTGGGTGTTGCGCTTCGCCTGGGCAGGCGAAGCGAGGCGGGCGATGGATCAGCCGAGCTTGCCGGAGACCTTCTCGAGGAGACTCCAGGCTTCTGCGCCGTACTTCGACTTCCACTCGCTGTAGAAGCTGGTGCCGGCGAGCTTCTTGCGGAAGTCGTCCTGCTGCACGTCGACGAAGCTGATGCCCTTGGCCTTGAGATCGGCCTTGAGGGTGCCCGTGAGCTTGGCGATGTCGGCGCGCTGGTCGGTCGCGGATTTGTCGATCTCGCGCGTGATGATCTGCTGGACGTCCTGCGGCAGCTTCTGGAATGCGCGCTTGTTGCCAAGCACCCAGTAGCCATCCCAGACATGGCCAGTCAGGCTGCAACTCTTCTGAACCTCGTAAAGCCGCGCGGTTGCGATGATGGCGAGCGGATTCTCCTGGCCCTCCACCACCTTCGTCTGCAAGGCCGTGTAGAGCTCGTTGAAGTTGATGGGCGACGGTGCGGCCTCGAGCGCGGTGAACAGCGAGGTCAGGGGCGGCGCCGGCGGTACGCGCACCTTGAACCCCTTCAGGTCCGCCGCTGTCTTGATCTCTTTCCCGGAGGAGGTGATCTGGCGGAAGCCGTTGTCCCAGATCTTCGAAACGGTAAAGATGGGCGTCTTCGCGATCTCGGCACGAATGTAGTTGCCCAGTTCGCCGTCCATCGCCTTCCAGACATCGTCGTAGTTCTTGAACGCGAAGCCGACGCTGGTGATGCCCGAGACCGGTACGAACGTCGCGAGGATCAGGGACGACAGGTTGAAGAACTCGACCGAGCCATTGCGAACCTGCGTGAGCAGGTCCGTGTCGCTGCCGAGTTGATTGGCCGGGAAGAGCTTGATGTTGACCCGTCCGGACGTTGCCTCTCGGATGCGGTCGAGGGCTTCCTTGGCACGCAGATTGATCGGGTGCGTCGGATCCTGTCCGGTGGCGTACTTGAGCTCGAACTCGGCTGCATCCGCACGGTGCGAGATGATCGAGAACAGCGGAAGTGCAGCAGATTGGGCCAGCAAGGCGCGGCGAGTCAGTTTTGTCATGATGCTTGTCTCCATTAGCTCGGGTGGTTCACGTTGTGCCGTTGGTGAGCGGCGTTCGGGGGATCGTCAAAAGACGGCAGCCACAGGCGGGCCTCTCATCGGGCGCGTTGGGCGCCCACTGAGTTCCTGCTTGCAGATACGGGTGGATCGGGGACCTGCGAAGAGGTCCGCGCCAATTCAGTGAATCAGCATTCCGCCGTTGACATCCAGCGTCACGCCGGTGCAGTACGCCGACAGCTCACTTCCGAGGAAGATGCAGGCACCCGCGATGTCATTGGGATGGCCCAGGCGGCCGAGCGGGATCGTCTCGGCAATCTCGGCCTTGCGGTCCTCCGTCAGCTTGCCCTTGATGATGTCGGTGCCGATCAGGCCGGGGGTGATGCAATTGACGCGAATGCCGGCGGTGCCGAGCTCGCGGGCCATGGCGCGCGCCAGTCCCAGCACGCCGGCTTTGGCCGCGGAGTAGTGCGGACCGCCCAGGATGCCACCGCCGCGCTGCGCCGAGACAGACGAGATGCAGATGATGGAGCCGCTGCCTTGGCGCTCCATCGCAGGAATCACCGCCTGGGAACACAGCAGCGTGCCACGCAGGCTCACATCCAGCACCGCGTCGTAGTCGGCGGCGGAGATGTCGACGGTCTTGCGCGGCTGGGTGATGCCGGCGTTGTTGACCAGGATGTCGATGCGGCCGAACTTCGCGAGGATCTGCTGCACCGCGTTGTCGACAGCCGTCTTGTCGGTAACGCTGGCGACGACGCCCAGGTGTTCGTCGCCCAGTTGCTTGGCGGCCTCTGCGGGCTTGGCGCCCTCGAGATCCATGATCGCAACGCGTGCGCCATGACTGGCCATCTGAAGCGCTGTGGCGAAGCCCAGCCCGTTGAGCCCGGCGCCGCCGGTGATGAGTACGACCTTGTCTGCAAGAAGCATTTTGTGTCTCCACGTGAGTTGATGCCGTGATTGTGGAAACTTGCTTTGTTGAAGACAAGCGATAGTATTTCAGGGTAGGCTGATGTTTCGTCATCATTGGGTTTTCCCCCATTCACACCATGCGCTCATCCTTCCCGCCTTTCGCCTGCCTCGCAGCCTTCGAAGCCGTCGCACGGCGCAGGAACTTCTCGTTGGCAGCGGGCGAATTGCACCTGACCCCTTCGGCGATCAGTCACCAGGTCGCCAAGCTGGAACAGTTCCTGGACATTCGGCTCTTCGAGCGCACGGCGCACAGCGTCGAGCTCACTGTCGCGGGCGATGACTACCTGAATCGGGTAAGCGGTGCGATGGCTGCAATCAGTGCGGCAACCGACAACGCAAGAAAAGGAGTGCGCAACTCAATGCACGTGCACTCGACGCCGAGCTTTGCCACGCTCTGGCTGATGCCGCGCCTGACGGACTTCGTGAAAGAGCATCCCAGCATTTCGCTGTCGATGTCAGCTTCCGTGACGCATTCCGATTTTTCCGCCGGCCACACGGACATCGACATTCGCTATGGCGCGGCGCATTGGCCGCAACTGACAGTGCGGACGATCTTCGACGAGCAGATCATGCCCCTGGCAAGTCCTTCATTCATCAGGCGCCATCGGATCGTCACGCCTGAAGACTTGATGCACGTTCCGCTCATCCAGTCCACCGTCGGCGTGCTCCAGTGGCCAGACTGGTTCACGGCCCAGCACATCGTTCACACGCCTGGAAGCTATGCCTATCGTTTTGATCGCGCATTCATGGCGCTCGATGCTGCCGTGCAGGGTTTGGGCGTTGCATTCGAGAGCACGTCGATCGGCGAGCCACATCTACGGAAAGGCCGGCTCAAGCCGGTGTTCGAAACGGGCGAGTACCTGCCAGTTCAGGCGCATTTTCTGGTGTACCCCGAGCGACACGCTCAACGTCCGGAAGTCATGAGCTTCGTCGATTGGGTCCTGGAACGGGCTGCGAGCGAACCGGACCTGAACATGCGAAGAGCTGGTCTGGGGCGATCTTCACGTCCACGGGCAAAATAGAGACACGGCATTTGCGGGTAAATACCTAGGGGTTTACACTTAGTCCACAGGCGCAGTGCCTTGTTGGAGCCCCCCCATGATCCTGTCGTTCCTCTCTGTGGCAATCGTTCCCGGCGTGGCCGCTCTCATTGGCTTTCTTGCTGAAAGCCCGACAACCGAATTCGGGCCTTCGGTCGAACCGGAGGCTTCGATCATCTAGCTGCTTCGCCAAGTGCAACAGGGATGCGCTGCCTGGCGAGTGGCCTCGCCGTTGTCGAGAGCCAGCGATCTCTGCGGCGAATTCCTTCTGGTCGCATCCGCCGACCCTCTCACCGACCGGAGGCTGCGAAGGGTTGCGGTGAGCGGGCCACAGGGCAGGTGTATCCCGTAAAGCGCTTACCGCATGTAGGAAACGTCGGGTGTTGCGAAGGTATTGCGGACCAACTCCGCGCGCTGCGTGACCTTGACGCACGACTCTTCGAGATGGCGTTGCAGCAACGACTGTGCGCGGTCGGCGTCGCGTTGCATGGCCGCCTGGAAGACGTCCAGGTGTTCCGCCATGAATGGATCGTTCCTGGGCATCGGTGCCGCGCCGCCGAGCACGTGCTTGCTCAGCGTGAGCAGGCAACGGGTGCGTTGCAGGCTTTCGAGCAGCGGCCTGTTGCCGCAATAGGCAAGATAGGCCACGTGCAGATCGTGCTCGAGGTCGTCCATCTCGCCGCGCGTGACGTCCGGGTAGGACTTCATGGCCTTGCGCAGCCGCTTCATCATCGCTGCGACTTCGTCCTTCGGGGCCACGCCGATGGCAGACCGCAGCGCGGCGGGCTCCAGCAACCAGCGCAGCTCATAAAGATTGCTGATCCGCTTGCCGTCGAGAGGCGTCACGTGCCATCTCAATCGCTCGTCCTTTTCGACGAGGCCGAGGGCTTCGAGGCGCAGCAGCACGTCCCGCGCCACCGTTCGCCCGACGTTGAAATGCCGTGCCAATTCGACTTCATTGATGCGGTACTGGTCGAACACGGACAGGTGCACGACATCCCGCTCGACCTCCAGATAGATCGCTTCCCATCCGGGCGCGTTGCGTACGGGCGTGGCGCTTTCGTCCTGTCCCAGCATGGCCGGTGTGAGCGTCACCCGTGAGGGCTGCGCGCCGGCCGGCCCGGCCAGCACCCCGCGGCCTTCGAAGCGGCTGACCAGGGCCTCCAGCTCGAGTTCGTGCAGGGCCTGACGCACCGGCGTGCGCGTCACACCCAGGATCTCGGCGACATGCCCCTCCAGCAGGACCGCGCCAGGGGGGATGGATCCCCCCGCGATGGCCTCCTGCAGGACCTGCTTGACGCGCGCATAGACCGGCGAACGCGGGCTGCGCTCGCTGGCGGCCTGTTCATCAGGCACCGGGTCCGATGGTTCCCGGTTCGCCCTTTTTGCATCCTTGTCCATGCGTCGATGGTACGGCGCGCGGACTGTCTGCAGACCCGGCTAGGGGAAAACCATAGTGAGTTCTGCTGGCATAAGTCATTTACATTTGACTCATGCCCGCACAAGTCATTTCACCCGCATGAACTACGACTTCGATTTCAGTTTCCTGTCCACGCATTGGCGCGAGCTGATCGACGGCATGCTGCTCACGCTGCGCCTGTCGGTTGCGACGATCGTGTTCGGGTTCGTGCTGGGCGTGGCGCTTGCTGTCGTGCGCACCCAGGGCTCGCCGCTGGGACGCCGGCTGGTTTCCGGCTATGTGGACCTGATCCGCAATACGCCGCTGGTGATCCAGGCGTTCTGGTTGTTCTTCGGTCTCGCCGCGCTGCAGATCCGCGTTCCGGCCATGGCCGCGGCCATCATCGCGCTCACGATCAACGTCTCGGCGTACACCACCGAGATCGTGCGTGCCGGCATCGAGTCGATCCCGCGCGGCCAGCTCGAGGCCGCATCGTGCCTGGGCATGTCACGCTGGAAAGTGCTGCGCCTGGTCATCCTGCCGCAGGCCGTGGAGCGCATGTACCCCGCACTCATCAGCCAGTTCGTGCTGATGATGCTGGCGACTTCGATCATGTCGCAGATCTCCACCGAGGAACTCACGGCAGCGGGCTACGCGATCCAGTCGCAGACATTCCGCGGGTTCGAGATCTACCTCGTGATCGCCGCGCTCTATCTCGTGCTGTCCTGGCTGCTCAGGCTTTCGATGGCCGGCTTTGCCGCCGTCGTGTTCACCCGCCGTCGCCGTCTGAAGACTCCGCTCTGACCCATCTCACGAAAGAAGACGGAGACAACCATGGAAGGCATCTCGATCAGTCAGCTGGGCTTCATCTTCAAGGGTGCGGGCTGGACGCTCGTGCTCTCGGCGATGGGTTTCGCAGGGGGCGCGCTGGTGGGTCTGCCGCTGGCGCTGGCACGCACCCGTGGTGGCGCCGTGCTGCGCGCGGCGACCGGCGCCTATGTGCAGCTGGTACAGGGCATCCCGCTGCCGGTCATCATGTTCCTCTGCTACTTCGGCATCAGCATCGCGGGGTTCGACGTGCCCTCGCTGGTGGCCGCGGGCATCGCCATGACCGCGTACTCGAGCGCCTACCTCGGGGAGATCTGGAAGGGCTGCATCCAGGCCGTGTCGCGCACCCAGTGGGAGGCAGCCGAATGCCTGGCCCTGCGCCCGGTGCAGCGCCTGGCCTACGTGATCCTGCCCCAGGCCGCACGCGTCGCCATCGCACCGACGGTGGGATTCCTGGTGCAGATCGTCAAGAACTCCTCCTACGCCGTGGTGATCGGCTTCTTCGATCTGACCTACTCGTCGCGCGTCGTCAACAACTCGACCTTCAAGCCCTTCCTCGTCTTCAGCCTCGCGGCATTGATCTATTTCGCGATCTGCTATCCGTTGTCTTCGCTCTCCTACCGCCTCGAAAAGCGGATGGCACGGCGCTGACCCTCCCTGCATTCCCCAACTCACGGAATCCACGTCATGGATGAAATCGTTCGCTTTGACAAGGTCTGCAAGTCCTACGGACCGACGCAGATTCTCAAGGGCGTCAGCTTCACGGTGGGCCGCGGCCAGGTGGTCGCCCTGATCGGCCGCAGCGGCTCGGGCAAGACCACGGCCCTGCGCTGCATCAACGGACTCGAAACCATCCAGGGCGGCGAGCTGCACGTGTGCGGTCGGGCCATGCACGGCGGGTCGGTCGACCTGATGGCCCTTCGCAAGGAAGTCGGCATCGTGTTCCAGAGCTACAACCTGTTCCCGCACCTCACCGTCCTGCAGAACATCACCCTGGCCCCGCGCAAGGTCAAGGGTGTGCCGCGCAAGGAAGCGGAAGCACTGGCGATGGAGGTCCTGCAAAAGGTGGGGCTCCATGAGCGCGCAGCGTACTACCCGGAACAACTCTCGGGCGGCCAGCAGCAACGCGCGGCCATTGCGCGCTCGCTGGCCATGCAACCCAAGCTGATGCTGTTTGACGAGGTGACCTCGGCGCTCGACCCCGAATTGACGGGCGAAGTGCTGAAGGTCATCGAAGGCCTGGCCAACGACGGCATGACCATGGTGCTCGTCACGCACGAGATGGCCTTTGCGCGGTCCGTGGCGGACCAGATCATGTTCATGCACCAGGGCATCGTCTGGGAGTGCGGCAGCGGAGACCTGCTGGGCCAGCCCACCACCCCTGAACTGCAGCAATTCGTCGGCAGCGGACTGTGACGCCGGCCGACCTCATTCCCTTCCCATTCCCTTCCGATTGATTTCAACCTCCCACGGAGACACCCCATGCCATTCACCCGCCGCCAACTCGCGTTCCTCGCCTCGGTCCTGCTTCTGGGCGCCACTGCGACGGCCTCGGCCGATACGCTCGACACGATCAAGCAACGCAAGAAGGTCCTGATCGCGGTCGACATTGGCGCGCCGCCGTACGGGTTCCTCGACAGCGACGCGAAGCAGGCGGGCTCCGACGTGGAGGCCGCGCGCATGCTGGCGAAGGACCTGGGCGTCGAACTGGAGATCGTCCCGGTCTCGGGCCCGAACCGCGTGCCGTTCCTCCTGTCGAAGAAGGCTGACCTGGTGATGGCCTCCTTCTCGATCACGGACGACCGCAAGAAGGTCATCGACTTCTCCGATCCCTACGGCGTGGTCCCCATCGTCGTTGCCGGACCCAAGGCCACGACGCTCAAGAGCTTTGCCGATCTCTCCGGCAAGAACGTTGCCGTGACGCGCGGCACGACCAGCGACCAGGAGCTGTCGCGCGGGGTCAAGGAGATCTCGGGCGTCACGGTCGTGCGCTACGAAGACGACGCCACGACCAACACCGCCGTGGCCACGGGTCAGCAGGACTACATGGCGGCCGCCCCCAGCGTGATTCCGGCCGTCAAGAAGGCCAATCCCTCGCGCGACATCGACATCAAGTTCGTCATGAAATCCTTTCCCTACGGCGTCGGGCTGCGCAAGGACGACTCGGCGCTCAAGGCGTGGGTCGACGGCTGGGTCAAGACCAACCTGAAGAACGGCAAGTTCAACGAGATCTACAAGCGTCACTTCGGCATGTCGTTGCCCGAAGAAATGCTGAAGTAACCCATTCGACACCGGAGCCCCAGACCATGTTCTCACCCACCGAAGAGCAGGCTTTGAAGCAGCCCGCCGAGCCGCCGGCGCGCCCTCATGTGCGGGTGATCCGCCTGCACCCCGAAGACGATGTCGTCATCTCGCTCGACCAGCTGATGTCGGGCACGCACATCGCGAGCGAGGGCGTCGACGTGGCGGGCCTGGTGCCGCCCGGCCACAAGATGGCCACCCGAGCGATCGAAACCGGGCAGGCCGTGCGCCGATATGGGCAGATCATCGGCTTCGCCAGCCAGCCGATCCGCCCCGGCCAGCACGTGCACACGCACAACCTGGCGATGGGCGACTTCACGCGGGACTATGCCTACGGTGCCGATTCCAAACCGTCGCCACCGGCCGCCGAACCGGCGACGTTTCAGGGCATCGTGCGCGAGGACGGGCGTGTCGCCACGCGCAACTACATCGGCATCCTGACCTCGGTGAACTGCTCGGCCACCGTGGCCCGCGCCATCGCCGATCACTTCCGCCGCGACATCCACCCCGAAATGCTGGAGGACTACCCCAATGTCGATGGCGTCGTCGCACTCACGCATGGCGCTGGCTGCGCGGTCGACCCCGATGGCGAAGGCCTGGCCATCCTGCAGCGCACGCTGGGTGGCTATGCATGCCATCCCAACTTTGCGAGCGTGCTGGTCATCGGGCTCGGTTGCGAGACCAACCAGATCCCGAAGCTGCTCGCCACGCAGGGGCTGAGCGACAGCGCGCGGCTGCGCAGCTTCACCATCCAGGACACGGGCGGTACCACGCGCACCATTGCGCATGGCATCGAGCAGATCAAGGCGATGCTGCCCGAGGCCAACAACGTCAAGCGCGAGACCGTGCCCGCGAGCCATCTGGTCATCGGCCTGCAGTGCGGCGGCTCCGATGGCTATTCGGGCATCTCGGCCAACCCGGTGCTTGGCGCCGCGGTCGATTTGCTGGTGTCACATGGCGGTACCGCCATCCTGAGCGAGACGCCCGAGATCTACGGTGCCGAGCACCTGCTGACGCGTCGGGCGCAGACGCCGGAGATCGGCCACAAGTTGATCGCGCGGATTCGCTGGTGGGAGGAATACTGCGGCCGAAACGGCGCCGCGATGGACAACAACCCCTCCGCTGGCAACAAGGCCGGAGGCCTCACCACGGTGCTCGAGAAATCACTTGGCGGCATCGCCAAGGCCGGTTCGACCAATCTCGTCGACGTCTACGAATACGCGCAACCCGTGAAGGCGCACGGCCTGGTGTTCATGGACACGCCGGGCTACGACCCGATCTCCGCGACAGGCCAGGTCGCGGGCGGCGCCAACCTGATCTGCTTCACGACCGGGCGAGGTTCCGCCTACGGTTGCGCGCCCTCGCCTTCGTTCAAGCTGGCGACCAACACAGCGTTGTGGGAGCGGCAATCCGACGACATGGACCTGAACTGCGGCGAGGTGCTCGACGGCACGCGCAGCATCGCGGAACTCGGTGCACGGCTGTTTCGCATGTTGCTGGACACCGCGTCGGGTCAGCCCTCGCGCAGCGAACTGCATGGCTATGGCCAGCAGGAATTCGTCCCTTGGCAGATCAGCGTGATCACCTGAACACAAGACAGGACATGACCAGACAAATGACTTCATCTTCCCGCGTCCGCTACCAGGGGCTTTTCCCCGTCGTGCCCACTCCCTTCACCGAAACCGGCGAGCTCGACCTCGACAGCCAGAAGCGCTGCGTCGACTTCATGATCGACGCTGGCTCCAACGGCCTGTGCATTCTCGCGAACTTTTCCGAGCAGTTCCTGCTGTCCGATGAGGAGCGGGAGGTACTCACGCGCACCGTGCTCGAACACGTCGATGGCCGCGTGCCGGTGATCGTGACCACCACGCACTTCAGCACCGACGTCTGTGTGGCGCGCAGCCGCTGCGCGCAAGAGCAGGGCGCGGCGATGTTGATGGTGATGCCGCCGTATCACGGCGCGACCTTCCGCGTGCCCGAACCGCAGATCCACGAGTTCTACGCGCGACTGTCCGACGCGGTGGCCATTCCGATCATGGTCCAGGATGCACCAGCGGCCGGGACGCCGTTGTCCGCCGCCTTCCTTGCGCGCATGGCCAAGGAGATCGAGCATGTCGCCTATTTCAAGATCGAGACCGCCGGTGCCGCCGCCAAGCTGCGTGAACTGATCCGCCTGGGCGGCGACGCGATTGAAGGCCCGTGGGATGGCGAAGAGGCCATCACGTTGGTGCCTGACCTCGACGCGGGCGCCACCGGCGCGATGACGGGTGGTGGCTTCCCGGACGGCATCCGGCCGATCCTCGACGCCTGGCGCGCCGGGCGCCGCGACGAAGCGATCGCGGGCTACGAGCGCTGGCTGCCGCTCATCAACATCGAGAACCGCCAGTGCGGTCCGCTGGCCGCCAAGTCGCTGATGAAGGAAGGCGGCGTGATCGCCTGCGAGGCGCCGCGCCATCCTTTTCCTGCGATCCACCCTGCGGCCCGCGCACTGCTGATCGAAACCGCCAAACGCCTCGATGCGCAAGTGTTGCGCTGGGCCCGATAAGCTGAAAGCCAGCGTGGCGATAGCCGCGCCCGGCGTTACGGCCATGAAAACAAAAAATGGAAGCGTCGCGCTTCCACGCCGGACCGGCAGGCGGGACCAGGCTCAACCTAGTCGCTGACTTCGGCCGCAATTTTTTCCAGCACTTCGCGCGGGCGATCGGTGATGACATCGCCATGGCTCACGATGATGCGTGCCAGATCCGGCTCGGCTGCCCAGGCGCGCAGCGCGCCCGCCACCGCGGCATGGTCCTTGACGAACATTTTCTCGCCGACCCAAGGCATCTGTGGTTGCTTGACTCCAAAACCCATGAGGCGCGCCATCACCTTGGCGCCCAGCCCGTCGGGATGACGCACGTTGGCGATGATGTCGTTGACGACCAGTGACGTGCCGTCCGGGCGCCGGATCAGCAGGGCGGCTTCCTTGCCGTCCACGCCCGGCACGGTCTGAAACGCCACGGTAGGATCGTCAAGCACATCCACGGTGGCATCGACGGGCACGGCCTCGGCCACCGCCTCCCGCGCTCCCGGCGGACAGACAACCTTCGCAGCGGGGTACCGGTGCTTCCAGGCCTTGAGATCGAGGCGATGCGCAACGCCGGGCACGATCAGATAGGCCACCGAACCCATCGATTCGAGTTGCGCCATCTCCGTTTCGCGCAAAGGAATGGCGCTCCACACGGCGAGTCGCCCGCCCTGCAATGTGAGCACCGTCATCCGGCGTGGGAAGTGGCCCAATGGCATGTTGATCTCGCCAGCCACGCTGTGCAAACCCTCGCCGAGCATCTCGAGCGGGCCGTGCTTCTCGACTTTCCATTCGTCGTTGAGCCTGGACATCTGGACACCTCCATTCGCCTGATTCGCCGCAAGCTAGACCTGTGGATCGCACCCGGGCGCCGGTCTCTCGCGCCATTTCGTGTAGGAAACCTGATCCCTTCAATCGAGCTTTTTCAAAGGTCGAAATGGGTCGGCATCATGACGACGTCGCGAATGGTCATGCCACGCGGCCGGGTCAGCATGAACTTCACCACCTCGGCAACTTCGCTGGCCTCCAGCAGGCTGCCGGACGCCCTCGCCTCCGCCAGTTTCTCCGGCGGCCAGTCGGCGAGCAGCGCGCTGATGACCGGGCCCGGCGAGATCGAGCCGACCCGGATGCCGTGCTTGAACACCTGGCGCCGAACCGTCTGCACGAAGCAATTGATCGCCCATTTCGACGACGCGTAGACGGGCTCCCAAGGCGTCGGAAAGTGGGCCGCCAACGAACTCGTGACGATGATGTCGCCGGTCTTGCGCTCGATCATGTGCGGCAGCACGTCATGCACGTTCTTCATCACGACGTTGACGTTCAGGTTCAGCATCCGGTCGATGGCGGCGGTGTCGGCGTCGACGAGGTCGCCACCGATATAGGTGCCGGCATTGGCATGCAGGATGTCGAGCTGGCCGGCCTTTTCGAGCACCCGCGGCAGTAGCGTCGCGCAGTCCTTTGCATCCAGCAGGTCGATGACCAGCGGGATCACCGCATCGCCATGCCTGCTGCGATGCGCCTGCAGCGCGGCCTGGTCGCGGTCCACCATCACCACGCGCGCGCCTGCGGCGAGCATCGCCTCGGTGCTGGCCAACCCGATGCCCGAGGCGGCGCCGGTGACGACGGCCACTTTGCCATCCAACTCTCTTGTCATGCTATTGATCCTTGCTTGTGCTGTGATAACAGGCGGTCAACATTCGTCGGTGAAGAGCCGCCGACCGCACTCCGGTATTCAATCGATGCGGGCGTGCCAGCGCAAAACCGCCTAGCAGCCTCCTCGTGAAGCAACGCCTCTTCCAAGCCGAGCCAGGGCCTGATGGCGAAACTCGCTGGGGGTGGTGCGCTTGACCTCCCGAAAGCGCCTGTTGAAGTTGGCGAGATTGTTGAATCCGACGGCGTAGCAGATGCTGGCGATCTGGCTCTCGCTGTGCATCAACAATTCACATGCCTTGTGGACGCGCAAGCGGTTGACGAAGGCCGTAAAGGTGCTGGACGTGGCCTTGCTGAAAAACCGGGAAAAGCCGCTTTCAGTCATGTTGAAGTGGGCCGATATGTCGCTGAGAGAAAGGTCCTCGGCAAAGTTTTCGTTGAGGTACTCGACGATCGTGTTGATGGTGGACGGAGTGTCCCCGGCGCTCCCGACCGCTGCCGGTTCGGACGACAGCACCCGGTAGTCGTCGCAGCGTCGCAGCAGGCACAGCAAGCTGATGAATTCTGCGAAACGCTCCAGCCCATGGCTGCGCTTGATGCGATAGAACCGATCCCTCACGTTGTCGCTCAGGCCGAAGAACTCGATGCCCTGGCGTGAGCGCTCGAGCAACGGTCGCACTTCCTCCATCTCCGGGATGGCACGCATCCCGTCTCGAAGCGGCTCCGCGCGAAACTGGAGGACCAGGCTGCGCACGTCGATGCCGTTGGGCGGCAGATCGTTCGAAATCCAGTTGTGCGGCAGGCGCGGGCCGGTCAGGACAAGATGGCCCGGCTCGAAATGACCGACGTAATCGCCCACGAAGGCGCGGCCGTGCGCGCCGACGATCAACTGCAATTCGTACTCGTCGTGGCAATGCCAGCGCTCCAACGGCGTCGGACTGCCATGTTCCACGCAACGGACGAAGTCCGGAGACGCTGCCTCATAGCCAAGGCGAGGGTCTCGACAAAGGTCATGTTCGAACTCCGGGAGGAGCTTGAGGCGTCTATTTGCCATCGTGGATTGTCCTTGCGAGGCACGTGCTTCTCGTGCGGCTGGTTGATCCGCCCGACGATAGGACACCTGCCGAAGAACACCGATAGCGATGGATTCCGTTCTGATACTTTTCTGCGCTGAGCACCTAGGGTGGACCCTATGATCGCAACGCGAGACTTTCCTTCGGACGCTGTGAAGGGTGTGCCCCTCGCGCGGACGGCTACGCGTCGGGTGAACTCATCGCCTCAAGTGCCAGACGGGGCGTATCGAGTGCCAGCGGGCGACGCTGCCGATTTCGCGATCGCATCCATTGCAAGGATGGTGACAAATGCTGCGACCATCCTTAAGCTGCCTGTTTGCGCACTCGAAGGCTGTGATGAATGGGGAGCAATGTCATGAATCCGGTTGTTCACTTCGAAATGCCCTACGACGATCCCGATCGAATGTCGCGGTTCTACGAGAAGGCCTTCGGCTGGCAAACGCAACAACTCGGTGCCGAGATGGGCGGCTACGTCACGGCCGCGACGGCGGAAACCGGGCCGGAAGGCCGCCCGGTGCGCCCCGGCACCATCAACGGCGGCTTCTTTCCGCGCAAGCCCGACTGGCCCGCCCAATATCCCTCGGTCGTGATCGCAGTGGACGACATCCAATCGGCCATGAAGCAGGTCGCGTCCTCCGGTGGCACGGTGCTCGGCGAGCCGATGGAGATTCCGGGCGTCGGGCACTACGTGTCGTTCATGGACACGGAGAACAACAGGGTCGGCATGCTGCAGCCATTTCCCCGAGCGAGTCAATGATTCGGACGAATGGATTCGAGTTCAACGAAACAGGGCAGTGAACGAACCGGGAGCACGCCATGCACCACGATCCCACCAAGACGTGTCTGGACCGAAAACCGATCTCCCTGGACATGCCCAACGAGGTTCGCTTGTGGTGCAACGTGTTCGGCACCACCGAAGCTGAATTGCGCTTCGCCGTCAGCAAGGTCGGTAACTCGGCAAGGAAGGTGCGCCAGTACCTGAAGGGTTCCATGTCTTTGTCCAATGCCTGGGAATGATGATCGCGCCATAGCCGAAGGATCATCGACATCTCGTCGATTGCGGGCGTCCCGGGCCTCTCTTTCCGCAGCCCCGACCATTCGGCATCCAAGGCCGGCGTCATCGGCTTTACCCCGAGCCGTCGGTTGGGTGCACCGGCATACGCTCTACCGGCGACTTGCGGACCAGGGGGCCGACTGCACCGCCCTGATGGAAGAGTCGCGCTCCCGCATCTCGACGCATTTGCTCCCAGGAACCGACATGTCGCTCGGTGAGGTTGCCGCGCTGCTCGGCTACAGCACGCAATTTAACTTCACAGCCTTTGAGAATGACCACCAGTCGCCCATCACGCGCTTGCACCGGGAATACCGGTGGCGCGTGGCCCTGCGCCTGATGGCATGCGGCCTCCACAACCGAGGTCACTTGGGTGCGGACGATGCCTTTGCCTTGACCAGCATGAAGTCGATGAAGGTCGTCGCCGCCTTCGTGCGGTGGCGGCCGGGCATGTAGAGCATGTACATGTGCGTGCCGAAGATCGACAGGCGCCACTCGCTCAGCGCGGCCACCACTTCTGCGTTTCGCAGTTCTTCGTCGAACACGTAGTCCGGCACGATGCCCACGCCCAGGCTGGCGAGGATCGCCTTGCGCAGGAAGAGGAAGTTCTCGGAGATGAGGGTCGGCTCCAGCAGCACCTCGTGCCGCTCCTGGCCAAGGTAGGCAGAGACGCGCAGTTGGCGTCCATGCACGGCCGAAGTGATCAGCGGCACGTGGCGCAGATCCTCCAGTTGCACCGGCAGGCCGTGCTCGCGTGCCCAGGCACTGCTGGCGCATGCCACGTAGTGCACCGGCCCCATGTCGCGCGCCACCAGATTCTGCGGCGGCTCGGACATCACGCGGATGGCGATGTCGACCTCCTCGCGCATTAGGTCTTCCACCCGGTTTTCGAACATCACGTCCAGCACGATGCCGGGGTAGGCGCGCTTGAAATCCACCAGCCAATCGGACATGACGAGCTGCCCATAGCCGCTGGGGACCGACAGCCGCACGCGCCCCTGCAGGCTCTGGCCGAGGGATGCCACCGATTCGCTCGCGGCCTGCAATTCGTCGCGGATGGCGCAGCCGTGCGCGTACAGGCGCAGCCCGATCTCGGTGGGCTCGATCCGGCGGGTGGTGCGGCGCAACAGCTGCTGGCCCAGGCTGCGCTCGAACTGGCCGAGCCGGTTGCTCACGTTGGCGCGGCTCATGCGCAAGCGGCGCGCAGCCTCGCTGAGATTGCCGGCCTCGACGATCTCGACAAACAGGGACAGGGCGTTCTGGTCCACGTGCAGGTGCCTTCCACGATCTACTGTCAACTAGAGATTGACAGTGTGTCAATCCCCGCGGCAATTGTAGATTTTGGATTGGCATATCAGAATTGGCACCAAGACCCCACTCGTGGCCGAACGTACTTCGAAGCCCCCTCGCATGACCACCATTCCCACACCCGCCAACGTCGTACGCAGCACCCGCCACGGCGACGTGCAGTGCATCACCATCGACAACCCGCCTGTCAACGCCATCTCGTCCGCTGTACGCCGCGGCTTGAAGGAAGCCGTCGAGGCCGCCGACGTCGACGCCAGCGTGAAGGCGATCCTCATCGTGGGCGAGGGCGCCAACTTCGTCGCCGGCGCCGACATCCGCGAGTTCGGCCAGGCGCCGCAGCCGCCTTCGTTGCCCGAGGTGTGCAACCGCATCGAAGCGTGCGGCAAGCCGGTGATCGCCGCCATCCGGGGCGCCGCGCTGGGCGGCGGTCTGGAGATCGCGCTGGCCGCGCACTACCGCGTGGCGCTCCAGGACGCCAAGCTCGGCCTGCCCGAGGTGCAACTGGGCCTGATGCCCGGCGCCGGCGGCACGGTGCGCGCGCCGCGCCTGGTCGGCGCGCAGGCCGCACTGGACTTGATGCTGAGCGGCCGCCACGCCAAGGCCAGGGAAGCCGCGTCGCTGGGCTTGGTGGACGACCTGGCCGCCGGCGAGGACGCGCAGGCCGCCGGCTTGGCCCATGCCAGCCAATTGCTGGCACAAGGCGCCGGCGTGCGCCGCACCCGCGACGCGCAGGGCCTGGCCGACCGCGCCGCCGCGCAGGCCGCCATCGACGCCGCCAGGGCCGACACGTCCAGGAAGTCGCGTGGCCTGTTCTCGCCCATGAAGATCGTCGAGGCTGTGCAGACCGCCCTCGACAAGTCCTTCGACGAGGCCGTGAAGCTGGAGCGCGAGGCCTTCCTCGCCTGCATCGACAGCCCGCAGCGCGCCGGCCTCATCCATGCCTTCTTCGCCGAGCGCGAAGTGGCCAAGGTGCCCGAGGCCAAGGCCGCGCAGCCGCGCAAGCTCGAGCGCGTGGGGATCGTCGGCGGCGGCACCATGGGTGCGGGCATCGCCGTTTCCGCGCTCGACGCGGGCTTCCCGGTGGTGATGGTCGAGCGCGACCAGGTTTCCATCGAACGCGGCCGCGCCAACGTCGAGAAGGTCTACGACGGCCTGATCGCCAAGGGCCGCATGGCGCCCGACGCCAAGGCGGCCGTCATGGCGCGCTACACCGGAAGCACCGACTACGCCGCGTTGGCAGACGTGGACCTGGCCATCGAAGCGGTGTTCGAGGACATCGAGGTCAAGAAGGCCGTGTTCAAGGAACTGGACCGCGTGTGCAAGGCCGGCGCCGTGCTGGCCACCAATACCTCCTACCTGGACATCGACGCCATTGCCGCCAGCACCTCGCGCCCGCAGGACGTGGTCGGCCTGCACTTCTTCAGCCCGGCCAACATCATGAAGCTGCTGGAGATCGTGGTGCCCGCCAAGGTGAGCGCCGACGTGGTCGCCACCGCCTTCGCACTGGCCAGGCGCATGAAGAAGGTGCCGGTGCGCGCCGGCGTGTGCGACGGCTTCATCGGCAACCGCATCCTTGCCGCGTACCGGCAAGCCGCCGATCACATCCTTGAAGATGGTGCCAGTCCCTACGAGATCGATGCCGCCGTGCGTGGCTTCGGCTACCCGATGGGGCCCTTCCAGGTTTCGGACCTGGCCGGTGGCGACATCGGCTGGGCCACGCGCAAGCGCAAGGCCGCCACGCGCGACCCGAAGGCACGCTACGTCGAGGTGGCCGACCGCATCTGCGAGCGCGGCTGGTTCGGCCAGAAGACCGGCCGCGGCTGGTACCTCTACCCCGAGGGCGCACGCGCCGGCCAGGAGGACCCCGAAGTGCTTGCCATCGTCGACGCCGAACGGCAAAGGAAGGGCATCGCGCCGCGCAAGTTCACCGCAGACGAAATCATGCGCCGCTACATGGCCGCGATGGTCAACGAGGGCGCCAAGGTGGTGGCCGAGGGCATCGCGCTGCGCCCGCTGGACGTGGACGTGACCTTCCTCTACGGCTACGGTTTCCCGCGCCACCGCGGCGGCCCGATGAAGTACGCCGACATGGTGGGCCTGCCCAGGATCCTGGAGGACATCCGTGCCTTCGCCAAGGAAGACCCGCTGTTCTGGAAACCCGCGCCGCTGCTCGAAGAGCTCGTCGCACAAGGCAAGGACTTCTTGAGCCTCAACCAGCCCAAGGGCTGAATTTCATCCATCCATGCCGCATCCTCCGAAGCCGGGGGAGGGCGGCGCTCATCCCGAACTCCAAGGAGAATTTTCATGCGCCAGGCCGTCATCGTCTCCACCGCCCGCACGCCCCTCACGAAATCGCACCGCGGCGAACTCAACATCACCCCCGGCCCGACGCTGGCCAGCTTCGCGGTGCGCGCCGCCGTCGAGCGTTCTGGCGTCGACCCGGCACTGATCGAGGACGCCATCCTCGGCTGCGGCTATCCCGAGGGGATCACCGGCCGCAACGTCGCGCGGCAGGCCATCATCCGCTCCGAACTGCCCCTCGGCATCGCCGGCACGACGGTCAACCGCTTCTGCGCCTCGGGCCTGCAGGCCATTGCGATTGCCGCCGGGCGCATCGTGGTGGACGGGGCGCCCGCCATGATCGCGGGCGGGGTGGAGAGCATCTCCGGCATCCGCACCCGCGACGACGGTAATTCGGGCATGGATCCGTGGATCGTCGAACACAAGCCGCAGCTGTACATGGAAATGATCGACACCGCCGACATCGTGGCGCAGCGCTACGGCATCAGCCGGGAGGCGCAGGACCATTTCTCCGTGGAGAGCCAGCGCAAGACGGCGCAGGCGCAGGAGGCGGGCCGCTATCGCGAGGAAATCGTGCCCGTCACCACCACCATGGCCGTGACGAACAAGGACACCGGCGAGGTCAGCAGGAAGCAGGTGACCGTGGACCACGACACTTGCAATCGCGCCGGGACCACCTACGAGTCGCTGGCCAGGCTGGCGCCGGTGAAGGGCGCCGACAAGTTCATCACCGCCGGTAATTCCTCGCAGCTGTCCGACGGCGCCAGCGCCTGTGTCCTGATGGAAGCCAAGGAGGCCGAGCGCCTCGGCCTGCAGGCACTGGGCGCCTTCCGCGGCCTGGCGGTGGCCGGTTGCGAGCCCGACGAGATGGGCATCGGCCCGGTGTTCGCGGTGCCCAAGTTGCTGCAGCGCTACGGCCTCACGGTCGAGGACATCGACCTGTGGGAACTCAACGAAGCCTTCGCCTCGCAGTCGATCTACTGCCAGCAGACGCTGGGCATCCCGGCCGAGCGCCTCAACGTGGACGGCGGCGCGATCTCCATCGGCCACCCGTTCGGCATGACGGGCGCGCGGCTGGCCGGCCACATCCTGCTCGAGGGCCGTCGCCGCAAGGCCAAGTGGGGCGTGGTGACGATGTGCATCGCCGGCGGCATGGGCGCAGCCGGCCTGTTCGAGATCTTTTGATCAAGGAGCGACGACATGGATCTGAAATTCACCCCGGAAGAAGAGGCGTTCCGCAGCGAGGTGCTGCAATTCCTGCGCGAGAAGTTGCCCGAGCGGCTGTCGCACAAGGTCAAGAACGGCTTGCGCCTGACGCGCGAAGACACGGTGCAGTGGCATGCCATCCTGCAAGAGCGCGGCTGGCTGGCCAACCATTGGCCCCGGCAGTACGGCGGTCCGGGCTGGAGCGCGGTGCAGAAGTTCATCTTCGAGAACGAGTGCGCCCTGGCCGGTGCGCCGCGCATCCTGCCCTTCGGCGTCAGCATGCTGGGGCCGGTGCTCATCAAGTTCGGCAGCGAGCCGCAGAAGCAATACTGGCTGCCGCGCATCCTGAATGGCGAGGACTGGTGGTGCCAGGGCTACTCGGAGCCCGGCTCGGGCTCGGACCTGGCCTCCGTCAAGACGACGGCGGTGCTGGACGGCGACCACTACGTCGTCAACGGCCAGAAGACCTGGACCACGCTGGGCCAGCACGCCAACATGATCTTCTGCCTGGTGCGGACCAACAAGGAGGCCAAGTCCCAGTCGGGCATCAGCTTCCTGCTGGTGGACATGAAGTCGCCCGGCGTGGAAGTGCGGCCGATCATCACGCTCGATGGCGACCACGAGGTCAACGAGGTGTTCTTCAACGACGTGCGGGTGCCGGCCGCGAACCTGGTGGGCGAGCAGGACAAGGGCTGGACCTGTGCCAAGTACCTGCTGACCTACGAGCGCACCAACATCGCGGGCGTGGGATTCTCCGTCGCGGCGCTGGAAAAGCTCAAGCGCATCGCCAGGAAGGTGCAGCGCAATGGGCGTCCGCTGGCGCAGGACCCGCTGTTCGCCACACGGCTGGCCAAGGTCGAGATCGACCTGGAGAACATGAAGACCACCAACCTGCGGGTGATTGCCGCCGTGGCCGGTGGTGGCGTGCCGGGCGCGGAAAGCTCCATGCTCAAGATCCGCGGCACCGAGATCCGGCAGGAGATCTCCTCGCTGGCACGCCGTGCGATGGGCCCTTATGCGCAGCCTTTCATCGAGGGCGCGCTGCACGAAGGCTGGGGCGAAGCGCCGGTCGGACCGGCCGAGGCGGCGCCGCTGGCCGCGCAGTACTTCAACAACCGCAAGCTGTCGATCTTCGGCGGCTCCAATGAAATCCAGAAGAACATCATCTCCAAGATGATCCTGGGTCTGTGAAAGGCGCAACATCATGAACTTCGAACACACCGAAGACCGCCGCATGCTGGCGGACACGCTGGACCGCTTCATCGCCGAGCAGTACGGTTTCGGCACGCGTGACCGCATCGCCCGCAGCGACGAAGGCTTCAGCCGCGAGCATTGGTCGCAACTGGCCGAGATCGGCGCCCTGGGCGCCCTGTTCCCCGAGGATGAGGGCGGCCTTGGCGGCGCCGGCTTCGACGTGGCCGTCGTCTTCGAGAGCCTGGGCAAGGGCCTGGTGGTGGAGCCTTTCCTCGGTGCGCTGATCGTGGGTCGCGCCATCGCGAAGGCCGGCAACGGGGCGCAGAAGGAAGGCATGGCGGGGCTGATCGACGGCAGCACCGTCGCCGCCCTGGCGCACGAGGAGCCGGGCTCGCACTACGAGCCGACACTGGCTTCCGCCCGTGCCGAGCGTTCGGGCGAAGGCTGGCTGCTCCGCGGTGCCAAGGCGGTCGTGCAGCAGGGCGCTCTGGCTGATTTGCTGCTGGTGTCGGCGCGCACGAGCGGCGCCGATGGCGATGCCGAGGGCATCTCGCTGTTCCTGGTGCCGGGCGACGCGCCGGGCCTGACCTGGCGCAGCTACGCAAAGATCGACGGAGGGCGCGCTGCCGAACTCACGCTGGAAGGGGTGCGCGTTGACGCCGATGCGCTGCTGGGCACCGAGGGGGCTGGCGCCCCGATCCTCGAGCACGCGGTCGGCTGGGGCCTGCTGGCGCTCGCCGCCGAATCGCTGGGCGCGATGGAAGTCGCCAAGCGCGACACGCTCGAATACCTGCGCATCCGCAAGCAGTTCGGCGTGCCCATCGGCAGCTTCCAGGCGCTGCAGCACCGCATGGCCGACCTGCTGCTGGAGATCGAGCAGGCGCGCTCGGCCGTCATCAACGCAGCCGCGGCCATCGACGCTGGCGAGCGCGTCGACCGCGAGAAGGCGCTGTCGGCGGCCAAGTACAGCATCGGCCGCATCGGCACCCGCGTCGCGGAAGAGTGCATCCAGCTGCACGGCGGCATCGGCATGACCTGGGAGCTGCCGCTGTCGCACTATGCCAAGCGGCTGGTGATGATCGATCACCAGCTCGGCGACGAGGACCATCACCTGGCGCGCTACATCGCGCTGGGCCAGGAGGCCGTGCAATGAACGCCATCACTACCGTCGCGCCCATCCTCGTGCGCCGCGAAGGCCCGGTGCTGGTGCTGGCCATCCACACGCCCGGCAAGCGCAACGCGCTCAGCCCGGGCTTGTTCGACGCGCTGACCGAGGCGCTGGCATCCGCCGCGAACGATGCCACCGTCGGCGCGGTCGTGTTGACGGGCGCCGATGGCTACTTCTGCTCGGGTGGCGACCTGAACCAGCTCGCCACCCGACGACTGCTCACGCTCGAGCAGCGGCGCGAGAACCTCGAAATACTGCATGGCCTGCTGCGCCTGCTCAGCAAGTTTCCCAAGCCCATCATCGCGTCGGTGGAAGGGGGCGCGGCCGGGGCCGGCCTGTCGATGGCGCTGGGTTGCGACCTGCTCGTCGCCGCACGCAACGCGAGCTTCTCGGTCGCCTATGTGAAGGTGGGCCTGACGCCGGATGGCGGCGCGACAGCCTTCCTCGCGCAGGCGTTGCCGCGCCAGTTGCTGACCGAGATGTGCCTGACCGGTGACCTCGTCGGCGCCGAGCGTTTGCACGCGCTGGGCGTGGTCAACCGGCTCACCGAACCGGGCGATGCGGATGCCGAGGCGATTGCATTGGCGACGCGCCTGGCAGGCGGCCCCGAGCAGGCGATGACGCGCATCAAGACGCTGTGCCGCGCAGCGGTTTCGAACACGCTGGGCGCGCAGCTCGACCTCGAGGCCGGGTTCATGGTCGAGGCGCAGGGCAGCGCCGAATCCGCCATCGGCATCGACGCGTTCCTTGCCAAACGGAAGCCCGATTTCGTGTCGCTGCGGAGCAAGCGATGAGCGCTGCCGGCGCATCGCGCCTGCCGCTTGCCGGCGTCCGCGTGCTGGATCTTTCGCGCGTTCTGGCCGGTCCCATGTGCGCCCAGGCGCTGGGCGACCTGGGCGCGGAAGTCATCAAGATCGAGCATCCCGGCCGCGGCGACGACACGCGCGACTGGGGCCTGCGCGTGGGCTCGCGCAACACCGCCTACTTCAACAGCGCCAACCGCAACAAGCAGTCGGTGGGCGTGGACCTGCAAAAGCCCGAGGGCCAGCGCCTGGTGCGCGAACTGGCTAGGAAGAGCGACGTGGTGATCCAGAACTTCAAGTTCGGCGGCATCGCGAAGATGGGGCTGGACTACGAGTCGTTGAAGGCCATCAACCCGGGCCTCGTGTACTGCTCCATCACTGGTTACCGCACCGACGGCCCCGAGGCCGCACGCCCGGGCTACGACCTGGTGGTGCAGGGCGAGGCCGGCCTGATGGCGCTCAACGGCGAGGAAGGGCAGGGCCCGCTCAAGTTCGGCGTGGCGGCGGTGGACATGTTCACCGGCATGTACTCGGCGCAGGCGATCCTGGCGGCCCTGTTCGACCGCCATCGCACGGGGCACGGCCGGCACGTGGAGATGGCCCTCTACGACTGCGGCTTGATGATCACCGCCTACTACGGCATGGAGGCGCTGCTCATGGGCAACGACCCGCCCAAGTACGGCAATGCGCACCCTTCGATCGTGCCCTACGGCGTGTTCGATGCGGCCGACGGCCCGCTGGTCATCACGGTCGGCAACAACGCGCAGTTCCAGCGCTTCTGCATCGAGGTGCTGGAACGAGCAGACCTGGCGGCCGACGAGCGTTTCGCCACCAACCTGGCCCGCTCGCAGAACCGCCACGTGCTGCTGCCTGAACTGCGCGCCGAACTGGCCCGCCGCCCGCGCGAGCTGCTGCTGGCGCGGCTGACGGCGGCCGGCATTCCCTGCGGCGAGGTGCTGGGCCTGCTGGAGGCCCTGCAGTCGCAGCGCAGTACCGAGGCTGGCCTGCTGGCCGAACTTCCCAACCCCGAAACGGGCCGGGTGCAGGTGCTGGCGCCTCCTTACCGCATCGACGGCCAGCGCATGCCCGTGCGTGCCGCGCCGCCGCTGCTCGCGCAGGACACCGATAGCGTGCTCGGCGACCTGCTGGGCATGGACGCGCAGGCCATTGGCGCGCTCCGCCAGGGCGGCGTTCTGTAGCTGCCATTGATTTTCTGAACGTGGAGACTTCCTGATGAAATTCGCAACCTTCACCCGCCGCCAGTGCCTGGCGATCGCCATGGCTTCGCTGGCGGTCGTTGCGGGTGCGCCGGCCGCCGCGCAGGATTGGCCCGCCCGACCGATCAAGCTGATCGTGCCTTTCCCGCCCGGAGGCCCGACCGACACCGCCTCGCGCGTGGTCGGCCAGAAGCTGGCCGAACGCCTCAAGCAGCCCGTGGTGGTCGAGAACCGCGCCGGCGCTTCCGGCACCATCGCCGCCCAGTTCGTGGCCAAGAGCGCACCCGATGGCTACACCTTGATGATGCTCGCCACGCCCACGCTGCTGGCGCCGCACCTGTACAAGGCGGCGGGCTACGACATCGCAAAGGACTTCGCGCCCGTCGCCACCGTGTACGACCTGCCCATCGTCGTGGTGGTCAACCCCACTGTCCTGCCGGATGTGAAGACCTTGCCCGACCTGATCGCCAAGGCGAAGGCCGAAAAGGGCAAGCTCAACTACACCAGCTCCGGCCCGGGCAGCTTCGGCCACCTGACGATGGAGATGCTCAAGGACCTGGGCGGCTTCGACATGCAGCACATCGCCTACAAGGGAGGCACGCCCGCCGTGACCGACCTGCTGGGCGGCCAGGTCCCGGTGATGTACGCCGACCTGGTGGCTGCCTTGCCGCACATCCAGTCCGGCAAGCTGCGCGCCATCGCCGTCGGCTCGCCCAAGCGCATCGAGCAATTGCCGGACGTGAAGACGATCGCGGAGCAGGGCTTCAAGGGCTTCGACGCCGTCTCCTGGGGCGGCCTGCTGGCGCCGGCCGGTACGCCCAAGGCGGTCGTGGATCGCGTGAGCGCCGAAGTCAAGCAGATCCTGGTCGACAAGGACGTGCAGGCACACCTGGTCAAGGCAGGTGCAGAAGCGGCTTATGGCGACCTGGCGCAGATGTCCTTGCGCATGCGCACCGATTTCGACAAGTGGGGCAAGGTCATTCGCGACAAGGGAGTTGCCGTCAACTGAGCAAGGACGCGTGCTCAACTCTGCCGATACTGCTTCGCGGGCCACGCGTCGTCGCCGAAGGTTCGCCAGACCACAAAATCGTTGTCGATCGCAATCGGATAGCTAAGCCCGTGGTCGCGTATCCCGCGGTCGATGTTCTAAGCGCGCTTGCCGAACTCGAATTCGGGTGCATGCACGCCGATCACGACCAGGCCGGACTTGGCGTAGTCGCGATTCCATGCCTTGAGGTAGGGCGAGGTGCGAATCCAGTTGATGCAGGTGTACTCCCAGAAGTCGACCAGCACGACCTTGCCGCGCAGCCCTTCGGCGGTGAGCGGCGGCGAATTCACCCATCGTTCCGGCTTCAGAACGGGCATGTCACTTGCCGCGAAGGCGAGGTTCGACGCCGCGGCAATCCCGAGAAAAAGCAAGGAGACAACGGCCCTTGTTGCCAACAAGACAAGGCCTCTCAAGTGTGGCCTCCTTCTTCGATGGTTCGCCTCGAACGAGTCAACCATGGTCCCGATCGGCCAGCCACCCCGTTCCGGGCTTCAATGGCCTGGATGGTGTTTGCGAACGCCTTCTCCAGAACGCGCTTGCCGATGGTTCCCAGCACGAACCCGAGCATCCGTCCCTTGAAGTTCTTGCCTTCGCGCACCACGACGGCGTCCAGCTTCGTTGTGCCGTCGGCCAGACGGGTGAAGGTGTAGGTATGGCCGGATCGGCCTCCCCATACATTCGAGTCCGTGGTGGCCATGACGACGCGGTTGGGATCGGACCAGTCGTAGTGCAGGCGCTCCCAGATGCCGCTCGAACTCTCCGTGACATCGGCCTCGGACGGACCACGATGATGCACCTGTAGCGTTGAAATCCGCTCGAAGTTCTTCGCATCAAGATCGCTCGGCAGACGTTTGGCGGAAACCGTCGGTCCTGCGCGCGAGCGTCGTCAAGACGCTGTTATTGCAGTGCAATCATTCCCCGCATAAAGTTCCATCCCGGCCTCCCTTGCAGGATCCATCGGTTGAATCGCAATCCAGACGATAGGCTCAGGAGCAAAGGCCGACCTCGCGGGCTGGATGGTTGTAGGTTTGCCCTTGCCTTTGCGAGCCAAGGCTTTCACAGTGGCCAGAACGCTGCGCAAAAGCAGCAATACAGGAGACGAGCATGGATGCCAAAGTAAAGATGATCGGGCAGGGAGACGAGCGCCTGGACGAGGTGCTGCAACTGATCCGAAGCAAGGTCGCCGTCGATCAGTCCGGCCTGCTCATCGCCTTTGCCCAGCAGTACTATGGCCAGGTCGACCCGGAAGACCTTGCCGAGCGCCAGGTGGCCGACCTCTACGGCGCCGCCCTTTCGCACTGGAGCTTTGCGCGCAAGCGCGAGCCGGGTCGCGCGCGCCTGCGCGTGTTCAACCCGACGATTCGGGAGCACGGCTGGCAGTCCACCCACACCATCATCGAGATCGTCAACGACGACATGCCCTTTCTCGTCGACTCGGTGACGATGGAGGTCAACCGGCATGGACTCACGCTGCACCTGATCGTCCATCCGATCGTGACCGTGGCTCGCGATGCCGAAGGCACGCTGCAGGGATTGGCGGCCGATGCGTCATTGCCCGACGCGCGCCGCGAGTCGTTCATCCATGCCGAGGTCGACCGTGTGGCCGATGCGGGCAAGCTCGAGGCGCTGGCGGCCGACCTCACGCGCGTGCTCGGCGACGTGCGGCTGGCCGTGACCGACTGGAAAAATATCCAGGGGCGCGTTCTTGCGATCGTCGACGGACTGGAAGCGCATGCGCCGCCGCTGCCGCCGCAGGAATTGGCCGAGGGCGTGGCCTTCCTGCGTTGGCTTGCAGATGACCACTTCACCTTCCTGGGCCACCGCAGCCACGAACTGGTGACGGTCGACGGCCAGGACGCGCTCAAGATCGTGCCCGATTCGGGCCTCGGCATCCTGCGCGCGATGACCAAGGACCCGTCGGCCGCTTTCGCGGCGCTGCCGCCGGAAGTGCGGGCCTATGCGCGTCGGCCCGATTTGTTGGTGATCAGCAAGTCCAACTCGCGCTCGACCGTGCATCGCCCCGGCTATCTCGACTACATCGGCGTCAAGCGCTTCGATGCACAAGGCCAGGTGTGTGGCGAAGACCGCTTCCTCGGCCTGTTCACCTCCACGGCCTACAGTGCCAACCCGGCCGACATTCCGCTGCTGCGACACAAGGTGGCCGAGGTGGTGGCGCGCGCCGGCCTGCCGACCGGCAGCCACTCCGGCAAGGCGCTGATCAACATCCTCGATACCTGGCCGCGCGACGAGTTGTTCCAGACCGGCGCCGACGACCTGCTGCACACGGCAATGGCCATCCTGCACCTGGGGCAGCGCCAACGCTTCCGCCTTTTCGTGCGGCGTGACCCGTTCGAGCGCTTCGTGGCCTGCATGATCTATGCGCCACGCGAGAACTACACCACCGAGTTGCGCAAGAAGTGGCAGTCGATGCTCACGCAGGTCTTCAACGGCACCAGTTCCGAATTCAACGTCAGCCTGTCGGAATCGGCGCTGGCGCGCATCCAGATCACGGTTCGCACAAAGCCCGGCGCCATCCCGCCCTTCGATGTGCATGAACTCGAGCAGCGCCTGGTGGCCGTGGCGCGGCGCTGGGACGACGACCTGAAGGATGCGTTGATCGAGGCGACCGGCGAAGCGCGCGGCAACGAACTCCTGCGCCAGTTCGGCGGTGCTTTCCCGGCCGGCTACCGCGACGAGTTTGCGGCGCGCGCCGCCGTGCACGACATCGAGTTGATGGAACGCCTGAGCGACACGCAACCGCTCGGCATGAACCTGTACCGTCCGCTGGAAGCAGCGCCTGGCACGCTGCGCTTCAAGCTGCTGCGACGCGGGGAGCCGCTGGTGCTGTCGGCCAGCCTGCCGATGCTCGAGCATCTGGGCATGCGGGTGCTCGACGAGCATCCGCACCGTATCGCGTTGCAGGACAGGGCGCCGATATGGGTTCACGATTTCGGATTGCAGGGGCTGCAAGGCGATGCCGAAGTCGATGTGGATGCCCTGCGGCCGGTGTTCGAGGAGGCCTTTGGCGCGGTCGTCAGCGGCGAGGTCGAAAACGACGACTTCAACCGCCTCGTGCTCGCAGCACGCCTACCCGCGCACGAGATCGTCGTGCTGCGCGCCTACGCGAAGTACATGCGGCAGATCGGGTTCGCGTTGTCGCAGACCTTCATCGAAGGCACGCTGGTGGCCAACGGTCACATCGCACGGTTGCTGGTTGAACTGTTCAAGCAGCGCTTCGATCCGGCGCATCAATCGGACGGCGATGTCCCGGTCAACGAGAAGGTGCAGGCCATCGAAGCCGCTCTGGAGAACGTGGCGAACCTGTCGGAAGACCGCGTGCTGCGGCAATACCTCGCCTTGATGCTCGCCACCACGCGCACCAACTTCTGGCGCCGTGATGCGACCGGCAAGCGACGCAGCTTCCTGTCGTTCAAGTTCGATTCGTCCAAGGTGCCCGACCTGCCGGCGCCCAAGCCGATGTTCGAGATCTTCGTCTACTCGACGCGCTTCGAGGGCGTGCACTTGCGCGGCGGCCGCGTTGCGCGTGGCGGGTTGCGCTGGTCGGATCGGCCCGAGGATTTCCGCACCGAAGTGCTGGGCCTGGTGAAGGCGCAGATGGTCAAGAACACGGTAATCGTGCCGGTGGGTTCCAAGGGCGGCTTCGTGCTCAAGCGCGCACCTGCGGCGAGTGACCGCGATGCCTACATGCGCGAAGGCGTGGCTTGCTACCAGAACTACCTGCGCGGCCTGCTCGACATCACCGACAACCTGATCGGCCAGAAGGTCGTGCCGCCGCCGGATGTGCGGCGCCACGACGTCGACGACCCCTACCTCGTGGTCGCGGCCGACAAGGGCACCGCCACCTTCAGCGACTATGCCAACGGCATCAGCAAGGAATACGGCTTCTGGCTCGGCGACGCGTTTGCGTCCGGCGGGTCGGTGGGCTATGACCACAAGGCCATGGGCATCACGGCACGCGGCGCGTGGGAGTCGGTGAAGCGGCACTTCCGCGAGATGGGCGTGGACACGCAGGCGACGGACTTCACCGTCGCCGGCGTCGGCGACATGTCGGGCGACGTGTTCGGCAACGGCATGCTGCTGTCGACGCACATCCGGCTGGTGGCGGCGTTCGACCATCGGCATGTGTTTCTCGACCCGGATCCGGATGTGCAGAAGAGCTTTGCCGAGCGCGAGCGCCTCTTCAAGCTGCCGCGCTCGTCGTGGGCCGACTATGACGCGACGCTGATCTCCGAAGGCGGCGGCATTCATGCGCGAACAGCCAAGTCGATTGCCATCACGCCGCAGGTCAAGCAGGTGCTCGACATCACGGCCGATGCGCTCACGCCGACCGAACTGGTCAACGCCATCCTCAAGGCCCCGGTCGATCTGATCTACAACGGCGGCATCGGCACCTACGTGAAGGCCAAGGGCGAGACCCATGCGCAGGTGGGCGATCGTGCCAACGACGCACTGCGCGTGAACGGCAGCGAACTGCGCTGCAAGGTGTTTGCCGAAGGCGGCAATCTCGGCTGCACGCAACTCGGGCGCATCGAATTCGCATTGGCGGGTGGGCGCATCAACACCGATGCGATCGACAACTCTGCCGGCGTGGACACCTCCGACCACGAGGTCAACATCAAGATCCTGGTCGGCCTGCCGATCGCCGAAGGCGAACTCACCGAGAAGCAGCGCAACACGCTGCTGCCGGAGATGACCGACGAGGTGGCGGCGCTGGTGCTGCGCGACAACATCTTCCAGACGCAGGTTCTCTCGGTCACTGGCCGCGTCGCGCCGCAACTGCTCGATGCGCAGACGCGCTTCATGCAATTCCTGGAGAAGGGCGGCCGCCTCAACCGCGCGATCGAATACCTGCCCACCGACGAGGAACTGGCCGAGCGCCGCGCCAAGGGCCAGGGGCTGACCACGCCCGAGCGCGCGGTGGTGCTGGCCTACAGCAAGATCTGGCTCTACGACGAGATGCTGGCCTCACCGCTGCCGGACGACCCGTGGGTCGCGACAGCACTGGAGCGTTACTTCCCGACGCTGCTGCGCCAGAAGTTCGCGGCCTACATGCCCAAGCACCCGCTGCGGCGCGAGATCATCGCCACGCACGTCATCAACAGCACCATCAACCGGGTCGGCAGCACCTTCGTGCATCGGCTGGTCGAAACCACGGGCGCGCGCGCCTTCGAGGTGGTGCGTGCCTACCTGATGAGCCGCGAAATCTTCGGCATGGTGCCGTTGTGGCTGGCCATCGATGCGCTCGACAACAAGGTCGACGATGCCGTGCAAGCCAGCCTGCTGATCGATACCAGCCGCCAACTGGAGCGCGCCACCAAGTGGTTCCTGCGCTCGCGGCGGCTGAACGAGGACATGGACGCGACCATCGACCACTTCAAGTCGAATGTCGAGGCACTGGCCACGCGCTTGACGGAACTCCTGGACGCCGACGAGCGCGCGCGCGTGGATGCCGCGGTGGCACGTTACGCTGTTGGCGGCGTGCCGCGTGAACTTGCGGAGCGCGTCGTCACCTTCGACTCGCTCAACGCCACGCTCGACATTGCCGAGATTGCCGGCGGCGCGCGCTGGCCGGTGGCGCTGGTGGCGGCCATCTACTTCGACCTGGCCAACCGGCTCGGCATGCCGTGGTTGCGCGAACGCATTGCGGCGCTGCCGGGTGACCACCATTGGCAAATGCTCGCAAAGGGCGCGATGCTCGACGACCTCGCCGGGCTGGAGCGTTCGATCACCAGCGCGGTGCTGGCCGGCGGCGGCGAGGTCGAATCGCCGACCGCGCTGGTCGAAGCATGGCAGGCCAGCAATGGCCGCACGCTTGAACGCGCTGCGCAATTGATGGGCGAGTTGCGCGCGGTGCCTGCGCCGGATGCAGCGATGTTGTCGGTGGCGTTGCGGGAATTGAGGGCACTGGCCTAGCTGCGCAATCAAGGCCGGGCGGCGGTGGCGGGCGCCTTCGGTTCCTCCTTGATCCGCATCTCGGCATGCCCCAGCCCACGCCGTGACCTGCGTCATGCTTCTGCGATGCCGCGCAAGCGGGTCGCGTCCAGTACAGACACCTTCCCATATTGCATGGCGATCAGGCCGAGCCCGCGGAACTCGTGCAGGACCTTGCTCGTCGTCTGGCGCGACACGCCGGCCATCGCCGCAATGGCTTCGTGCGTCAGCTTGAGATGTTCTCGCAGTTCGGCGGGCTCCCGGCTGAAGAGCATCAACAGGATGTGCGCTATCTGCGAGCGTGGCGGCGCGCTGTGTTCTTCCACCAGGATTCCCAATGTGGTGTGAAGGTTCTCGCAGATAAGTGCGACGAAGGCCTCGCGCGCCGCGGATGAGTTGCGATAGAGGTCCTGAAATTCGGCGTGCGGCAGTTGCAGCACGGTCGTCTCGCTCCACGCGCGTGCGTCGCTGAAGCGCGGCGATTGGTCAAGTTCGCTCAGCAGTCCGAAAAAATCTCCGGCGCGAAGGGCCTGGTAGAACGCGAACTTCCCGCTCTTGGCCGAATGCTCGAGTCGCACTTCGCCACTGAGCACGGCGTAGAGGCCGCTGGGTGCAGAGCCTGCGGCGTAGATCAATGAGCGCGCCGTGCAGCGACGGACCACCGCACGGTCCAGCAATTCCCGCTTTAGAGCCGGCGCCAGCGCCGCAAACCAGGTGCTTCGGTCGAGCACGCGCAGTCGGGCACTGCCTGCGCCAACGCCTCCCGGAAAAGTCATTGCAACCGTGGCCTTCATGGGCGTTGGAGCCTAGTGCATACCCTTGAAATGTCAACTCTTGACATTCATCCACCCATCGGGGGAATAGCCTGCGGCAGCGGGTCCGATGGCGACGACGCCAACGAGCTCTGGGCCCATAACCACAGGAGACAAGCAATGACCTTACGCAATCACTCCCTCACGGGCGAAACAGGCGTCGATCGACGCACGGTGCTGGCCTCGCTCGGAGCGGTGGCGCTCGGCGGCGGACTGTTGCCCCGCGACGCGCATGCGGAAGACGACGTGAAGATCGGCTGGGTCAAGCCGATCACCGGCCCGCTCGCCAGCAGCTTCGCGCCGCTCTACCTCCCGGCCCAGATCGCAATGGACGAGATCAACGCCGCCGGCGGCATCATGGGCCGCAAGCTCGTGAAGGTGGAGGTCGACGACCAGGGATCGCCTGCGCAGTCACCGATAGCGACGCGGCGGCTGATCGAAGACGGCGTGAAGTTCATCGTCGGCCCGATCGGCAGTTCGCAGGCGCTGGCCTCGCTCGAAGTGGCAACGCCGGCGAAGATCATCCAGGCGTCCTACGCGTCGGCCAACGAGATGGGCGACGGCACGCGCTTCCCCTATCACTACCAGTTCAACTTCACCTCCGGCGCGCAGGCCAAGCGCCATGCCGAGCTGCTGGCCAAGCTGGGCGTCAAGAAGGTCGGCCTGCTGATCGAGGACTCGGCCGCCGGCGCCTCGACGCGCGACGCGCTGCTGAAGGAAATCCCGGCGCACGGCATGCAGGTCGTGTCGGACCAGACCTTCCCGATCAAGGTGGCCGACATGACGCCGTTCCTGCGCAAGCTGCGCAGCGACGGCGCGGAAGGCATCGACACCCACGTGTCGAACAACGTCGACATCACGCAGTTGCTGGTCGGCCTGTCGCGCATGGCCTGGAAGCCGCCGATCGCCGGTCACACCGGCCTGCTGTTCGCCGGCACGCCGGGTGCGGTGCCGGACAGCGCGCGCTACAACGAGATCTATGCGGCCACCTACCGCGCGCTGACCTACACCGACAAGGAACAGCCGCCCGAGCGCCTGCAGACCTTCTGCGGCAAGTTGCTGAACGCCAACGTGCCCGACTCGCTGCTCGGACCGGCCGCGACCACGCCGTTCTACGACTTCATCTATGCGCTGAAGTACGCGGTGGAAAAATCGAAGTCCTGGGACACCGAGCAGATCAAGAAGACGCTCGACGCGTCGACCTCGGTCGAAGGATTGTTCGGCAAGATGGTCTTCTCGCCGTCACGGCACTCCGCCTACGACTCCGAGGTGGTGGCGATGGCCGTGGCCAATTCGATGGAAGACCCGCTCAGCAAGCAGTACCACGGCCTGTTCCGCCGCCGCGCGCCCGGAGTCTGAGATGCTGCTCGAAGACCTGCTCGCACTGCTGACCACCGGTCTCACGATGGGCGCCATCTACGCGATGGTGGCCGTGAGCTTCAACATCGCCTACAAGCCGACCAACGTCTTCAACATGGCGCAGGGCGAACTGGTCATGCTGGGCGCGATGTTCGCCTGGGCGTTGATGACGCAGCAACACCTGTCGTGGATCGTCGGGCTGGTGGTGGTGATGGCGGCGGTGGCGTTGATCGGTTTGTTCGAGGAGCGGGTCGCGGTGGCAACGCTGATCAAGCGGCCGTCCCACCACCACGGCTGGATCATCAGCACGCTGGCGTTCTCGATCATCCTGATCAACCTCGGCGACCGCGTCTGGGGCACCGACCCGCAGGTCGTGCCGCCGGTGCCGGGCGCCACCATGGACACGGTGCAGATCGGCTCGCTGACCTTCTCGACCCAGCAGGTGGCGGTGTTCGCAATCGCCGTCGCGAGCATCGCCGCGGTCGAATGGGTGTACCGGCATACGCTCGCCGGCAAGGCAGTGCTCGCCGTCGCCGAGGATCGCGATGCCGCGCGGCTGAACGGCATCAGCCCGTCGCGACTCACGATGACCTCGTTCGCGATCGCAGCCGCGTATGCCGCACTGACCGGCGTGGTCGCGGCGCCCCTGCTGCTGGCGAGCACGTCGATCGGCATGGCGCTGCTGGTGAAGGGGTTCATGGCGCTCGCCATCGGTGGCGTCGGCAGCAACTGGGGTGCGCTGGCGGCCGGGCTGATGCTGGGCTGCGTCGAGAGCATCAGTTCCGTGCAGCTCACGCCCGGCTACCGGCAACTGCTGCTGCTGGGCGTCGTGCTGATCGTGCTGCTGGTGCGGCCGTTCGGCCTGTTCGGACGCGGCGCGCTGCGGGAGGTCTGACGTGAAGCCGTTCGTCGGGACATCGCTCGTGCCGGCGCAGCGCGCCGGGCCGAGCCTCTCCGTGCCAACGCTTTCGCTGGTCGCCTGCGCCTTGCTGACGCTGGTTGCAACGGGGACCGCGCTGGTCAACTCGTACTACCTGCTGCTGATGACGTTCGCGGCGATCTACATGGTCGCAGCCATGGGCCTCAACGTGCTGACCGGCTATGCGGGCATCGTGTCGATCGCGCATGGCGCGCTGGTGTGCGTCGGCACCTATGCGGCGGCGATAGCCAGCGTGCGCTATGGCTGGGGCTTCTGGCCGTCGGCCGTGCTGTCGGCGGCCGTTGGCCTGGCATTCAGCGTGGTGCTCGGATTGCCGGCACTGCGGCTGTCGTCGTGGTACTTCGTGCTCATCACCATTGCATTCACGCTGGCGGTGACCGCGATGCTGAACGACCTGCGCGGCTTCACCGGCGGCTATGGCGGAATCGTCGGCATTCCCAAGCCGTCGCTCGCGGGCGTGAAGGTCGAGGGCTTCGGGCTCTTCGCCCTGGTCGTCGGCGTCGCCGGGCTGCTGTGGTGGGTGATGCACAACCTGATCGACTCGCGCATCGGCTGGGCCTTGCAATCGATCCGCGAGGGCGACGTGCGGGCACGAGCCAACGGCGTGTCGACGGCGCGGCTGAGGTTGTTCGCGTTCGCCTTCTCCGGCGCGGTCGCCGGGCTCGCCGGCGCTTTCTATGCAAGTGCCAAGGGCGTTGTGACGCCCGAGGACTTCAGCTTCGACTTCTCCATCTTCTTCCTGTTCGTCGTCGTCCTCGGCGGCCCGGCACGGCTGTCGGGGCCGCTGCTCGGCGTGGCCGCGTTCTACGTGCTGCCGGAGCTCCTGGACAGCCTCAAGGAATACCGCATGATTGCCTACGGCGTCGGGTTGCTGGCGTTCTCGGTGTTCCTGCCGGAAGGGCTGGCCGGTGCGATCGCCGGCTTCGACGACCGCCGGCAGGCACGGCGCGCCACGGCGCGTGCGGCCGCGATGCCGCGCGATGCGGGCCCGGCGGTGGTCGAGCCGGTGCAGGGCATGGCGCTCCTCATCCGCGGGCTGGCCAAGGAGTTCGGCGGCGTGCGCGCGCTCGACGGAATCTCGCTCGATGTGCAGCCGGGCAGCATCCACGCGATCGTCGGGCCGAACGGCTCGGGCAAGACGACGCTGCTCAACATGATCTCGGGCTTCTATCCAGCGAGCAGCGGCTCGATCCGCCTGGATGGTGCCGAGGTGGTCGGGCGCGGGCCGACCTCGATTGCGCGACTCGGCGTGCAGCGCACCTTCCAGACGCCCAAGCTGCTCGGTGAACTGAGCCTGCTGGAAAACGTGCGCTTCGGCGCCTATGCGCGCGAGCTTTCCAGCGGGTTGGAGATCGCGTTCAGGCTGCCGCGCGCACGTCGCGAGGCGGCCGCACTGGACGCGGAAGCGCTGCGGCTGCTGGCGCTTGTCGGACTGGCCGCACGGGCCCATGAACACGCCGCATTGCTGCCGCACGGCCAGCAGCGCCTGGTCGAGATCGCACGGGCGCTGATTGGGCGGCCCAAGCTGCTGTTGCTCGACGAACCAGCGGCCGGGTTGTCCATGGGCGAGCTCGATGAGCTTGGCGATCTCATGCGGGCGATCCGTCGCATGGGGACCACGCTGATCATGGTCGAGCATCACATCGAGCTGGTCGCAAGCATCGCCGATGCGGTGACCGTGCTCGACCAGGGGCGCATCCTGGCCGAGGGAACACCCGAGCAGGTGTTCAGCAGCGCGGCTGTCGTGCATGCCTATACCGGAGGTGCGCGATGAACCGCCCCGAAGCACTCCTGCGCGCGCAGCATCTCTCGGTCGGCTACGGCATCGTGCCGGTGGTGAAGGAGGCGACGATCCAGGTCGGCCGCGGCGAAGCCGTGGCGCTGCTCGGCGCGAATGGGGCGGGCAAGTCGACGCTGCTCAAGGGCCTGTCGGGGCTGCTCAAGCCGAGCGCCGGCGTGGCCACTTTCGATGGCATCGACATCATCGGCAGCAGCGCGGAAGCACTGGTCCCCAAGGGACTTGCCCATGTCGCCGAGGGCCGCCGCATCTTCCGCCGCGAGACGGTGATGGACAACCTGCTGCTCGGCATGTACCGCATCAAGCTGGGTCGTGGCGAGGCGCAGGCGCGCATCGACGAGGTGCTGCAACTGTTCCCGGTGCTGCGCGAGAAGGCGTCGCTGACGGCGGGGGGCCTGAGCGGCGGGCAGCAGCAGATGCTGGCCATCGCGCAGGCGCTGGTGCGGCGGCCCGCCCTGGTGATGCTGGACGAGCCTTCGCTCGGCCTCGCGCCGAACCTGGTCGACGAGGTGCTGCAGACGCTGGCCACGATTCGCTCGCGCGGCGTCGCGGTGCTGCTGGTGGAGCAGGTGGTGGAGAAGGCGCTGGGCTTCGTCGACTACGCGTACCTGCTGCAGAGCGGACGCATGACGGCGCAAGGCACGCCCGCCGAACTGGCCACCAGCGACGTGGTGCGCAGGGCCTACCTGGGCGACGCGGCAGCCACTGCCGAGGCCGCCGTGTGACCGATCGTGCACTGGTCCTGGGACTGCCCTTGCTCCATGAAGCCGGTCGGCAGGCGCTGCGGGCGCACTACCGGTTGATCGAGCATGACGACCCTGCGCAGGTGGCGCAGGACATCGCCGAGGCAGACGCCCTGTATGCCTATCCGCCAATGAAGGTGACAGCGCCGGTGATCGCCAATGCGCGGCGTCTGAAGGTGATTGCGGCGGCAGGCAGCGGCGTCGACCATATCGATCTCGTCGCCGCGCGGGCCGATGGCATCGTGGTCACGCATGCGGTCGGGGCCGGTGCCCTGTCGGTGGCCGAGCATGCGATCGGCCACGTGCTGTGCCTGGCAAAGCGCCTGCTGGAACTGGATTGCGCGGTGCGCGAAGGAGGGCGCTTCGGCCCGCGCCTGGACAATCCCTACGAGGAGATCTCGGGCCGCACGCTGGCCATCGTCGGCTTCGGTGCGATCGGCCGGGAGCTGGCGCGCATCTCGGCGCGCGGATTCGGCATGGACGTGATTGCCGTGACGCGCGATGGCGCACCGGTGCACGACGACAACGTACAGCGCACACTGCCGCTGCACGAGGCGCTCGCGATGGCGGACATTGTCTCGGTGCACACGCCGCTGACTCCGGCCACGCGCGGGCTCGTCGGCCGTACCGAACTCGCGTGCATGAAGCCCACGGCCTGGCTGGTCGACACCTCGCGCGGCGGCGTGGTCGACGCGGCGGCGCTGTACGAGGCACTGGCGCGGGGACGCCTCGCGGGCGCCGCGCTCGACGTCTTCGACCCCGAACCGCCGCCCACGAGCCACCCGTTGCTCTCGCTGCCCAACGTCATCGTGTCGCCGCACTGCGCCGGTATCACGCGCAGTGCCTACCGGCGCCTGTCGTTGGCAGCGGCGGCAGACATCGACCACGCGCTGCGCGGCCTGCGCCCGCCCGGCCTGGTCACACCCGAATCCTGGGCCGGCTCTCGCGCCGCGGCCTTGTCGTCCCGGTCCGAACGGACCATCCAACCCGGAGAACTCCAATGAAGATCACGAGCGTGAAGGCGCATGTGTTGAAGCCCAACGAGCGCAAGTTCCGCTGGAAAGAGGAATGGGCGCCGATGACGATCCACCATGTGCTGCTGCGCATCGGCACCGATGAAGGCCACGAAGGCGTCTGCATCACCTGGCTGCTCGACCCCGGCGCGATCGAGACCGCGCTCCCCGGCCTGCGCGAACTGCTCATCGGCCGCGATCCGCACGAGGTCGAGGCGATCTCGTACAAGCTGACCGATTCGCTGCGATCGCCCAGCGCCGTGGCGAGCACGGTCGACATTTGCCTGTGGGACCTCATGGGCAAGTACCACAAGGAGCCGATCTACCGATTGCTCGGTGCGGCTCGCCCGCGCATCAAGGCCTACGCGAGCACCGTCATGTACGACACGGTGCCCGAGTACATCCAGTGTGCCCAGGAGTCCTATGACCAGGGCTTTCGCGCGTTCAAGCTGCATGCCTTCGGCGTGCCCGACAAGGACATCGAAGTCTGCCGCGCGGTGCACAAGGTCTTCAACGGCAAGATGGACCTGATGCTCGACCCGGTCAACGCCTACGACCGGCTCGGCGCGTTCAAGGTGGGCAAGGTGCTCGAGGAACTCGACTTCTACTGGTACGAGGCGCCGATCGCGGACTCCGACCTCAACGGCCTGGCCGACCTGACCCGCAGCTTCAAGATCCCGATCACGGCGGTCGAGAGCGTGGCCGAAGGCCTGCGCGGCTATCCGAAATACCTGTCCGGGCACGTGGTCGACAGCATCCGCTCGGTCGGCGACTGGATCGGCGGGATCAGCGCGATGCGCAAGGCGGCCGGCCTGTGCGAGGCCTTCAACACCAAGTACGAGCCGCACAGCTACGGCACGACGCTCGTGCAGGCGGCGCACCTGCACGTGATGCTGGCGATCCACAACTGCGACCTGTTCGAGATTCCGGTGCCGCAGGGGATCCTCGACGTGGGCATGAAGGATGTGATCCGCTGCACCAGCGACGGCTACGTCGAGGCGCCGACCAAGCCCGGGCTCGGCTACGACATCGACTGGGACGCCATCCAGAAATTGACCGTCAAGGAAATCTGAGCATGAAGATCACCGACGTCAAGCTGACCTCGTTCCGCCCACCGATGCCCGAGGGCTTCCAGGTTCCGACGCTGTATGGCGGCCAGTCCATCGGGGCCTATGTCACCGACTTTCTCGCGGTACAGATCAACACCGACGAGGGCGTTTCCGGCGAGGTCGTCAGCGCCTACGGTGGCCTGAGCCTTGCCCACTCGATTGCCGACCGCCTGCGGCCGCTTCTGATCGGCAAGGACCCGGCCTATCGCGAGGCGATCTGGCAGGACATGTGGCGCAGGGATCGACTGCTCTACACCACGCAGTTCGCGATCGGCACGGTGGACGTGGCACTGTGGGATCTCTATGCCAAGAGCGTCGATGCGCCGCTCTATCAACTGCTCGGCGGCGTGCGCGACAAGGTGCCCGTGTACGCCAGCTCGATGGAGCACGCGAACGTCGATCTCTTCGTCGAAGAGGCCTTGAAGTACAAGGAGTTGGGCTACCAGGGCTACAAGCTCCACGTGTGGGGCGACGCGCGCCGCGACATCGACCTGTGCATCGCGGTGCGCGAGGCTGTCGGCAAGGAGTGGCCGCTGATGATCGATGTCGCCGGCAACTACAACCATGCGCAGGCCCTGATGGTCGGCAAGGTGCTGGAAGAGCTGAAATACCACTGGTACGAGGAGCCGCTGCGCGACTTCGATCTGCACGGCTACCGCATGCTCGCGGACAAGCTCGACATCCAGATCGCCGGCGTCGAGGTGGTGGGCGGGTCGATGTACACGACGCCGGAGTACATCACCACGCGCGCCGTCGACATCGTGCGCGCCGACGTGTCGTTCAAGGGCGGCATCGGCCCGGTGAAGAAGATCGCGGGGCTGTGCGAGGCCTTCGGCATGAATCTCGAGATCCACACCAATGCCAACACCATCATCGACGCGGCCAACCTGCACGTGATCGCCTCGATTGCCAATACCGAGTATTTCGAGCAGCTGGTGCCCGAGCCGCTCTTCACGCTCGCCGGCGTCGAGAAGATCCACATCGACAAGGAAGGCTTCGCCCACGTGCCGCCGGGGCCGGGCATCGGCGCGCGCATCGACTGGGACCTGGTCGAGCGCTACAAGGTGGCAGAGATCTAGAGCAATGAAGCCGGCGGTCAATCGCTGTTCGGTGGCGTGCCTTGTGCCCGCCCGCGTTCGGCGATCTCGTGGCGCCGACCTTCGATGTCGGTGCCGCGGAGGTTGACGGCCCATGCGCGCGAGCGCTCGCGCTCCAGTTCCAGCCCGGCGGCGAGGTTCGTGCGCAAGCCGGCGTCGATCAGGCTCTTGTAGGAGCTCAACATCTCCGGCAGCACCGACAGCATGTCGCTCGCCAGCTTCAACGCCGTGGGCAACAGTGCTTCGGGCTCGACAGCGCGGTTCACCAGCCCCCACGCTTCGGCCTGCTCGGCGCCGATGAAGTTGCCGGTCAGGGAAAGTTCCTTCGCGCGCCCGGGGCCCACGAGGCGCGGCAGCCGTTGCGACAGACCCCATCCCGGCAGCACGCCGACGCGTGCATGCGTGTCGGCGAAGCTCGCGTTGGTCGAGGCGATCAGCAGGTCGCAGGCAAGCGCCAGTTCGAAACCGCCGGTGATGGCCGGGCCGTTGATGGCGCCGATCACCGGCGCCGCGAGGTGCGACATGGCGAGCACCGGGTCTTCGTCGGCGGTGGGCACCACGGCCGCGCCCGGATCTGTCGCAGCGCCGAGTTCCTTGAGATCGAGCCCGGCGCAGAACGCTTTGCCCGCGCCGGTCAGGACCACCACCCGCGCGTCGGCGTCGGACCGCAAGGCTTCGAAGGTCGACACCAGCGCCCGACGCAGCGCGAGCGACAGCGCGTTCATGGCGCGCGGACGATTCAGCGCGACGACCGCGCAACCCGCAAAAGGCCGGTCGACGAGCACCAGGGGCGATGCGTCGTGTGTCATGTCGTGCCGTACCGCGGCGTGCGCTTCTCCAGGAAGGCAGCCACGCCTTCGGCGAAGTCTTCCCCCTGCGTGCACAGCACCTGGTTGCGGTCTTCTAGCGCAATGACCGCTTCGAGCGAGCTCGCATCGATCGCGATGCCGAGTGCATCCTTGGTCAGCTGCAAGCCGAGCGGCGTGGCGCGCAGCATGTCATCCGCCAATGCACGCGCTTCGGTCTCGAGTTCCTCGGGCGTCCCAAGGCGGCTCACGAGGCCCAGTGCCAAGGCGCGCTGGGCCTCGATGAAGCGGCCGGTGAGCAGGAATTCGGCTGCCACCGATGCGCCGACCATGCGCGGCAGGAAGTAGCTCACGCCGACGTCGCACCCGCTCAGCCCGAGGCGGATGAACGAGGCGTTCATGCGCGCATCGGTGGTTGCCAGGCGGATGTCGGATGCCAGCGCCAGCGCAAAGCCACCGCCGCTGGCCGAGCCGTTGACGATGCTGATCACCGGCTGCGGGCAACGACGCATCGCGATCATGATGTCGCGTACGTTCTTCTGGAACTCGAGCATCTCGCTCACTCCCTTGCTGGCGCCGCCGGACTGGAAATCCTTCAAGTCGAGGCCGGCGCAGAACGCGCGACCGGCGCCGCGCAGGATCACCACGCGCGTCGGCGAACGTGCCCTGAGCGCTCCGAAGAAACCGTTGAGCTCCGCGATCATCTTCGGGTTGAGCGCGTTGAGTCGGTCCGGCCGATTCAGCGTGACCCAGGCGACGGCGCCTTCGATGTTCACTTCGAGGTGTTCGTATTGCATTTCTCTTCAGGCCTCACATCGCGCGGGAATGATGGTCGTGGCGATGGTGTCATACAAACGCCGTGCCTGAATCGTCGGTCCGGACGATTTGCGGCGCTGCGTTCGCGCGGCGCTCCAATGCCGATCCTCTAACTTGAAGAGGAGCGACCGGTCATCTGCTGGAAGGCCCAACGGGTCGACTTAGCGTGACGGCGCCGATGGGCGTCCAGTCGCGGGTGTCGCGCGATCAACGTGCAGGGTTGCGCTCTCGGGCCTGGATGTAGACCTCATGGCGCGCTGCGAGATTCGGCGGGCAACGAAACCCGCAACAGGTTGGGGGGATGCGAACACGGACGTCTCAACTGAGTAGCCCGAGCAATGCAGCACGCACCACCGCTGCTGTCTTGTTAGGAACTTGCAGCTTGGTCACGGAATTCTTGACGTGAAAGTCCACCGTGCTCTTCGACACACTCAGAATGTCCGCGATATCCTGCGCCGACTTTCCGTCGGCCGACCACTTCAAGACCTCCAACTCTCTACCCGAGAGGGTGCGGAATCCTTTCGTTGGCTTGCATCGAAGCAGCCGCGAAAACGCCAAGTGCGCCACCTGCACAAGCCACCGCATTTTTGGTTGTTTGGCATCTAGTTCTTTGGGGGTCAAAGGCAGGCAAGACCTTGACAGTGTGATCATGCCTCCAGCGCCCAGGCCGTCTAGGCTGGACTGTACCCAGCCGACCCTCAGCCCATGCGCTCTGGCTTCATCCCAAAGACTCTGTGCACCCATAAAAACTTGATCTGCCCAGATGATCGATTCTTGAGAGCGACGGCCGTGAGCGACGGTTGGGTCGACTTGAAGGTATCCCGCTTGGTTATAGCGTTCTTGCCACGATCGAGGGTAGTTGTTCAACAGCGTGATTTTCGGTCTGCTGAACGGCAATGGCGATTGAAAACCATAGGCCACATGGTCGAACCCAAGCGCAAGCGCCGCATCCTCAATACGTCTGAATACCTCAAGCTCACACGTCGCGTCGTCAAACACGATGTCAAGTAGATCTTCTTGCCAACATTTCATGTTGCGCTCCGAGCCCGTGTGTCATTACGGGGCACCATGCCCTTGCGCCGCGCACTCCATAGGCTGTCGACTATGCGGACTTCCTGCCTTACTGCTGGGCCGACACACTTACTCAGGGTCTGTCGCGGTAAGCCCGTCGTGGAGAATGGAGCGATGATCCCGCTGCACTGCTGCTGCTGCTGGACGATCTGCTGGCGGTCACCCGCGAGTTCATCTGCGAGGTCGTCTCGCGCTCGGGGCTCGATCGCTGCCTTCGCCGCCACGGCGTGGGCAACCTCCATGCGCTCAAGCCCCCAAAGCCGGCGCAAGTGCACAAGAGCTCCAAGGCGTATGAGCCGGGCTACCTGCACATGGACATCAAGTACCTGCCGCAGATGGCCGATGAGACGAAGCGTCGCTACCTGTTCGTGGCCATCGACCGGGCCACGCGTTGGGTGCATGTGGCCATCAAGGGCGACAAGACGACGGCCAGTGCGCGCAGCTTCTTGCGTGCCGTGTATGAGGCCTACCCGATGAAGATCGTCAAGCTGCTGACGGACAACGGCAAGGAGTTCACTGATCGCTTGTTTGCGGGGCGTCAACGCGACCCCACTGGAGCGCATGAATTCGATCTGCTTTGCAAGGCGCTGGGCATCGAGCACCGGCTGACCCAGCCCCGAACGCCCCACACCAATGAGATGGTGGGGCGCTTCAAGGGGTGCATTGGCGATGTGCTCAGAACGCATCGTTTCCACTCGGGTGAGGATCTGGCCCAGACGCTGCTGCGCTATGTGACGCTGTACAACCATCAATTGCTCCAATCGGCCTTGAACAGAAAAATCCCCAATCCAGACCGTGAAGAATTGGCACGCTTCACATCCGCATCTGTTCAGGAAGCGTCCTTATGATCGTCCGGGATGTGACAGGTAGAGGCTCAAAAATATCACATAGAAATCTCTTTGCAACCTACTTTTTTTGGTAGGTTTACCCCAAAAATACTTGGGGTCAAAATCTAATTAATTAATTAATTGGCCAGGATCTGTGGACGTGATCCCGACGCAGAATTTCTTCCTCCTCTAGCGACCTCATACAGCGCTCGGCGGCAAATTTGTAAATCAAATACCCTGGAGGTACTATATTTGGAGAGAAACAGTTACTAGATGGTTATTGGGCAATCAAGTTTATCAACCATTATAGTTTGAATATATTTTTTCTGGAAATCTAATCAAAAATGTCACTGGTCATAGAAAGCAATGTTGGATCGGTCCGTGTAATCGAACTAAACCATCAAAATAGCAAAAATCCGTTTAGCGAGGATCTCGAGAACAGTATCAAGCGGGCCCTTGCCACAGCCAACAACGACACGAGCATAGACTCGATTGTGGTGACGGGTGGGGCTAATCGCTCGTTCAGTGCCGGTGGTGACTTCAATGAAGTACGGCAATTGCGCGGTGGTGAAGACGTCAATAACTGGATCGATCGTGTTACGGACCTCTATCTGAGCGTACTGCGGGTTGACAAACCCACGATCGCGGCAATCGACGGTTACGCGATCGGGATGGGATTCCAGTTTTCGATGATGTTCGACTGGCGGATCGTGGCCTCATCCGCGGAGTTCCGAATGCCGGAATTGAAGCACGGCATCGGGTGTTCCGTTGGAGTTGCGATTCTTCAACACGCCATCGGATACACGGCCATGCAGGAGATCGTATTCGCCTGCGAAAGTATTTCCGCAGACAGGGCCGTTCGTTATGGAATTGTCAATCAACTTACAAGCACTGACTGTCTGCTCGTGGAGGCGATTTCGCGAGCAAACACCTTCGCAAAATATCCTCAGGTTCCATATCGCTCCACAAAGCGCACCATCGTAAGCAGCATGGAAAAGGTTCTGCTGCGCTCAGCGGAGTCCTCGAAAGAGGTTCACAGAGCCGCGTTCTCCTCGCGCAGCCCTCACCCTCATTTCGACCGGGTTCTTGGTAACAGCAATCAGAACAATCGTGCATCACCACTATCGGGTCATTTATGAAAGTGACCCCGAAGTCAGCCTTGTCAGTCCAACACGCGGGCGGCAATTGAAATTTCAGTGCGATCCATCGTGTGGTCGTTATTCAAAAAAGACGGAGTACCAAATGAGTGAAATTCTTTGCCTCTACGAGGATGAGGCAATGCTGCCCAGCGGTTTCGGGGCACACTTCAACAAAGACGCGTTCCTGAGCGCCGATCCTGAAATGGTCAAGGATATCCTGAAACAGAAAGGCTTCGCTCTTGTGCGAGGACTTGACCTGGACAAGCGGAACTTCCTGGATATCTACTCGAAATTCGGAAACGTCGTCGCGTACGTCAACGATCGCGAGAAGGTTGGGTACGGGTACAAGGACACACTCGATCTCGACGGCGACAAGAAAAAAATCGTTACCGGCCGTGGCCAGCTTCCGTATCACGCGGATGGCGGTCTATTGCTAAGCCAAGTCGACGTCGTCTTTCTTTACGGCGCGCGCATCGACAACCTCAAGTTCCGCGGATCCACGCTCGTGACCGACCATGTACTGGCGTGCAAGGAGATGCCGAGGCATCTCCTTGAGATTCTCGAGAATGAGTCGTTCGAGGTGCGAGTTACCGAACGTGGCTACTACGCCGACGTTTCCCCTGACGGCTGGTTTCAGGTTCCGGTATTCACGGATCTGGGATGGGTCAGAAAAATGCTGATCTATTTTCCATTCGACGAAGGCCAGCCAGCGAGTTGGGAGCCTCGTATTGTCGGCTTCACGAGCATAGAAATGAAAAAGTTTTTCAACGAGTTATCGCAGTTCTTCAAGAACCCACGCTATACCTACACGCACTACTGGAAAAGGGGCGATCTCCTGATCACGGACAATCGCCGTAGCATTCACGAGCGGGAAGAGTTCGATGACCCCGCGGCGGAACGGACACTTTGGCGCGGGCAGACCGCTGAAGGCAACTTGTCCGGCCCTATACGTGACATCGCCTTGGGCTAACCGGTTGACGTCGGGCTCGCGCGATTGTTGCGCTGGCAGACCCATGGACTGGCTCTTCGCGAACTATCTATTGCATAACGGCGAAAAATAGCTGGCGATGAGCATCAAGTCATAACGCAATCTTTCGGCACTTCGTTTACCGTACGAGGTGCCGGGATTCGACGACATTACATCATGATCGATATTCTCACCCACCTTATTTATCGGAAGTTGATGAAGGCAGATTTTTATCCCTGACGATTCGACCCGCGACAGCTTTTGCTGCATATGAACTCGGAGAATTCCATAGAATCAGAGACGAATGATTTCAAGCCCGCGCCGCCCTATTTTCCAAATTTTGTCTTAACGCCTCCTCACACGAGGCAGTTTAAGAAAAATTAAACAACGTTATTTGCTTGCTAAAACTTATAACATCAATTGCCAATGAACACAAATAACACGGCAGCCGTGCATTCAAAAGTTATAATCAAGCTTGGCAGCAGCACGTTGACCTGCGCAGGCAATCCAAATCACACGTTAATAGCTCGGTTGTGCGAGGACCTGAATGCCCTGCGCACAATGGGCCTTCATCCAGTGCTGGTGACGTCAGGCGCCGTACAACTTGGTCGATGCGATATCCAACCAAATAGTGACGCGGCGATAACGCGCGCCTGCCGGGCTGCCATTGGGCAGATCCGGCTTGTTGCGGCTTTCTCTGAACACCTGTCAAAGCTCGGGTACTGTGCGGCGCAAATGCTGCTCAGTCGTGAAGAATTTCGCTCGCCACTCGCAAGCGCCGGAATCGCAGCGGCCATCGACGCCATCTGTTGCAGCAAAGGCATACCACTAATTAACGAAAACGACGTCACGTCGTCTGACGGTGGATTTCCGAGCAACGACGAGCTCAGTGCGGAGGTGGCTGTTGTTCTGGGCGCGAGAAAGTTGATCATCCTAACGGATCGCTCCGGCGTATATGAGGTTGACCCGCGCCTGGACAGTCAAGCGCGGCTGTTCGAGACCATCAGTGCCTTCGACGAACGACTGTTGGCGGCAGCCTCGGAGGTGCCGGGCGTGATGGGAACTGGCGGGATGAAATCAAAGATCAAGGCCGCGCAGATGGCGGCCGCGCGGGGCACCATCACGGTCGTTACCTGCTATGACGAAGCGTTGAAGCTGTCGAAGATCGCCCAGGACACTCGCCTCGGTACGTGGATCATGCCTGTTGATGACGCGCGTTCGCTCCAGTCTCAATTACTTAACCACGAAGAGGAATCGCCCGCATGACTTATTCACTTATCGCACGTAGACAGGTAGCCGGGGATACCAGTACAACGCATTTTGCAAATCAAGGCGGTTGGGAAGGACTCGGCGCAATGGGATGGGATATTTTTGTCCGTTCGCTGGAGGGTGTGTGCCTGCAGGATCGGGTGCATATGTCCACCACGCGGGTGTCGATCGTGCTCGGATCACCGACCAATGTCATCTTCCTGCGATCGGTCGCGGTCGCATTAGACGGTGGCGCGAGCACCGCGAGCACCGTACAGCTATTCCGCATTCTGTACTCCGGACTTGGCCCATCCATCTTTACTCTTGTAGAGGGGCCATTTAACTATCTGGAGTTCACCCGAGACACGGTCTTCGCCGTCAATGATGCGCTCGGCATGCAGCCGCTCAACGTCGTCCATGCGCGCAGTGTGTGGCTGTGTTCCGAACTCAAGCACGTGGGGCGGATAGAGCCAAGTGTTTTCCGCTTCCATCCGGTTCAGCAGGTGCTCGCATCGGACATCCGCGCCGACGACTATCTGCCAATCGAGAACGCGTCGCGTCTGAAACCAGGCACGTATACGACGCTCTACGTGGACGGGTTCGGTCAGGCGAGTGTGGATACGTCGGCCTACTACGTGCCGCGCCTGGCAGACGCACAAAATGTGCCAGCAATCGTCGCCAGAGAAAGAATAGCCGAGCTATTGACGTCAAGCGTATCGTCGAGCGTCGATACCACCGGGCGCATTCTGATCCCGCTTTCGGGTGGACTGGACTCGAGCATGGTAACGTCGTTGGCTTCAAGAAAACGTGCCGATATCGAAACGTTCGCGCTTGGTACTGGTCTGAGCAACGAATTTCCATTTGCACGAATCGTATCGGATCACCTGAATACCAAGCATACAGAGATTGACTACTCATCACCGGAGATCATCAACGGCGTTCATCAGGCCATTTACCACAACGAAATCTTCGACGGACTGTCCGCCGAGATCCAGTCAACACTGATGTGCTTCTACCGCAGTGTTGGCGCAAAGGATGCACGGGTCATTACCGGTTATGGATCGGATCTGCTGTTCGGGGGTGTGCTCGATCAGAACGATGCCATGGAAGATATCAATGCGCGTCTGTGGGCACAAATTTATCGTACCCGTTGGACAGGAGAATTTTCCCCATTCGGTGCAGCTGCGTTCGGCCTGGATGTTCAGCATCCTTTCTGGCGCCCATCGGTCATAGGCTTCGCTGCGAGCCTTGCTCCGCAACTGAAGCTGTCCGAGCGCGACGTTAAGATTGCATTGCGCGAATGCGCCGAAGAGCTTGATTTGCTGCCCGCGAGCATCGTATGGCGCAAGAAGATCGGCATTCACGAAGGTTCATCCGTGAATACTATTTTTGCTGACCACGTTCGGGCGAATGTCCGGGATTACACGTCAAAAACGGCTTATTGTTACGAAAAGTACAAGTCGTACATGAACGGTCAAGCCACGCCACCAGACTGTCCCGCGTAAGCGTCGTCTTACGCTGACCTGCTACTCGCGTCACTCCGAGGGTCATCGGCCAAGCGTCGAGCCGATGACATATTACCTCGCGAGTCTTTATTCAAGGGAGTTTCAATGCCAGGAACCTTCTCGCATTTGATCCAGGGATCGTAACGTGGATTTATACGATGACATGCCCCAACCGCTGGGGTTTAAAACACTTGTGGGAAATGTCGGGATCAAGGATGGAAGTGACGATTTCGCCTGCGTTTTCTCTACCGAGCCATGCTTGGTATCGGCGATGTTCAGCCAGAACCTGTTCGCTGGACCCAGCGTCAAACTTAGCCGGCAGCATATGGTGCAGGGCCAGCCGCAGTTGTGGTTGTAGCGAAAAACGCCAACGTTGCTACGGGCAGGGAAGGACGGGCCAATGCGGTCGAACTGACGCAACGGGTCTCGGCAAAACTTCATTTCGCACCACATGACATTCTGGTGGCGTCGACCGGCATCATTGGTTCACCCTATCCGATGGACAAGGTTCGTATTTTCGTTGACGGCCTTGAACCCGATACGGCCGACTGCAGTTTTCCCGCGATCGCGCGGGCGATCATGACCACCGATACGGTTCCCAAACACGTCGTTGTACGGGTGGGTGGCGCGACCATCGTAGGCGTCGCCAAGGGCGTTGGCATGATTGAGCCCAATATGGCGACTATGCTGGCGTTCTTCTTCACCGATGCAGCACTGGCGCAACCGCTGCTGCACCGTATCTTTCGCAAGGTTATTGATGCGACCTTTAATTGTCTTAGCATCGATAGCGACACCTCCACGAGTACGGCAGTCATTTTTGCGAACGGGTTGGCTGGTGCGGTGCCGGAAGATGAGTTCGAAGACGCACTACATGGGCTGGCTCTGGCGCTGGTCAAAAAGATCGCACGCGACGGCGAGGGCGCGACGAAGTTACTGGAAGTCGGCGTCAAAGGCGCGCGTGACAGCGCGCAGGCTAGGCGTGTCGCGAAGGCAATTGTCAATTCTCCCCTGGTCAAGACAGCGATTCATGGTGCCGACCCGAACTGGGGGCGTGTGGCGATGGCGATCGGCAAGTGCGAACAGGACATCGACATCGAACCCGAGCGCGTGCGTATCGGATTCGGCGATCTTCAGGTTTATCCGGATCAGTTAGCAGCGCGTGATCTTCAGCGGCTTTCGGATATGCTGCGCGCTGAGAACGTGCGAATTGCTGTCGATCTTGGTTGTGGTGGAGGGGAAGCTACCGTCTGGGGATGTGACCTGTCTGCCGAATATGTCAGCATTAACGCCGACTACTCGACCTGATATACACCGCTTTCAGTGAACGGCCGCAGGGTGCGGCAGGATCGGCTAACGCTTTTGGTCATGCCATCGGGTAAGTGACATGTGCGAGTCGACTCGCTCCGGTTTGTCGGTCCAGTCTCGAGGGTCATCTGAAAACAGCTCCCAGTCCGAAGTTGCATTGTGCCCGGAGCGCATACTTGGCTTCTTCGATTCCTCGCGCGCCCGCCCTGCAATACCAGTACCCGGACTTACAGGAATTTCGGGGTGTCCCGTACCCCTCAAAAAACATAAATCCCAGAATAATTGAGGCTTCTCGCTGCTCTTTCGTAAAGAAGTAGTGCACGCGAGAAATCCTGTGGCCCTCTCACATTATGGAAGTAGGTAGTCGTCGCTGCAAATTCAATTCATCATGCCAGTTAACAATCTTGTCGAGCAGGACCACCGCGGCATCACGCGACGAATCCGGCCCATGTTGGGATTCAAGTCCTTTCGCTGTGTGGCCCGGCTGATCGCCGGCATCGAGACCATTCACATAATTAAGAAGGGGCAGCTGCGCTGCCCCGGGGCTTGACATTTTCAGATGCCAACTCCTTCTACAGCCTCCCCGTGCGTTGATCCGGACAAACTTCCGGGATCAACTCGCCTCGAGCGGCGTATTGCGACAGAGCCAGCATGACCACAAGACCCTCACCTCCCGGGAGCATAGGTAGTTTGATCATCAAAGATTATCAAAATATGGGCCATGAGCGAGCAGAGCTTAATGGCAATTCGTTTGAGAGAATTCTTTTTCGTAGACAGGCGAAAAGTTCGAAATGGATGCGGAGTCTTTTATTTTCTACAAAAGTTGTATTTCTTTTTGGCGGATTTTTCATTGAGGCCTTTGCGTCAACATCCAATAATGAAGTGATCCTTCGGTTCAATAACGGATCAACACGTCGCTACGTTTCAAATGACAATCCGCGCCGTGGTTCGCCGGTGTATTACACCAATAAGGGGTACTTGTCGACGCTTGATGCCTACGCAGTGGAGGTCAGGCGAATCAATGTTCAATTGATCCTGCTGCCGGCCCGTACGGGCGAGGAAATAAAAATCGGTACCCACTTTTCTTCCTCTCCTGGACGGGGCAAAATTTTTTCTTCAGACTGCTTTGAATCCGGTTGCTACATCCAAATGATTAGTTGGCCTAGCGGGCGCAATGAATACTATTCTGAACACCTTGAGACTGCCGATAAGACCGACTCAACATTACTTCAGGCATATGTTCACGAGAATTCAATGAAATGGAAATCGAATCGGGAGTTCCAATTCGAGATGCCGTGCGCAGTGTATGGGAATCACATTGAATATAAGCCTGCATCGCTCATACTGGTTGCAAAGGGATGGGCGCTTTACCCGACCAAGCCATGCGCAGCGTAATCGTCCTGACCGTTCTGGTGGTCTTAGGGTCCGGGACAGCCTGTGCCGCGGAGCAGGTGGTATGCGCTTCAAACAAATTTAAAGGGGCGTCGATTGGTTCGTCGCAACCCCGTGGGTGTCGAAGCGATCGCATGGACGGGGGGTCAAACCGTCTCGAATGGCAACGCTGCAGTGTGGGAATGTTCTGGAGCGCTGGAGTCTGCAAAGGATCACTTCGACCCTTATCATGGAATGATGCGAAAGTGTATGCAAACCGTTTCGGCCCTGGGTGGCGCCTCCCCACGGTCCACGAGTTGATGAGTTTCCAGAAGTCGTGCTGTGTGTCACCAAAGTTGGCTTCTGCCAATGGAATCGAAGCAATCGAAGGGGACGGCGCGCCCTATTGGACACAGACTTCAGTCCCAAAAATGCCGCCGCTGATTTACTACGTCGACTTGCTGGACGGTACTATCGATGGGCATAGCCCGGGTTTTGCGCTTGGTGTGCGCTTGGTACGCAGCGCGACGTCGAGGACTGTTGAGAATTGATTTTCATCTGGAAAACCAGATCGCTCCCACGATGAGAAGAAAAATAGTCGTCACATTTCTATGCATGGCTTTGTTCGGTGGCAGCACAGCTTTGGAACAATCATCGAAGCCACTATTACCGGTAATGATGATCCATTTCGATGAATACCCCAAAGACCGAGCTCGAATTATGGCCTTGGAAAATCGACTAAGAAGCGCGATAAAACATGCGGATGTTGGCGAACTTGGCGAGACAGAGTTTCATATTGACGGTAGTGACGGGTACTTTTACATGTACGGCCCCGATCCCGATCGAATGTATAAGGTAGCTGCTCCCATTCTGAAATCGTCCAAGCTGATGACCGGTGCCGAGGTGACGAAGTACTATGGTTCTCGCGCGGAAACATTCGTGATACGGCGGGATGGCGTCCGGTGACGCCTCCCCCCGCGTCAGAATAGTTGTAAGGATCGGCGCCGCATCGAGGAGCTCGAGCGCGATCTGCGGCGCAAGAATGCGGCGCTGGCCGAGGGCATCGCCACGCTGTCCGTCAAGCCGGTGCTGCACGGCGACAACGGCGCCACGCTCAAAGCCGCTACCGTGCTGGCGATGCTGTACTGGCTGGGCGTCAAGCCTTCGTACTCGCGCCCGCGCGTGAGCGACGACAACGCCTTCTCGGAGTCGTTGTTCCGAACCGCCAAGTACCGCCCAGAGTTCCGCGCCAGGGGCTTCGTCGATCTGGACGCGGCGCGGGCATGGGCCACCGCCTTCGTGCGTTTGTACAACTTCGATCATCGTCACAGCGCCATCCGCTATGTCAGCCCGACACAGCGCCACGCCGGCGACGATCACCTGATCCTCGCAGCGCGCCATGGGCTCCTACATCCAGGCCCGAGATTCGCAACCCTGCTCGTTGGTCGCGACACCCGCGACTGGACGCCCATCGGCGCCGTCACGCTTTAGCGCGATGCCGAGGGTGGTTCAATTCTCACCGAGCATGCGACTGGCCTTGCTGCCGAGCGAGCTTTCCGCGCGGAAGCAGTCCATGACGGTGGCCACGCCGTGGTGCGCGGCCATCGCCATGGTCTCGGGCAAGGACATGGCCTGGCGACCGGCCTGTGTTGCAAGATCCAATCGCCCTCAGCGAGCGCAGGGCACACCGCTGACAGGGCTGCTGTCGGTTCTCACCGACCAGCCTCGCCGGCAGAGGTCAGAACCTGGCAAAGGAGGTCGTGGGCGTGAACCGGGAGTCCTCTTGCGCAGAGCCAACGCGGCCTGCGGCAAGTGCACGCGTGGAGAAATGCAGCGTTGCGAGCGACATCAATCCGCACGCCACCAGAACCTGCCAACCGATGCAGGTCACGAGGATTGTCGAGATCGCCATCGCGATGAGCCAGAAGAGTGATTTGTGCATGGCCGCCATGTTGCACGGAAGCGGTCAAATCGCCGCGTTAACAAATGCGCACAAACCGACGGGACCTTGCCCGACCTCCCGATTGCCGTCGCCTTTTCACTCTACGTGGAACCGGCGCGAGGCGCGACCGGCCCCAGGCGCGAAAAGTAACCTTCTGCAAAGGCGTCGCAATCGACCAGGCTGCTCATTCGCTGGGCATCCTGTCGGTTGCGAGGCGCGGCGCGGCTCCGGCGCGTCGCCCTGTCAGTTATCCACAGAGTCATGCACCGCCTGCGGGGACAACGGAGTGTTGACTTTTCCCGAATGGTGCACTGCACAAATGATCTTCTCATTCGTGATGCGCGCGTTTGGTGCCGATTCATGCAGTCGATGGGCGATGCACGCCCGAGAGAGGTGCGCCGCTTGTCCACAAAACATCCAGCCGCCGCGCGCATGCTTGAACTTACCGTGTCCCCATCAATTCTCCACAGGGCGACCGCGTAATCGAATGAGGTGAACCTGGGCTCGACTACAACGCATACCTGCTTGGCGAGAGCCAGCCGATCACAGCAACATACTCCGACCGAGGCAGGAGAAGTTCTGCTGTCCGATCCCGATCTGGCGCCGAAGGCTACCGGAGTGAAAGGTAGATGAGCGCGACGGTGACGAGAACGGTGCCCAAGGCAAACCATGCGACAGAAGGCGCCTGAGCCTTCGGCCGGTGACCGTGGCGCTTGGCCCGATCGCGGCGGGGAGCCCGCGAACCATGGGGCGGGTGCGCACGCTTGGCTGGGGTGCTCATTGGAGTGAGGCGAGATCGTCGCGCATCGCGGTGGCGCGATCACTGACCCTCGACGCGGCCTCCGGCAGCGCCGACCGGGGACATCGGCGGTGCTTGCACCGGTAGTGCAACTTCAGTTCGTCGACCACGAGGATCCGGCCCGGATCCAGGGGCTTGAAATGGCTCAGGCGGTCATCGGTCATGCGGCCTCCTCGGTGCATGGGGGCGGTTTGTTATAGGCCGGGGCGATTCAATCTGCAAGCGCGCCGGCCCTCAGCCGTCATTGCCTGCCGCCAACGCGAGCAGCCGAGATGAGGTGTCCAGCGTGAGCGCCCGCCGCGCCGCCCGGGTCTCCACCTCGTCGAGACTCACCAGCGCGTCGAACTCACCGGCCACGCTGGCCGCGATCGGCACGCCATCGCGGTACAGGACGCGGGAGCCGGCCACCCTCGGGACCTTCGCGCCGTGCACGATCGTGCCAAGCAAGTTGGCCGGGTCGCTGGCCGCGAGCGCGACGAGCGCGCCATCGCCCGGCGTGCGGCGCACCCTGCGCATGGCAGCAATCGCTTCTGGCAGGGCGAACTGCTCGCCCGAAATGCCGGCGATCAGGCGCCCGCCACGGATTTCGCCGCGCGCTTCCAGCCGGCGGCACACGCGCACCATGTCGCGCCATGGCGGCAGCCAAGCGGCTTCGCGTTCGAGCAAACGCCAGCAGATCACGCCGTAGCGGCGCAGCACCACATGGACGACCTGCTCGATGGCCGGCGTTGCGTTCGCGTCGGCCGCCTGCGGCTGAACCTGTGGCCGCACCAGCGTCCAACGCCCTGCGTCCTCGATGCCGAAGAGCGGCACGCGCCGGCGCCGGCGGGTGTCGGCCGATGCGCGCTTCGATGCGGGCACCAGCAAGGCACGCAGGCCGGCGAAGCTGTCGCAGCGCACACGGCCCTTGGCGACCAGCTCCGTCAACGCCATCTCGATCTCGACCGGCAGCAGGCGCGTGCCGCTCGCGATCTCGTCGAAGAAGCAGGCGCCGTGCTGCGCGAGGTACGCGGCGACACGCCCGGCACGCGAGCCCAGTGTGTCGTCATCGGTGGACGAGGGTGCCAGGCCGGTCCACAGCGCTGCACTGCGGCGCGGCAGCAGCACGACCGGCGTGGCGCGCAGCGAGTTGTTGCCCGTGCCCTTCGATGCTTCGAGGGCGGATGCGGGCAGTGGCCGCAGCCGCGTCCACAGCACGCGTCCCGCGGTGCACAGGTCGTCGAGCCATGCGCTTGCGTAGTCGGTCACGCGCGCGGGCAGCAGGTCGGCCTCCCAGACCGCCGCGGGCGCCTCGTAGCCCTCGAGCTGCGACAGCACGCCCGAGAGCGCTTCCGGCCCGCTCACGCGCGTCCCTGCGCCGACGTGCTGCCACTCGAACAGGAAGCGCATGAAGTCGCGCGGCTCGACGGGCTCGATCTCGCGGCGCAGGCGCTTGAGCGTGTAGCGATGGATGCGCGCCAGCAAATGACGCTCGCACCATTCGACGGTGTCGATGCCCGGTGTGAAGCGCCCTTGCAGCACGCTGCCTTGGGCCTGCAACGCGAGCAGCGCGGATTGCACTTCGGCGTGCGGCAGCATCAGCGCGTCGGCCAATGCCGCCACGTTGACCGGGCCGAGGCCGCCGAGCCGCGATCGCAGCAGTTCGCGCAGTGCGGTGTCAGGGTCGGCCGGGCGCTCTGCATCGAACGGGGCGGCGATGGCGGGCTGCATGCGCGCGTCGGGCGCGATGGCCTGCCACAGCGGCAACCGCTCGGCCGCCACCCACACGCCGCGTGCGCCGCGGCCCTTGCCGTCGAGCAGCAGTCGAGTCGCGCGACCAGCCTTGGCGAGCGCCGCGAGCCAGTGCTTCCAATCCGCTGCACGCGTCGCCTCGCCGTCGCTCACCGCGCCCAGCATGCCCAGCGCCTCGTGCATCTCGTCGGTGCTGCGCGGTTGCGGCCAGGCTTCCTCGCGCACGCTGGCGATGGCGTCGGCGTCGAGCTCCCCGACGTCGTCGGCGCTCTCCGGATCGGTGTAGCGGCGGTTCTGCACGGCCATGGTGCGGCGCTCTTCCAGCGGCGCATCGTCGAGGAAGGCGTAGGGGCGGGCGTTGAGCGCTTCCATGGCCAACGGCGACGGGGCGGGCAGGTCCAACGCCACCACGCGCACTTGGCCCGCCTCCATGCGCTGCAGCAAGGCGAGCCAGCCGTCGGCATCCATGGCCTCATGCAGGCAATCGTCCAGCGTCTGCGCGACCAGTGGATGCTCGGGGATCTCGCGCTCGCCGGCCAGGTTTTCCGCACACGCCACCTGGTCGGGGAACACTGCCGCGAGCAGGTCTTCCGAGCGCATGCGCTGCAACTGCGGCGCCACCTTGCGACCGCCGGTGAAGCGCGGCAGCGCGAGCGCCGTGGTCGCGTTCCAGCGCCAGCGCACGCCGAAGAGGGGCGCGTCGAGCAGTGCCTGCACCAGGATGTCCAGCGCGGTGGCGGAGTGCAGGTAACGCGCCACCTCGTCGAGCGGAAAGCTGTGGCTGGTCGAGAGCGACAGAACGATCGCGTCCTCGGTCGCCGCCGCCTGCAATTCGAAGTTGAAGGTTCGGCAAAAACGCTTGCGAAGCGCCAGGCCCCAGGCGCGGTTGAGCCGGCTGCCGAACGGCGAATGGATCACCAGCTGCATGCCGCCGGAGGCGTCGAAGAAGCGCTCCATGACGAGGGTGCGCTGCGTCGGCAGCGTGCCGAGCACCGCGGCGCCGTGCGCGAGGTGCTCGACGATCTGGCGCGCCGCTTCTTGCTGAAGGCCGATGGATTGGATCAGCCGCTTCATCGCCGCATCGCGCCCACCGGCGGCCAGCGCCTGCGCCACTTCCTCGCGCAGTCTTGCAACGCCGAAGGAGAGTTCATCGCTGCGGCCCGGCGCCTCGCCCAGCCAGAAGGGAATGTTGGGCGCGGCGCCATGCGCGTCTTCCACGCGCACGCGGCCCGGTTCGATCTTGAGGATGCGGTAGCTGGTGTTGCCGAGCTGGAACACGTCACCGGCCAGGCTCTCGACCGCGAAGTCTTCGTTGACCGTGCCGATCTTCTCGGCCTGCGGCTCCAGCATCACGGTGTAGTCACCGGTGTCGGGTATGGTGCCGCCCGAAGTCAACGCCGTCATGCGCGCGCCCTTGCGCTCGCGCAGCAGGTGGTTCACGGCGTCGCGGTGCACATAGCCGGCGCGATGTCCCTGTCGCGTAGCGAAGCCTTCCGAGACCATGCGCACGACCTCCATGAAGCGCTCGCGTGTGAGCTGCGCATAGGGCCACGCGCGGCGCACCAGCGCGCAGAGATCGTCTTCCTTCCATTCGCGGCAGGCGGTCTCGGCCACGATCTGCTGGGCCAGCACATCGAGCGGCGCGGGCAGGATGCGCAGCGTGTCGAGCTCGCCGCGGCGGATGCAGTCGAGCAGCGCGGCGCACTCGACCAGCTCGTCGCGCGACTGCGGGAAGAGCCGCGCCTTCGGCACGCCGCCCACCGCATGTCCGGAACGCCCGGCGCGTTGCAGGAAGGTCGCGATCGAGCGCGGCGAGCCGAGCTGGCAGACCAGGTCCACGTCGCCGATGTCCAACCCCAACTCCAGCGAGGCGGTCGCGACCAGCACCTTGAGCTCGCCGCGCTTCAGGCGCTGCTCGGCCGCGAGCCGCGTTTCCTTCGAAAGGCTCCCGTGGTGCGCGGCCACCGCTTCCTTGCCGAGGATCTCGCCCAGGTGCCGCGCCGCGCGCTCGGCCATGCGCCGCGTGTTCACGAAGACCAGCGTGGTGCGATGCAGCCAGACCAGTTCGGCGATACGCGAATACACCTGCGTCCACTGGTCGCCCGACATCACCGCCTCCAGCGGCGTGGGCGGCAACTCCAGCGCGAGGTCGCGCTCCTTGGCATAGCCGATGTCGACGATGTCGCATTCGGCCGTGCCATCGGACCGCAGCGCGCCTGCTCCTACAAGGAAGCGCGCCACCTCGTCGATGGGTTTTTGCGTGGCCGACAGGCCGATGCGTACGGGCCGCCCGCCCCAGCCGGACGCGCAGAGCGATTGCAGCCGCTCCAGCGAAAGCGCCAGGTGGCTGCCGCGCTTGCTGGCGGCGATGGCGTGGATCTCGTCGACGATCACGCTGCGCACGGTCGAGAGCATCTTGCGGCCCGACAGGGAGCCCAGCAGCACGTAGAGCGACTCGGGCGTCGTCACCAGGATGTGCGGTGGCTTGCGCAGGTTCTGCTGGCGTTCGCGCGGCGGCGTGTCGCCCGTGCGCACGGCGGTCCGGATTTCGACATCGCGCAGCCCAAGGGACGCCAATTCAGCCCGGATGCCGGCCAGCGGGGCGTCGAGGTTGAGGCGGATGTCGTTGGACAGGGCCTTGAGCGGCGAGACGTAGACGACAGCCGTCTCATCTGGCAGCCCGTCCGGTTCGAGTCCCTGGCGCACGAGGTCGTCGAGCGCGGCCAGGAACGCCGTGAGCGTCTTGCCCGATCCGGTCGGCGCTGCCACCAGCGTGTCCCGATGCGCGCGCATGCTCGGCCACGCGGCGGCCTGCGCCGACGTGGCGGCCGGGAAGGTCCGCTGGAACCAGCGGGAGACGGCAGGGTGGAAGGAACTGGTGGGCATGACTTCCAAAGGCCGACGCGGGGCTGGCTTCATTGGAAACCAGGGCGGCCCTGAAGACGATACATACGGCTTGATTCCCGCAGGTCAAGCGGGTTCTAATTAAACACCCCCGAAGCGCCTGCGGCGCCTCCCCCTCGAGGGGGCGCACCCAGCGGCCCGGCAAAGCCGGTTCCGCGGGTGCCCACGAGCAGACCAGGATGACTCCCCCCGAAGCGCCTGCGGCGCGTCCCCCTCCAAGGCCTCCAGGGGGCGCACCCAGCGGCCCGGCAAAGCCGGTTCCGCGGGTGCCCACGAGCAGACCAGGATGACTCCCCCCCGAAGCGCCTGCGGCGCCTCCCCCTCCAAGGCCTCCAGGGGGCGCACCCAGCGGGCCGGCAGAGCCGGTTCCGCGGGTGCCCACGAACAGACTTCGACTGCTCGTCCTGGTTTCATGCGTCGCGGATCACGCGATAGGTGATGGAAGACCGATACGAATCGACAGCTAGCGCACCTTGCCCTTGCCGTGCAGGATCTCCGCCAGCACCTGCTTGACGGTTTGCTCACGGCACTGCCCACATCCGGGTCGGACGCGGCATGAAGTTCTTCGCGTCCTTCGCAGTAGCGCGTGGTGGACGGTGAATCGGGACTATTGCAAACCAGGGGGCCTTGGCGGCGCGAATGGCCTCAAGCCGCTGGCTGGCTTGAGGCGCCGGCGAGCTGCTCCAGCACCGCGTCGCGCTTTCGGTGCAGGTGTTGCACAAGCAATTCGCGCAAGGCCGGACCGTCACGCGCCTGCAGTGCCTCGATCATGCGGGCGTGTTCCTGCAGCGCCTGGGCCCACTTGGTCTCGTCCTGGTTGGAGCGAAAGCGCAGTGCGTGCATGCGGGCGTTGAGCTGCTTCCAGGTCTCACGAAGCACCGGATTGCGTGAGGCCGTGCTCAGCACATCGTGGACGCGAGCGTTGGCCTGGTAATAGTGCGGAAGGTCGTGGCGCTTGAAGGCGGCCTGCATTTCCTGCTGCAGCTCCCGCAGTTCCGCCAGCTCGGCATCGGTGATCTGGCTGGCGGCCAACTCGGCGGCCAGGCCTTCCAGCGCGGCCAGCACGTCAAAGGTATGGGCCACATCGGCTATCGAAAACACAGGGGCGAAGGCGCCGCGGCCGGGGTCCAGCGTGATCAGGCCCTCGGCCGCCAGCAGGCGGATCGCCTCGCGCAGCGGCGTGCGCGACACACCCAGTCGCTCGCACAACTCGCGCTCATTGAGCTTGGCACCTGGCGTGAGGACGCCCTGGATCAGTAGTTCGCGCAGCCGCACCGCCACCCGTTGTTGCAGCGTGTCGCGGGCGACTTCGATTTTGTCGTTCAGAGCAGCGTCCATGATTTGTATTATGTATGCAAAACTAGGGTTTATCGCTAGGTGACTCAGTTGTTGGCGTGGCAATATTTGGTCCATTGTATTTTGTATACCAACCAAAGGAGTACCACTCGACATGCCAAACCTGAACTTCCACCCTTCCGGTCGCCACTTCCTGCAGATCCCCGGCCCCAGCCCTGTGCCTGACCGCATTCTTCGCGCCATCAGCTACCCGACCATCGATCATCGCGGCCCAGAATTCGGTGCGCTGGGCCGCCAGGTGTTGGCCGGCATCCGGAAAATCTTCAAGACAGATCAGCCGGTCATCATTTATCCGGCCTCAGGGACGGGTGCCTGGGAGGCCGCGTTGTCGAATACCCTGAGCCCTGGCGATAACGTGCTGATGTTCGAAACCGGCCACTTCGCAACACTCTGGAAGAAGATGGCCGAAAGCCTTGGCATCAAGCCCGAGTTTCTGGGGCAACCGGGCATTGAAGGCTGGCGTCGTGGAGTCCAGGCTGACAGGATCGAAGCGCGCCTGCGGGCCGATCCCCAGCACCTAATCAAGGCTGTGTGCGTCGTGCACAACGAGACCTCGACCGGCGTCACTTCGAACATCGCCGCCGTGCGCAAGGCGATCGATGCGGCCGGGCATCCGGCGCTTCTGCTCGTCGACACCATTTCGGGTCTGGCATCGGCCGACTATCAGCATGACGCGTGGGGGGTCGACGTCACCGTTTCCGGTTCCCAGAAAGGGCTGATGCTGCCGCCTGGCCTTAGCTTCAACGCGATCTCGGCCAAAGCCATTAACGCCAGCAAGAGTGCGAAGCTGCCGCGCAGTTTCTGGGACTGGACCGAAATCATCGAGATGAACAAGACCGGCTACTGGCCCTACACGCCGAGCACCAATCTGCTTTACGGCCTCGCGGAGGCGCTCGACATGATTTTTGAAGAGGGCCTGGAGAATGTGTTCTCGCGCCATCAACGGTTGGCCGAAGCATGCCGCCGCGCCGTGCGCGCCTGGGGCCTGGAAATCCAATGTGCCGATCCCGCCGTCTACAGTCCCGTGCTCACCGGCGTGATGATGCCGGACGGTATCGATGCAGATGCGGTGCGGCGGACAATCTACGAACGCTTCGACATGTCGCTCGGCGCAGGGCTTGGCAAGATGAAAGGCCGCATGTTCCGTATCGGCCATCTGGGCGACTGCAACGACCTGACGCTGATGGCGACCCTGGCCGGCTGCGAGATGGGACTGAAGCTTTCTGGCGTTCCCGTCAAGGCCAGCGGAGTCTCCGCTGCCATGGACTATCTCGCGTCACATACCGTTCCATTGGTAGTCAAGGCTGCTGCCTGACACCGCAGCGCGCGCCCGAGGCCAATCTGCAGTCCAGCATCGTTGGGCCACGGCTGGGCTTCTGCATCGGGCGCGCTTGCGAGCATCACACCTTGCACAGCGCAACAGCATCCACGTCGCACCACGAAATTTAAGGAGACATCTTGGAAACTGCCATTGAATCTGAAAAGCCTGAGAAGGCTGGAGCGGTCAGGAGTTACGAAGACGCGGTCTATAGCAAGGTCAGCTGGCGGATCATTCCTTTTCTGATGATCTGCTTTCTGATTGCCTATCTTGATCGTGTCAATGTCGGCTTCGCGAAGCTGCAGATGTCCCAGGACCTGGGCTTCAGCGAAACCATCTATGGCTTGGGTGCCGGGCTCTTTTTCATCGGCTACTTTCTGTTCGAAGTGCCAAGCAATCTGTGCCTGCACCGCTTCGGCGCGAGGATGTGGATCGGCCGCATCATGATCACCTGGGGGCTGCTGTCGGCCGGCTTTGCCTTCGTCACAACCCCCAACCAGTTCTATGTGCTGCGGTTCTTGCTGGGCTTGGCGGAAGCCGGGTTCACGCCAGGCATCGTGTACTACCTGTCGACCTGGTATCCAGCGCACCGGCGGGCCAAGATCACGGCGATCTACTGCATGGGCTCGCCGCTGTCCGGCATCGTCGGCAACCCCTTGTCAGGTTTGTTGATGGGCAGCATGGCGGGTGTGTCAGGCTGGAACGGCTGGCAATGGATGTTCATGCTCGAAGCCATTCCGGCGGTCGTGCTCGGGATCATGTGCATCTTCTATCTTGACGATGCGATCGACAAGGCCAAGTGGCTCACAAGCAGTGAGAAGCGCATCCTGAACAAGGCCAAGGAAGAAGAAAACAGATTGACCATTCCGGATGCCCGGGTCGGCAAGATTTTCACGGATCCGCGCGCCTGGCTCATCAGCCTGATCTGTTTCTGCTATGTCACCGGACAGTACGGCATCACGTTGTGGATGCCGACCTTCATCAAGTCGACGGGGGTCAGCGATCCCTTGCAGATCGGACTGTTGAGCGCGATCCCCTACATCTGCGCCATTTTCAGCATGTTCTTTTTCGCTCGCAGCGCGGACAAATACCGTGAACGGCGGTGGCACCTGATCGTTCCCTGCATGATGGGTGCGATCGGATTTCTGGCACTGCCCTGGGTTACGCAAAGCACCACGTGGTCGCTCGTTTTCCTGTCCATTGCGGCTTCCGGCATCTTGACCTGCACTCCGCTGTTCTGGTCGTTGCCAACCGCCATGTGGAGCGGAGTGGGATTGGCCGCGGCGATTGCAATGAGCAATTCGATTGGAAATCTGTCTGGCTTCACCAGTGGCTATGTGGTCGGCTACCTTCGGGATATGACCCAGAGCAGCAATGCCGCCTTCTACATGATTGCCGCCATGTTGACGGTCGGGGCGATCGCTATCTGGACCATCCCTGCCAAGCTGGTCAATCGATGACCATGGGAAACGGTGCGCCAGCACCGCACCGCTTCCCCGCAGGCCATCGGCTTGCGCGTCCATCGCGGGCCCTTGAAAGACTCCCATGAAAAGTGCATTCGAATCGAAATCGGACGGACCCGGCAGTCAGGCGCCGTTCAACTTGATGGAGGCCACCGTTGCCACTGCGCATGCGGCAATGCGTGAAGGCCGGCTGACGGCGCGGCAACTGGTCCGCGGGTATCTGGACCGGATCTGGGCCTACGATCAAAACGGTCCCCGCATCAACAGCATCCTCCGTCTCAACCCGGAGGCGCTGGCAGAGGCCGAACGTATGGACGCCCAAGCCGCAGCGAAGCCGTCGCAGGACCCGGGCCCCCTCCATGGCATTCCGGTACTGATCAAGGACAACATCGAATGCGGCGGCATCGAAACCACCGCAGGCTCACCTTGCCTCCTGGGCAATATGGCCGTCGAAGATTCCTTCGTTGTCCAGCGGCTGCGCAGGGCGGGCGCTGTCGTTCTGGCAAAGACCAACCTGCATGAACTTGCCTCCGGGGGCGAGACCGTCAGCACGGTGCATGGCCAAACCTTGAATCCCTATGACCTGACGCGAACGCCTGGAGGCTCCAGCGGAGGTACCGGGGCTGGCATAGCTGCCAATTTCGGCTTGCTCGGGATCGGAACGGACGGGGTCAACTCGATACGCTCGCCGGCCTCGGCGAACAGCCTCGTCGGCCTGCGTCCCACGATGGGCCTGGTCAGCCGCACAGGTCTCGTCCCCTGCGGCCTTACGCAGGACACTATCGGGCCGATCACGCGAACCGTCGCGGATACCGCGGTACTGCTCGACGTGATAGCAGGGCACGACCCGGCCGATCCGGTGACCAGCCAGGGCTCGCCCCATATCCCCCCGAGCTATACGGCCTTTCTCGACCCCGAAGGGCTCAAGGGCGCACGCATCGGCGTACTGCGCCGTTTCTTCGGCAATGGCCCCGAGCATCAGCCCGTCAACACCGTCATGCTGCAGGCGCTCGCCATCATCGAAGCACAAGGCGCGGAGTTGGTCGCGGTAGATGACGCCATCGACCCAGAGGAACTCCTGGCGACCACGCTGGTGCATCACTACGAGATGGCGCATGACCTCGATGCCTATCTGGTCCGGCGCGCGCGCGACGTGAAGGTGCGGTCGTTGAAAGACATCGTCGCTTCGGGAAATGTGCACGCCAGCGTGGCGGGAACGCTGACCACGGCAGTGGCGCTGGCAGGCAATGAAGCGGAATACCGCGAGCGCTTGCAACGCCAGCAGGCATTGCGCCAGCGGCTGCTGGATCTGATGGATGCGCGGCGGATCGATGCGCTGGCCTTCCCGCACCAGCGCCGCCTGGTGGCGCCGGTCGGCGCGCCACAAGCCGAACGCAACGGCGTGCTCGCATCTGCCACAGGATTTCCGGCGATCGTGATTCCGGGCGGGTTTTCTGCCGCGAACCGCGATGCGCCACAGGGCGTTCCGGTAGGACTGGAGTTCTTTGGCCGTCCCTTTTCGGAACCAGAACTGATACGGCTGGCCTATGCGGCCGAGCAGGCCCTGCGAGCGCGCCGGGCACCGCATGAGGCACCGGCGCTCGAATAGGCCGGGAGCAGATCTTCATTGCCGCACGACGACCGCCCGCCGCAAGGCTGGCGAGCAAGTTGCGGACAAGCATCAACAAACCTCAAACGAGGAGGAGACAAACATGGGCGCAGGAGTGGTAGTGCAATCATCGAGTTCCCCACAGCAGCACGAGCTCGACCGGGCAATGGATGCGATCGGGGTGACGGCTTCGCACAAGAAGATCATCTTCATGATCATGCTGGGTGTGATGTTCGACGTCTTCGAGCAGAACGCGGTCGGCTTGATCGGCCCCATGTTGCGGGAGCAATGGGGCATCTCGGTCGCGCATATCGGCTTTCTCAACACACTGACATTCAGTGCCGCCGCGCTGGGCCGCATCGGCTCGGGCTATATCGCGGATCGTTACGGCCGGCGCACCATGCTGAGCGCAAACCTGCTGCTATTCACGCTGGGTGCCCTCATCTGCGCGCTGGCGCCGAACTATTCGGTGCTGGCCGCGGGCCGCTTCATCGTCGGCATCGGCCTGGGCGGGGAGATCTCCATCGCCGTGACGATGCTGGCCGAATTGTGCTCGACCCGCTTCCGCGGCACGGCGGTAGGCTTGGTGAGCGTGGGCAGCGGCGGCCTTGGCAACATGCTGGCGCCTGCCTTCGGCCTGGCCGTATTCGCCATGTTTCCGGGACCCGACAGCTGGCGTTGGCTGTTCGCCTGCCTGGTCGTCCCCGCGTTCTTCGTCGTGTTCTATCGCCGATTCATTCCGGAGACACCACGGTACCTGTTGTCCAAGGGGCGGGTAGACGAGGCCAACCGCGTGCTGTCGGTACTGGCGTCCGGCCGCCTGGGCAAGCTGGCAGGTGAGCCGACCCCATACATCAAGGCATGGACACCGGATGCAGCGACGCACGCCAACGTGCGGCTGAGCGATGTATTCAAAGGCCGTCTGGGACGACGCACGATCGCGCTCGGCATCGCGGTCTCGATGACTTATGGGGCGCAGATTTCCGTACTGACGCTGATGCCGACGATCCTGATGTCACAGGGTTACACCATTTCCAAGAGCTTGCTCTTCACGATGGTGATGCAGAGCGGCAGCCTGTTCGGAGCGCTCGCGGCTTCGTACTTCGGCTACCACTTGCCCCGCAAGCGCGTGCTGACGGTGGGCGCCGGGCTGGCATGCACGGCTGGACTGTGCTTCGGCTTCCTGACGTACAACGTGGCCTTGGTACTGCTATTCGGAGCGGCCTTCACGTTCTGTGTCGTGTTGCTCAACACCTCGATCTGGATCTTCGCGCCGGAGCAATATCCCACCCACGTTCGCGCATTCGGTACTTCTTTGATCCTTGCACTCGGCACGCTGGCCGGAGCACTGACGCCACTGATCAGCGGCCGCGTGTTCGAAACCTATGGCGTCGGCGGCATGTTCACCATGCTGGCAGCGATGTACGCGGTTTTCGCACTGAGTGTGCAGTTTGCGCCGGAAACCTTTGGCCGCGCCATGGGTGAAACAGCGGCCGACGACGACGCCGATCTCGCGGTCGGTGGTCGTTCGGCCGGCGCAAGCGTGTCGTGAAACGGCGCGTCGCGATGCCCCACATCCTGCTGATCAATCCAAATACGTCGCGATCGACCACACAGATGATGGTCGACATCGCGCGTGCCACCCTTGGCGACGACCTGGAGATCCGCGGCCTGACGATGGCTCGCGGTGTGCCGATGATCGTTGAGGAGGCTGATCTGCGCGCCGCCGGGGACGCGGTCGTTGCCATGGATCTGCCCAGCCCCGGTCCGGCGGGTGCAGACGTTCGCGGTGTGATCGTCGGTGCTTTTGGCGATCCCGGCGCGGACGCGCTCCGGCGCAGGCTGGCCGTGCCGGTGGTGGGTATCGGCGAGGCCGCCATGCGAGAAGCGGCACAGCATGGGCGTCGATTCGGTATTGCCACGACGACGCCGCTCTTGGCGCCGTCGATAGAAGCCAACGTGCGGCGCCACGGGCTCGAAGCGAGCTTCAGCGGTGTGCGTTTCACCCGGGGCGACCCTCGCATGCTTGGTCTTGACCCGGCAGCGCTGGAAACAATGCTGGCAGATGCGGTCCAGGCCTGCGTGGACGCCGACGGAGCACAAGCCGTGGTGATCGGTGGTGGTCCACTGGGCAACGCGGCCCAGGCATTGAGCAGGCGGCTTGCCATTCCCGTCATCAGTCCGGTGCCGGCAGCGTGCCGCAGCCTGCTGCGTGTGCTTGCCGGGAGCGGGTCGCCGAGTGATTTCAACCCTCCATTCAAGGAATTTCCCGAATCATGACCTCAACCAACATCGATGCGGTCGCGCAGGCGCTTCTCTGCGCACGGCGCGAGCAGCGTTGCGCCGACGCGGAGCGCTTCGCCACCGCGCTTGACAATCCGGACCAGGCCTACGCAGTCCAGTCGGTCGTGGCCCGCTCGCTTGGCTGGAAGGAGACAGGCATCGGCTACTGGAAATCCGGTGGGCCTTCACGCGAGGCGCAACTGACGCATGCCGAGCTCCCCGCCGCCGGGGTGTGGGCCAGTCCCGCGCAGGCCGGCGACTGGCCCTTCACCTGGCGCGGCATCGAGGCCGAGATTGCGCTGCGACTCGGGCGCAGTGTGGACGCGGCGCAGGCGGCCGCCCTCGATCGTCCGGGCGCGGCCGCACTGATCGACGCGATGGCGGTTTCCATCGAGGTCGTCGACTCGCGCTGGCAGCAGTACGTCGCCGCACCCGCGTTGCTGAAGTTGGCCGACCTCCAGGCCCACGGAGCGCTCGTGCTGGGCGAGTGGCGTGACTATGAAGCGCGAGACTGGACGCTACAACACTGCCGGGTGCAAATTGGCGCGGAATCGACCGAGCGCCGTGGCACCCATGCGTTGGGCGATCCGGCCTATGGACTGGCGGACTGGCTGCGCCATGCCACGCGCGCCGGCCGAAGCGTAAAGGCCGGTACCGTCGTCACCACCGGCACCTGGGTCGGAATTCTGACTGCGTCGGCTGGAGACCTTGTGACAGCCGAATTCGAGGGCATTGGCCGGGCCTCGATCCAGTTCTGAGGATGTCCTCTGATTCGAGGGTCGAGAGGAACGAGGCCATGATGGCCGCGATCGGCATTCCCGTAGGCCCGTCCAATCGGCCGGCGCGGCCTTCCGTCTTTGCGGCAGACTTCACGCAAGGATCAGAGACTCAGGATATGACTGCGTCAGCCCGAAGGAGCGCGCTCTGCGGGATGGACAAGCCAATTGTCCTGGCAACCTTCAGGTTGACGACGAACTCAAGCTTCGTCGGCTGCTCCAACGGCAGGTCGCCGGGCTTTGCGCCATTGAGTATCTGCACCGCGAACTCTGCAACGCGACGGAACGTCGCTGCGTGGTCGGGCCGTATGACAAGACATTCAAAGCCGCGATAGTCTGCCATCACAGGCACCCGATGCGCCGCCTCGAAGGCAACCCAGGCATCCCGCAGCTTCTGGTTGATCTGGTGTCCGACGAGAAGTACTCCGTCAGCCTGATGCCTCTCGATCAATGCGATCGCCGACGAAAAATCAGCGGCCGCATTGATGTCCAGGGGGACAGGGCGATTCCAAGTGATCGCGCGCTTGCACGGTAGCTCTCGAAAGCCGATTCGATACTTGCGCTGGTAAGGCCGGTCAGCCGCCCCATGCCTATCCCGATACGTTGGGGTCAAGGAGGGCCATGGAGTCGGCTGCAATTCTGCGAAGGTGGTCGAGCATTTTGCGCAAGGTCGCAGGACTGCATCGAGCGACGCGCGCATAGTGCGCGAATGCCGGTCATGGGTGGATGATTTGGTGCAACATGTTCGACACCATGCGGGCGACATCTGGTGGATTTCTCGATGCGATTCCTGAGCTTTTTTCCGCGTAGCCGTCGCGACCTGCGCTTGTGCAGCGGTCTGGTGCTTTTCACCTATGTGGCCTTGCATCTGTTCTGTCACGCGTTGGGATTGGTTTCCTTGAGCGCAGCGGAGGAAGCATTGCGATTCACGGTGATCTTCTGGCACAGCTTGCCCGGCACAGTCCTCCTTTACTCGGCTGCGGCGGTTCACGTATCGCTGGCGCTTTTCGCTGTCTACGAGAGGCGAACCATGCGCATGCCACCAGTCCAGTTGCTGCGTATTGCGCTCGGGCTTGCGATGCCCATTGGATTGATCGGGCACTTTGTCGCGACCCGCTATGCGTTCGAGAAGTTCGGCCTTCCGGCCGAATACTCGCGGATTGCGGCCGGTATCTGGGAAAAGGGCGCGTCTGGTCTGTCGCTTGGCCTTTTGGCGCCCGGCTGGATTCACGGCTGCCTTGGGCTGCGATTCGCGTTCGGGCACCGGGTCGCCTCGCAGCGCATCAAGCTCGCAATATTTGGAGCCGCGCTACTGCTCCCGGTTTTGGCCGCGGTGGGCTTCGTCACCATGGGCAGGGAGCTGTCCGCCCAGCAGGCTCAACGCCTCGTCCCGGTTCAAGTCGGGCAACCCGCTCAAGAAGCTCAACTGGCTCGGTCGCAGGATGACGCACAGTTGACCTATGCGGCCGTATTGATCCTGATCGTGCTTGGCCGCGTGGCGCGAACCTTGAACGAGCGCAGGCGCAAGTCGGTGGTCTGGATCTCGTATCCGGGGCGGACCGTCAGCGTGCCGCGCGGCTGGACAGTGCTCGAAGCGAGCCGCAGCTTTGGCGTTCCACATCAGGCGATGTGCGGCGGCCGGGCCCGTTGCACGACATGCCGGGTTCGAGTTGTTGAAGGGGCATCGCATTGTCCGGAACCGCAAGTCGACGAAGCGCGGGCATTGAGCCGACTCGCCTCATCAAAAGGAGTCGTACGGCTCGCATGCCAGTTGCGGCCAACCGGCGATGTGCAGGTGGAGCCGATCCTGCGCGGCCCGGTGGTGGGACGACCGGTGGTCCTGCGAGCGTCGGATGCGACGGAACTCGACGCGGTTCTGCTGCTGCTGGATGTTCGGATAGACGCTGGCGTCGGGGCGCAGAGCGCGTCCGCACACGACACGATCTACGCGCTGGGCCGCTACCTGGCCATCGCGGAGGCAGCGGCGATTTCCCGCGCAGAAGTCTTCAAGCACTCCGCTTCCAGCTGGATTCTCCTGTTCCGGGGAGGCAACGATCGGCTCTATGGCAGTGCGGTATCTGTCGCTCGCAAGATCGATCATGAGGCAGCGAGCTTGTGCACCACGCTTGCCAGCGACTTGGGACTGCACGCAGCATCGTCGCTGGTCATGCACGCCGGCAAGGTGGTGGTCGGAACCATCGGCGCAGGAACGATGGCGGTTGTCGGTGGACCGGTCGAGGACCTTGAACTCGTTCGCAAGAGATTGCCCGCGATCGGCGCCAGCTTCATCGTTTCCAGGAGTGCCGCCATCGCCGGAGCCGTATCAGACGAAGGCCTTCTCTGGGAATCTGCGCAGCCTGGGGACAGTGTGCAAGCGCACGGCGAGGCGTGGGCCGCAGCCCGGCTGCCGGCAGCGGTCGCGCAGTCTGGTGTTGTCCGGGGGTAAGCTGGTCGTCAGACGGTAGGCACTCTCCGACACGCGTTGGCGGCCCAGACCGCCGCGGCCGTGACCTGGGCCGTGCAGACTGGCCTCCATTCGCAGCAACGGAGAGAGAACATGTCTTTTGCCCTCTACATGATCGGGTTCCTGATCTTCCTGGCTGGCCTCATCTGGGGCGCTTCAGTCGCGGGCGTACCGACGCTCTACATCGGCATCGGGACGCTGGTCGTGCTGGGTATCGGGATTTTCAGCGCGGTGGGGCGTACGCGCGGCAAGGATCCATCCTGAACGCAGCCGCGCGCGGCGCGAGCGGCATTGCGCTCAGCCTGCACATGCCGCGCCACCCCTGGCTGAGCGCCCCGGGGCGCGCCGTCCTCGAATCCCAACATGACTTTCGTCCCATTGGCGTCCTGGTGAACGACGCCGGCTATTGAGCGAGACAGACCGGGCCAAGGGAGGAGTAGCCTGCCTCCTCGAACACGACGGCCTTGCCGAGAGGCCGAGGCCGCCCAGCGCATGCAGCCCGATTTCATTCATGCGAAATCGGGCTACCGGTTGGCCCATCTGCATGCACCTCGTAGGTGAATCTGCAGACGGTAAGTCTCCCGGGACACTCGGTCAATCGCTGCCTGGGCAGCAAGCCTTTGCGCGCCAGAAGCGCATTGACCATGCTCGAGGATGTGAATCGGCAGCATCGCGCTTTTTCGAGGAGTGCCGGAAGCTCAGGATCGTTGTCTCATCGGACAGTGGATCGCTCAGCTTCAGCGGCCGCGATTGGCGTCCGCTACTTCGATGGCCGTCAAGAAATGCCGGCGTCGGACCCAGGCTGGCCAAACAGAAGCCTCGGCTGAAACGGACTTCGTTGGAAAATCGTCCAAAGAAGGTCACGAGGGTGTTCACGCCGACTGTGGGGGTTTGCAGACCCCGCGCAGCGCGAGTACTGTGCGGGCTTCCTTCGTGCCTTCGACGTCTGGATCGCCCCCAACTACCCCACGACCATGACCGACTCCATCCAACCCGACCTGAAAGCTGGCGTTCCGCTCGAACACGTTGCCGACGGCGCGATGCTGTCCGGGCAGATCGACGGCGAGGACGCGCTCCTGCTGCGCCAAGGCAATGCGTTCTACGCGATCGGCGCGCAGTGCACGCACTACCACGCGGCGCTGGCCGACGGCCTGATCTGCGGCCATTCGCTGCACTGCCCGATGCATCACTCGCAGTTCGACATCCGCAGCGGCTCGGCGCTTTGCGCGCCGGCACTCGACGACCTGCCCACCTGGCGCGTCGAGCAGGTCGACGGACGGGTGTTCGCCCGCGAACGCATCGTTGCTGCACCGCGTTCGCGCAAGAACGCGCCGTTGGACGACGTGGTCATCATCGGTGGCGGTGGGGCCGGCTTGGCCGCCGCCGACAGGTTGCGGCGCGAAGGGTACGAAGGCCGCCTCACGATGCTCAGCGCCGACGTCGATCCGCCGTATGACCGGCCGAACCTGTCGAAAGACTTCCTCGCCGGCACGGCGCAAGCCGACTGGATGCCGCTGAAGCCGGGCGACTGGTACAGCGAGCAGCGCATCGACCTGCGGCTGAACACGCGTGTCGAGGCGATCGACGTAGCCGCACGCCAGTTGCGCGTGGCCGACGGCCCGGCATGCGTGTTCGGGGCGCTGCTGCTCGCCACGGGCGCCGACCCGGTGCAGTTCGTGGTGCCCGGCGCAGCGATGGGCCAGGTGCTGAGCCTGCGCAACTTCGCCGACAGCCGTGCAATCGTTGCTCGGGCGGCATCGGCCCGCTCGGCGCTCGTGATCGGTGCGAGCTTCATCGGCCTCGAGGTCGCGGCATCCCTGCGCGGTCGCGGTCTCGAGGTTCACGTCGTGGCCCCCGACGCGGTGCCGATGCAGCGCGTGCTCGGCCCGGAACTCGGCACATTCGTGCGCGACCTGCATACGTCGCACGGTGTGATCTTTCATCTGGGCACGACAGTGACGCGCGTGGATCGCGAGCGCGCCAGCCTGGCCGACGGCACCGTGATCGAGGCCGACCTGATTGTCGCGGGCGTCGGCGTGCAGCCGTCGGTCGTGCTGGCCGAGCAAGCCGGGCTCGCGGTCGACCGCGGCGTCAGCGTCGATGCCTACCTGCAGACCAGCGCGCCGGGCATCTTCGCGGCCGGCGACATCGCGCGCTGGCCCGATCCGCATTCCGGTGAACGCATTCGCGTCGAACATTGGGCGCTTGCGCAGCGCCAGGGCCAGGTCGCCGCGCTGAACATGCTCGGTCGGCGCCAGCCCTTCGACATCAGCCCGTTCTTCTGGAGTCAGCACTACGACGTGACCATCCAGTACGTGGGCCATGCCGAACGCTGGAATGCGATCGAGATGGATGGATCGCTGTCGGCGCGCGACTGCAGTGTGCGCTACAGCCAGGGCGACCACGTGCTCGCCGTCGCGACGATCGGCCGTGACCTGGCCAGCCTGCGTGCCGAGCGCGAACTCGAGAACGCTCTGGCACCGGGCCAGCCGTGATGCAGCAACCTGCCGATACTCGTTGGGTCAGGATGCAAATGATCAGACCGGCAAGGGCGCTGCAATACGAATCGAGCACGACGGGCTGGGATCGCTGGCACGATCAAGCGGCCTTGCTCACCGCCTTCGCCCACCCATGACTTCAAACTTGGACGGCGCCAACTGGTTGAGCGCGTCATGTCTCCACGACGCAGAACCGGTCGTCGATTTCGAGATCTTCGCCGCACCTTCCGCACGCTTGGGCACGGTAATCCGCGCGTACCCGTCGACCATCGGCGCCTTGGCAAACTGAACCGTTGCCTCAACTACGCGTTGGCGCGTTGCGCGCCTGCCCACGACATCGAGTGCGATGGAAATCTTCTCGGTCTGGCAGCCCCTGCCGGCCGCAATGTCTTCGAGCCGCGAGCGACCAGGTCGCCAGGGATCTTGCCAGAATGCCGTTCTCTGTGTAGAAGGTCATGGAGCAGCATAGCGATCCACAGGAGGCGCATGTGGCATCCGCGCCAATGGAAATCAGACGGCATCGCGTCGTGAGTCTGATTGACTATGTTTGGGGTGCCATCCTGCTGGTGCCAGCCCTGTCGACCTTCTGGTCCACGCACGTGTGGGATCTCGGGGCCACCTATCTCGTTGCTGCAACCGCAGCGTTCTTTGGCTTGCTTCGGGCGATCCTGGGGCTTCGAGTATTCCTGGTGCTGACGTATGTCCCGGCGCTATTCGGCGTTCTAGCCGTGGGAGCCGATCGTCTACGCGATGTCAACCTTCTCGAGGCGGCCTTGATTCGGCCGGACCCCCACGAAGCGTGGCCAGTCATTCAGCCTTATGCCCAGTGGATAGCCCTGGCCGCGGTCCTGTTCGCCGCGCCGATCTGGGTGTTGTTCCGCATGCCATCGACCCGGACGGCGCGCCGGAAGTGGCCTTTGGCTGCCCTCGCGACAGTCACCGTCGCCTCGGTCATATTCGGCGCGATCTTTCGTGACACCGTGCTGAGGGCGTGGCCGCTGAATGTGATTTCCGTGGCCGCGGCTTCTGCGATCGGCCGTGACGACTTCATCTCGACGGTGTCGCCCTATGCGGCCATCAACCCCCGGTCGGCGTCCGCGAGTTGGGGCGCCTCGCGGTTGCCGGGCCTTCACCCGCAGAACGAGACATACATCCTCATCATCGGGGAAACAGTGCGTGCCGACCGGCTCGGCGCATGCGGCGGCCAAAAGCAGGTCGGCATCAGCCAACTCGACGCGATCATCTATTGCGACGTCACGTCCGGCTCCAGCAGCACGCATACGTCGGTCCCTCTGCTCGTCTCGCGCGAAATGCCTGGCGGTGCATTTCGGGTCAGCAAGGACGCAACGTTCATGAAGGCTTTCGAGGAGGCTGGATTTCACACCTACTGGCTTGCCGTCCAGGAAAGAGGCATAGCGTGGCCTGACGCCAACACCGACATGTTCGTATCAATAAAGAGGACCGATCGAGAAAGCCTTCTGCCATCGCTCAGATTGATGCTCGCGCAGAACGCGCCCAAGAAATTGATCGTGGTGCATGTCTACGGCGCACACTTTTCCTACTGCGATCGCTATGACCCCGCAACAGCTGCCTTCCAGGCCGACTGCTCGAAGCTTTCTGAACTCCCGGATGATTCCACGCTGCCGGATTTCCTCCGCGCCTTCGACAACGCCGTAGCCGAATCCCTCCGATTCGTCGATGCCGTGATCTCGGAGGCAGCGCAGGCGGGCGGCTCGTCCTTCGTGATGTACACGGCTGACCATGGCGAGAACCTGCTTGACGACGGGCGAAAGCTCTTTCAGCACGCGCTGAAAGACCCGACGCAATGGGACACGAGAGTCCCGGCCGTCATGTGGGCGAGTGATGAATGGCGCGCCAACAACTCCGCGCGATGGGAACGGCTTCGCGCCAACCATGAAGCGAAGGTGATGCATGCCGACCTTGTGCCCACCCTGCTCAATTCAGCAGCCATCAGGTATGTAGACGAGCGGCAAGCCGCTGTCGATCTCGGAGCGATGTCACCGGCTGCCGATAGAACCCGGTGGGTGATGCGACGTCTCGGTGAGAAGGTAGATGGCGATCAACTGCGCCGAGTAGAGCCCGGCAAGCAATAGGCGTGGGGCTGGAACAAGTCCCTCGGCCGCAGCGGTGAAGGAGTCCGGAAGAGATCGACCCGTCGACCGAAGTCAAAGAGGAAGCACATGGAATCGCCACTCGCACGATTTGGCCTGCAAGACCTCGGGCTCTCGAGACTACCGGATCTCGCGGGCACTATTACCGCGCGTCAACTCGATGCCGCGACCGCGGCGCTATTGTCAGTCTCGAGGTCGAGCTTCAACGCTTTGCTGACCGCGGGCACTCCGAGCAGTTGCGCCGAAGATCCTCGACTGGTTTCATCTCGGTATGAAGCTGCATGCGGTGAAGGGACCATCTTCGCGCGGTGGTACTTCCTACCGAACGCCCATCCACCGTTGATGACCCGATGCGAGCGGCTATGAAAGAAGATCCGCAATGCGCTGGTGGAGGGCAGGGGAGAAGGCGCCATTGAGATGACACGAACACTGGCGATGGCGCCGCAGCATCACGCACGTCTGGACGCGGGGTTGAATGTGCGCGTAGTCAGTGGTTATGCGCCCTGTCTGTTCATGGGAGAGGCGGCTGTTCCGCGCATGCACGGGAAGACGCGCCGACGCCAGGCGGGCGGTCCAAACACAACGAATGGCGTGCCCTTGCCTTCTCGTAATGCAAAGAGACTGGAAAATCGTCGGGGCCTGATGGCCCATCATCCGTGAACCATCCCGCGAGCCACGCATACGCGAGCACCGCCACCGAGACCGCCATGAACGCGCCGATTAGTCGAATTACGAGGTTCATTGAGTCACTTTTTTCGACAGTGCGGCGACCCCGCGGGCGGACGACCGACGGCTCAATCGCGCAACTGGCAGTGCCGATTTTGTCTGAAAATGTGACTATTTGTTACGTAAATTCCGAGCGCCGGAGGCGGGGTGATCTCGGTTTTCGTGAATTTTGAGGCGCTTGAACCGATTAACCTCAACCAAATCAATGAGTTGTCAGACGCTCTGATTGGCGGCAGGGTGGGTCTCGTGTATTTTTTGGCGCTGTGGAATTGCCGAGTCGCGAAAAGTATCCGCCGTTCCGGGCTCGCCGGTACGGGTTAATGACTTGCTCGGGCCTCTGGTAGAAAAGCTGCGTGCGGGCGGGCGTCGCCACGGTAGCCGAGGACTGCGAGCAGGTTGCTCTTGGAGTTGACGCCGAAGGGATGCTTCACCTTCCGGCAGTTGACGGCGCTGCCCGACAAGAGCGAGCCACGCCGCTTGCGCGACCTCATCTACAGCGAGGCGCTCCCGGGTCGCCGCGTAGAACGTTTAAGCCGAGCAAACGAATCCGGCAATGCGGTGGCAAAGTTGTGGGCTTCGACTGTGCCCAAGTCTCCGAGACCTTGCCGAGCGCAAGTAGTATCTGCCGCCGGGCATGGCCTTCCCGCAGGGCATCGAGCGCGCGACGATCAAGCGGGTGTCGCACAAGGCGATTCATGCGGGATGGGACGAGTTGCTGCGCGTGGTGGCGTCGATTCGCGTGGGCAAGATCGGCGCCGAGCTTGCGCCGCGCCTGCCGGGAAGCGTCGCACTCTGGAACCCACTTGGGCGTGCAAGGCATTCGCCGAAGCCATGCAATAGGTGAAATGCCTGCCGCCCATCTTCCTGAACAACTGTCAACGCGTCTTCATATACGCAGCGTAGAGCGAGGGCTGAAGATCCCGCAGCACCTTGCGTCGCGCAATGATGTCAGCGTGACGGCCCTGTCGCTCCAGGCCAAGCAGCTCGACCATGAGACGCATTGCCTGCTCTGGTGCGCCATGCTGCGAAGCCTGTGCGAGCGCCATTTGTTCACGAAGCGCGGGGCGTTCGATGAGCACCCAAGTCGCAAACCAGCTCAGGTCACCACCATCAGCGGTCGCGTCGGAACTGGCACTGAAGTTTGCCTCGAAGCTGCGGATCAACTGGGGCAGGAGTGGGTCGGGCGAGCGGTGCGCGAGATCTTCCAGCAGCGTTGGCGACAGCCATCCCAGTTCCGCGAGCAGCGGCCAGGTCGCGCGCAGGCCGAGCAGGTGCAAGCGAGCCTCGGCCATCCAGCAAAGCGGCGTTGGTATGCGGCGCCACGATTCGATGGAAGCAACGGCCTCAGCGACGTTCCCCCAGTCGCCCGCACGTAGCCAAAGCGCGGCGGCATGGTCTTGTGGACACTTTGCATGGAAGGGCAGCGCGCCGGCGCGCCGCGCCAGGTCCTGCCAACTCGCCTGAAGCCAACGGATTGCACCGCACGGGTCGAAGATGCGCTGAGCAGCAGGGCAGATGGTCAGCTCCAGCATCTGCCGCGCCGCGCGCAAGGCTTGGTGGTCGCCAAAGGGCTGTGGCCGGCCGAGGTCGTCTGCTTCGATCGACCTTGTGAGAGTCTGTAGCGCGGGCAGGCTGTCGTCGGCGGGATACTCCTGCGCCAAGCGGTCGCAAGCCGATCGAGCGCCGAGCGCGTCGCGCTGCTCGAGCGCGTGTGCGACGTCATTCCTGAGCATCACGTCGCGGCTGTTTTCAAAGATGTCGAGTTGCATCCGATCAAGCAAGTCAAAGTTGTCTTCGGGTCTACCCACCCTCGATTGGCGTCAAGCGTCGCGCCTCCCCACCGACGGCACGTCGAGCTGGCCTGCGGCTGCCACCGGGTGTTGCCATAGGATACTTCGCTTGAGGAACGGTCTGATCAGGTCGTCCAGCGCGTCTTGATTGCGAACAGTGGCGGCGACTCGGTCACCTCGCTGCAGAAGAATCCCGGTGATTTGCGGCCGAAGCCGCTGCGGGTGCCAGTGACAAGCCATGTCCTAGACACGACGGTTTCCGTTCAGTGAGCCTGCGACCGCGGCTTGATTTCAAGCCAATTCGACAGGTCGGCTCACGCGGCGGATGTGCTGCGCATATCCAGTCCAGCCAACGCCATCCTGAGCGCGGCCACTCTCGGCGTTCCATTCAATGCTTCCATCCGGCGTTGCGCTTGCAGCCAAAGCGGGACGGCTTGGCGAAGGCGTCGTTGCCCCGCCTGCGTGAGCTCCACCAGGCGCATGCGGCCATCAGTGGGCGCAGGGCCAATCTGAACCAGGCCATCCCGCTCCAGAACGGAGGCCATCTTTCCCATGCCGTCCGCTCGGTGACGAGGCGCCCAGCAAGGGTGTTCATGGGCGCACTCCTGACCTCTTCGAGCAACGCCAGAATCAGAATTGCGATATCCGAAGCCCGGTAGGCTGAAGATGCGCGTCGTGAAACCTTGCCGCCTGCCGGGCCGCCTTCTTGATGGCAAAGCAGCTGCAATCCTCGACCCGTGGGGGCGCGTCGACCATGGGCATACCAGGCTCCTGGATTCCGAGATGGACTCAGCCCTTCAGACAAACGCATCGCGGTTCTTCGCGATGAAGTCCGCAACGGATAGCGCCGGCTCACCCGTCGCCTGCTCCACTGCATCGTTTGTGCCCGCGAACACTCCGTTCTGATAGTCCTGGGCCACCTCGACCGGGTGTTGAACGAGAAATGGGTTGAACTTGTATGTGTGCTGCATCTCATGCCGGAATTCTTCGATGGAGAGCGGGGCATATTCGATCTGCGCGCCAAGTACGTCACTCATGGCAGCGGCAATCTGATCGTGATTCATCTCGACCGGGCCATGAAGGGTGTAGGTCTTGCCCCCGTGTGCAGAAGGTTTGTCCAGGATGTGCGCAATGACACGACCCTGGTCGTCGGTCCCGATGGGCGCGTGACGGCCGTCTCCGAACGGGAACTGAATGCGCTTCTTCGCCCAAATCTCATGCGCGAACTGGGGATAGACGAGCCAGTCGGCAAAGAAGGTGGGACGCAGGTGGGTCGTCGCCACGCCTGACCAATCGAAAACGCGTTCTGCAACCCAGTGGTCTTGCGCGGCATGGCTCTTCGAGTCCCGCCGCGCCGAAATCTGCGACATGTTGACGATGGCGGTGACACCTGCCTCCTTTGCGGCCTGCGCGAAGAATGCGCTCGCGTGTCTCGGTCGTACTTCAGGCCGCGCTTCCTGCCAAGGAACTCAGAGAACCACCAGGTCCGGTGCAAGTGGTTCTTCATCGTCTCCGAGTGCACTCGATGCACCAGCGAGACGGCCTTGCGAGCAAGCTGCGTGTCCGGCGCTGTGATTCCTCTGACTGCGACAAGTGAGCTCATTTTGGAATGCCTCGGATTTGGTTGACTTGGGCTCAAGTCTAGAAATCAGAAGGTTGGCACAAAAGACAATATTCAGACGATTTGTGCCAAAATGGGTTTTGGTCTCTTCGAGACTGGAGGCCCGATGAAAAAGCGTACGAAGCTTGGAAGCACCCCGACCGGGCCCGCTCAAAAGCGGGTGGTCATCTTGGGGCTGGCACCGGTAGACGCCCTGGATGTCATAGGGCCGGCAGAGGTTTTTGCCTTGGCCAACAGAATGCACGCAGGTGAAACCGCGCCCTACGTGCTCGAATTGGTGAGTGCAGGGACAGACGTGTACGTGGAGAGCGAGACGGGTATCGGTCTCAGAGGGCACCGGACGTTGGCCGATGAGCGCCGTGCGAGCAGACCGATCGACACGCTCATCGTTGCCACTGGCACGGGCTCACTCGAGCACTTGGACGGCACTGCTATCGATTGGCTGCGAGTCCGAGCCAAGACCGCAAGACGGGTTTGTTCGATATGTGTTGGCGCGTTTGCGCTGGCAGAGGCCGGGCTGCTGGACGGCCGCCGAGCGACAACGCATTGGGCCATGGCGAATCGGCTTGCCGAGCGCTACCCTGCAGTCCAGGTTGACCCGAATCCGATTTGGGTGAAGCACGGAAACCTCTATACGTCCGCGGGAATCACGGCTGGAATCGACCTCGCCCTCGCATTGGTTGGAGAAGACTTGGGCAACTCCGTTGCGTTGGAGCTCGCCAAGGGCTTGGTCTTGTTTCTTCGACGACCAGGAGGACAAGCTCAGTTCAGCGTATCACTCCAGGCCCAGAAGCGGATGAGCCCTGCCCTCGATGCCCTGCGTCTCTGGGTAAACGAACACCTGGGCGCGGAGATAACGGTCGAGATGCTTGCTGACGTCGCAAACACCAGTGTCAGAACGTTGGTGCGGATGTTTCAACGAGAGATGAAGACCACGCCCGCGAAGTACGTTGAGGAGGTACGGCTCGAAGCAGTTTGCCAGGCTCTCGAGCTTGGCGGACGGTCACTGGAATCGATTGCGCGCCGATACGGCTACCAGAGCGTGGACGTCTTGAGGAGGGCGTTTGTCCGGCGCCTCGGGGTGACGCCTAAAGAGTACGCACAACGGTTCGGGACTGCTGCCACCGGACCTGACGAAATCGAAGTCTCTCAGAGTGGCAGAGCGTCGGTGCAAAGGGCGTACGTTCCGTGAACCCACGCCTGTGTGAACTGACCTATCCAATCGAAACGGGCCGCAGCGATTGCGCAAATCAAGAGTTTCAACTTCTGAAGGAGACAAGGGTATTGGTCATGTTGACGGTCATGCTCGATGGTCCAGCTCCGTAGCTGGTCACACGAAAGCGCGCTTTCGCCGCGCGCATCAAGCTGGCGGCGTGCCAGGGGCGGCCGTGTCGTTGACTGTCACTACAAGGCGGCCGTCCCGCACATCCACGGGCAACTTCGTGAGGCACAAGCCCCCTGCGCCGGGCATGCAACCCGTGGTCACGTCGAAACGCAGCCCGTGTGCGGGGCAGTGAATGATGCGTCCATCGAGCCGGCCGCTTGCCAGTGATGCGCCGTTGTGAGGGCATGAGTTTTCGATGGCATGGACCGTGCCATCGATGTTGAAGAGAACGATGCTGCGGCCGCCCGCGAAGGCGAGCTTGCGCCCGCCTAGCGGGAGTTCGTCGATCGAGCCGACCGGAACGTCATGCAACATGGCGCGTATCCTCGCTGATGCAATAGCCGCCGCTCACTCGGGCTTGAATCCGATCTCGCGCAGCACCACCCCCATTCGCTCGTAGCCGGCGGCGTCGAAGCCGATCTCCTGCAGTTGCGCGCTGTCACCCGGCTGCCGGCACTTCCGCGTTGACCCACAAGCCCATCCACGCGACCACGTGACCGCGACAACCGTCGACTGCGGATCCCCAGCTTCGCGAGAGTCGGGCACCTCGGCAGCAACGGCGACCGCTTGGGCGTGCTGACAGCGCAGGCATTGATCCTATCGGCTTTGACCAGCGAAAGCGAGGCCGGCATCCCGTCGAACATCACCGGCGCTTGCCCGCCCTTTGACATCGCTCAGCGCCGGCGTGGAGCCATTGAAGCCCATCGTCGACGGCCGGATCGGGCCGATGATCTCAGCAGACCCGACGCGATGAACGACGGCAACGCAGGGCGGACCAGGTCAGGAGCAACGCCGACCATTCGTCATCGGGCTGCCTATCCCATTGCCACGGTGCGACCTCGAAGTGTTCGCCCAAAAGCCGGGACGCGTTGACCGAATCTCGGCCCATCACCGCATCCATCAGGTGCGATGCCCATCTTTGGTGTTCCGACGGGCCGACTCTGTTCCGTGCCGAAAGTGATGAGGAGTTCATCCCGGATGTAGCGCAGGTACGAGAAGATCGAAATCCGGCAGATCCGCGCGACGGTTCCGAGCACCACGACGATGAACAGCACGCAGGTGCCATACACGGCGATGATCAGCTTGCCGTAGGAGGCCAGGGAGCCCACGCCGTACTTGCCGATGGTGAACGCGATGGCGCCGAACGCACCGATCGGAGCGAGCACCATCACCATCTTCACGATGCCGAACAAGCCGTTCAGGAACAGGTCGATCATGTCGATGAAGGGCTTCGCACGCGCGCCCATCTTCGACAAGGCGGCACCGAGCAGGACAGCGAAGAAGATGATCTGAAGCACGTTGCCATCCGCGAAGGAGCCGACGATGGTCCTCGGGATGACGTTCATGATGAAGTCGACGGCGCCTGCGTGCTGCGTTTCCGCGGCGCTGGTGTAAGCCGAGATCGCCTTGCCGTCGAGCGTCGCGGCGTCCACGTTCATGCCGACGCCGGGCTTGAGGATGTTCACGACCAGCAATCCGACCACCAGGGCGATCGTCGACAGCACCTCGAAGTACAGAAGCGCCTTGGCGCCCACCTTGCCGACTTCCTTCAGGTCGCCCATGCGGGCGATGCCGACCACGATGGTGCCGAAGATCACCGGCGCCAGCAGCATCTTGATGAGCTTGATGAAGCCGTCGCCGAGCGGCTTCATGTCGGCGCCCACGGTCGGATGGAAGTGCCCGAGCGCCACGCCGACAAGGATGCCGATGAGAACCTGGATATACAGGCGCCGCAGGAGTGGCACCTTCGGGGATGTGGATGAAGTGAGTGTCATGTTGTCTCCTTGTTGATGGCGAGCGCCATCCACGGCTGCGCCACCGATGGCTGAAATGTCGAAACTGAAATGGTTGAGGCGCGCTGCGCCTTGTGGAATCCGGCGGCGACGAGCTGTCGGCGCTGCGCCGGCGGGTCGGGCCTGTCTTCCGACCATCCCGATCGAAGGCCCCGGGCTCTATCGGCCCGGTGCGCCGCTAAGTGATTTCAGTCCGCGTACTCGCCCGCGTCCTTGATCACCTTCGACCAGCGCGCCTTTTCGGCTTCCAGGTGCTTCCTGTGGCCGGCTGGCTCGAGGCGCTCGTCGCTGACGACGGTAAGTCCAAGGGCCTCTTCACGCTTGATGAGGTCGGGGTCCTTCAATGCGACGCGCAGCGCGGCATTGAGCTTGGCCAGCACCGCGGGCGGCGTGCCGCGCGGCGCGTACAGGCCGTGCCAGACCTGGACGTTGAAGTCCGCCAGCCCGGCCTCCGACAAGGTCGGTGCATCCTTCAACGACGGCAGAGGCAGGCGCTTCAGGCTGGTGATCCCGTAGACCTTGACCTTCTTCCCCTCGATCTGCGGCACCGCATTGGTTGCCTGCTCGCACATCAGGTCGACCTGCCCACCGATGAGGTCGGTCATCGCGGGCGCAGTGCCCTTGTAAGGCACTGGGGTCATGCTGGTCTTCAGTGCGCTCTGGAACATGAGGCCGCAGAGATGCGACGCGGAACCGAGGCCCGCATGAGCAAGGTTCACCTTGCCGCCGTTCGACGCGATCCATTGCCGCAGTTCGGCGAAGTTGTTCGCCGCCAGCATTGGTTTGCCGATCACGACCGAAGGCGCCTCGTTGATGAGCCCCAGCGTCTCGAAGTCCTCGGGCACCTTGTAGCTCAGCTTGCGGTACAGCGCCGGCGCCGTCGCCATGCCGATGTGGTGCAGGAGCAGCGTGTAGCCATCCGGTGCCGCCCTTGCCACCTTGGTCGAGCCGATCGTGCCGCCCGCGCCGGCGGCGTTTTCGACGATGACAGTCTGGCCCAGCGGCTTGCGCAGCGCCTCGGCCAGGTCGCGGGCAATCTTGTCGCTCGGGCCGCCCGCCGCGAAGGGTACGACCAGCGTGACCGGCTTGTCCGGAAACTCCGCAAAGGCCAGCGAGGCCGATGCGAGCAGGGCAAGGCCGGCGCCGCAGCGCCAGAACTTGTTCATGGTTCTTGTCTCCTTGGAGTCTCGGCAGCGTCAGGCTGACAGTGCCTGCATCTCGCGATACAAATCGGCCTTGCCCTCGAAGCCGATGCCGGGGAGGTCGGGCAGCGTCACGTAGCTGTTTTCGACCTTCACGCCGTCCGGGAATCCGCCGAAGGGCTGGAACAGGTCGGGGTACGACTCATTGCCACCGAGGCCCAGGCCCGCCGCAATGTTGAGCGACATCTGGTGGCCGCCGTGCGGGATGCAACGGCTGGCCGACCAGCCGTGTTCCTTGAGCATGTCGAGCGTCTTCAGGTATTCCACCAGGCCGTAGCTGAGGGCGCAGTCGAACTGCAGCCAGTCGCGGTCGGGGCGCATGCCGCCGTAGCGGATCAGGTTGCGCGCGTCCTGCATCGAGAACAGGTCCTCGCCGGTGGCCATCGGGTTCTTGTAGAAGTTGCGCAGCGCGGCTTGCAGTTCGAAATCCAGCGGGTCCCCCGGCTCCTCGTACCAGAACAGGTCGTATTGCGACAGGGCCTTGGCATAGGCGATCGCGGTCTCCAGGTCGAAGCGGCCGTTGGCATCGACGCACAGCTTCTGGCCGTCCTGCAGCACTTCCATGATCGAGTCGATGCGGCGCAGGTCTTCGTCGAGCGAGGCACCGCCGATCTTCTTCTTCACGACCGTGTAGCCGCGGTCGATGTAGCTGCGCATCTCGTCCTGCAGCTTCTTGTGATCCTGGCCTGGGTAGTAGTAGCCGCCGGCCGCGTAGACGAAGATCTTGCGGTTGGGCTTGCCGTCGCCGTAGCGGTCGGCCAGCAACTGGAACAGCGGCTTGCCTTCGATCTTGGCCACCGCGTCCCAGACCGCCATGTCGATGGTGCCGATGGCCACCGAGCGTTCGCCGTGGCCGCCCGGCTTCTCGTTCGTGAACATCGTGTTCCAGATCTTGTGCGGGTCGAGATTGCTGCCGCTGTCGTCGACCAGCGAGGCCGGATCGGCTTCCATGATGCGCGGGATGAAGCGTTCGCGCATCAGCTTGCCCTGGCCGTAGCGGCCGTTCGAATTGAAGCCATAGCCGACCACCGGCTTGCCGTCGCGGATCACGTCGGTGATCACGGCGACAAGGCTCAGCGTCATCTTGCTGAAGTCGATGTAGGCATTGCGGATGGGTGAGCTGATGGGGAGGGTTTTCTCGCGGATTTCGACGATCTTCATGGGTTGTCTCCAGGTGGGTTTGAATGGGAGACTGAATGGTCGGACACGCCGGCTTTTTCGGCCAATGTTCAATTTCTCAACTTCTATGCGCTGGACGAACCGCACATGAATCTGATCTGGCTCGATGACTTCCTCGCGCTGGCTGCCACAGGGAATTTCTCTCGCGCGGCGGACGATCGGCACACGTCCCAGCCCGCCTTCAGCCGGCGCATTCGCGCGCTGGAGGAGTGGATCGGTGCCGACCTGTTCGATCGAAGCTCGCAGCCTGCCCAACTGACCGAAGTCGGCAAGTGGTTTGCCGGCGTGGCGCAGGAGTTGATCGCGCGCGTCGCGCGGGTGCCGGGCGATGCGAAGAAGGTTGCCGAAGCCAGTTCGGTCACCCTGCGCATCGCGTCCACGCATGCGCTGTCCTTTACCTTCCTGCCGCGCTGGCTGCGAAGCCTCGAATCCAACACCACGCTCGGCCCTGTGCAACTGATGTCCGACGTGCTGCAGCGATGCGAGGCGATGATGCTGCAGAGCAAGGTCCAGTTCGTCTTGAGCCACACGCACCCGATGGCACGAGGGGCGCTGGATGCGGAGCCGTACAAGTCGGCACGGATAGGCGAGGACCTGCTCGTCGCGGTGTGCGCGCCGGACGGTGAAGGTAAGGCGCTCCATTCACTCGCGCGTCGCGGCGGGCCGCCGTTGCCGGTGCTGCAATACACCGAGGAATCCGGGCTGGGACGCATCATGCGCACCGTGCTCGGCCGCAGGTTGGAGGCATTGCCGGTCCAGATGGCCTTCACGGCGCACCTGGCATCCGTCCTGCGGACCATGGCGCTGGACGGCAGGGGCATTGCCTGGCTGCCGCAAACCCTTGTGGAGGAGGACCTGGGGCAGGGACGACTTGTCGCCGCGGCGAGCAGCGATTGGAGCGTGCCCTTGGAAATCAGGCTCTATCGCGACAGCGAGCTGTTGGGGAAGGCTGCCAATGCATTCTGGAGTACGGCGATCGGCGAGTGACTTGTTCGACAGTCGTTGGCTCCTTGGTCGACGGCGTTGGATGGTCTGTAAAGGCGGCGGGCCGTGACCGCTTCGCCACTCATTGCAGTCACTCAACTTCGTGATGGGGAGGACTGCAACGGGCCCTGAACACCATTTCGCGACATAGCGAAGCAGCCATGCAAAAGCGACGTGGTCCTGGTCGTTGGCAGCAACGTCAGGCGAAGGTCAAGTTCCAAAGTAGTCCAGCCGGTCGCGAAGGAAAGCGCGAACGTCAGGTATCTGCGGCCTCTGCCGTTCGGCAGCGAAAATTGACTGGCTGCAACCAGTCCTCAGCACGCTTTCGAGGCTGAATCGCGAGTTGATCTTGTGGCCGCGGCGCGTCAGTAGCTCTCGGCGATGGCACCTACTGCATCACGTCGACATCGCGCGACTCGGGCAGCATCCACATCGCCGCTACGCTGATGGCGCACATTGCAACCACGTACCAGGCTGGCGCCATCGGGTTGTGCGTCACGGCGATGAGCCACGTCACGACGAACTGGGTGGTGCCGCCGAACACCGAAGTGCCGATCGCGTAGACCAGTGACAGGCCCGTGCTTCGCACGGCGATGGGCAGGAGCTCCGGCACTGCCACCAGTCCTGCCGCGCCGAACATCGCGGTGAGGGCGGCCAGGATGGCGGACACCGTCAGCAGGGTCGTTGCACCGGGTGCGCCCGACAGCCACATGAAAAGCGGAACGATCGACAGCATCAGCACGATACGCGGGAACTGGTTGGTGATCTTGCGGCCGAAACGGTCGCACAAGATACCGCCTGCCAGGGCGAAGACGAATGTCATGACGCCGCCCATCAGCACGCTGCCTTGTGCAAGCGCCGGCGGCAACTTCAACACCTGGACCGCGTAGGTCACCATGTAGTTGCCGACTTGCGATGCCACGGCAGTGGCTGCGGTAAGCAGAACGCCCAGCACCAGGATGCGGCGATGGTTTCTGAACACGGCGCCGACGATCTGCGCGCCGCTGCGTTCGCTGGTGCCTTCGTGGGTCTCGGGAAGACTGCGGCGAATGTAGAGCGCGATCGGGATCAGCACGAGGCTGAACAGAAAAGGCACACGCCAGCCCCAGGCCGCAAGCTGCTCCTGCGTGAGCATGACTGACAGCGCCACACCAAAGGTGCCCCCTGCGGCAACGGCCAACCCCTGGCTCGCGATCTGCCAGCTCGAATAGAAGCCGCGCCGGCCGGGTGGCGCCGCTTCCAGCAGCAGCGCGGTCGCCGGGCCCACTTCGCCGCCGAGCGCAAGGCCCTGGAGCAGGCGGCAGAACACGACGATGATCGGCGCCGCGATGCCAATGCTTGCATAGCTCGGCGTCGCTGCGAGGCCCAGAGTGCCGACAGTGATCAGCGCCACCGTGAGGATCATGGCCGGCTTGCGCCCGACCCGGTCGGCAAAGGCGCCGATCAATACGCCGCCGAGTGGACGCGTGAAGAATCCGACGCCGAAGGTGGCCACGGCCACCAGCAGGCTGCCGAACTCTCCGCTCACCGGGAAGAAGGTGCGGCCGATGTACACCGCGAAGTAGGCGTAGATGACGAAGTCGTAGAACTCGAGGGCGTTGCCCGCGACGGCAGCAGCCACGGCCTTGCGGCTGATGGTGGTGGTGTTGCTGGTGGTGGTTGGTAGGGCATGCGCGTTGCGGGCAGCCGTGGCGGCATCGGGCATGCGCGCGGAGTTCATGGTGGTCGTGTTCATGGAATGCTCCGTCGTTCGTTATGCCGGCATCGCCTGGGGCGCGTCTTCTTGCAGGCCTTCGAGCGCACGCAGGCAGGCCTGCGAGCCCTGTTGCCATACCGCGAGCTTCCAGTCGGCGGCATCGGGGTAGAAAGCATCCTTGAGTTCCTGCCGGATCGCGACGGACTGGGCCGTATCGCCATGCCCGTGCCGGTGCAGGCAATGCTCCGCGCGCAGTGCGGCGGTGACCCGCTCGCTCGGGTAGGTCCCGTATTCAAGGCATATGCCCACGTGCTGCGCTTGGGCGCACTCATCGGTGATGGCCGTCTGGATGGGTCCGGTCAGTGGAATGCTGGTCGATGTCCCGGCGGTGACCGAGGTCAGTTCGCCCCACCAATCCTTGGCGCGTGCAAGCACGGCAGGGTCTTCATCGAAGCTCGCGAAGATGCGCTCGCCGACGCCATAGGGGCCGAGGCCGGTATGGATGTCGATCGATGCCAGTTGGCGCACCTGCGGCGCATGGCGCTGCAGGATCCGGCGGAAGGTGTCGTTGCTCCAGGTCGGCCCATGGCCGCCGAAGAACATGCCGTCGGCGAAGGCATGCTGGCCGAGGCCGATGGCGCGTTGCAGGCCGCGTGCCCCATGGCGCTCGCGATACGCAGCCAGCGCGGCCTCGACGTCTTCTTGCGGCGGCCATTCCTTGGGCAGCAACAACTCGTGAATCTCTGCGTAGCCCGAGTTCACCGGCAGCGGCTTCGAGAAGTCGACGAAGTTGCGGTTGAGGTCCACGTTCTCCTGCGTGACGCGGCGCAGGTGCGAAAAGCCAAAGGGGTTGATCGCATGCACATGCAGCACGGCGGTGTCGCGCAGTTCGCCTGGCCGGTCGGCGGCATCCAGAAGCAGCATGCCCGTCTGCACTGCCGAGCCGCAGAAGCCCTCGACCCCGTGCACGCCACTGATGACCAGCAGCATCTTCGACGCATCGGCAGGGCCGTCCAGCACCACGTCGGTGGCCAGCGTTTCGCCGTGGGCGCCGGGCATCTTCAGCACGTGCGACTCCACGGGCAGGCCGCGCCGCGACGCGGCATTCAGGAATTTCTGGCGCGCTTCTGCGTAGCTCTGGCTGAAGAGCGCGTTGATCCAGGTGTCGTTGTCCATATGTCTCCTTTAGTTGTGGATGTATCAGGCGAAGGCGCGCCGCCGCTGCCGCTGTCGCGCTCTGCAGGCATCGCCGAAAGCCTCGAAGATGGCGCGTGCGAATGCGCTGTCGTCGACGCGCATCTCGGGATGCCATTGCACGGCCAGCGTGAACTGGGAAGCGCTGGCGATAGAGAACGCCTCCACCAGTCCGTCGGGCGCCATGGCTTCGACGCGCAAGCCGGCACCCAGGCGATCGATGCCCTGGTGGTGCAAGGAATTGACCTGCGTCCGCGTGGCGCCGGCCAATCGCGCCAGCAGGCTGCCCTCGACGAGGTGGACGTCGTGGCTGTCGTCGTACCAGCGTTCGATCGGGCGATCGTGATCGCCTTCGCGGTGGTCAAGCCTGCCCGACTGCTCATGCACGGCCGGCTCCAGCGTGCCGCCCCAGGCGACGTTGACTTCCTGGAAGCCGCGGCATACCGCCAGCAGGGGCACGCCGGCCGCGACCAGCGTCGGCAGCAGGGGGAGGATCGCGGCATCGCGGTGGGGGTCGAGCAGCATCTCGCGGTGCGGCGAAGGCGAACCGTAGCGCTGCGGCGAGACGTTCGACGGACTGCCCGTGAGGACGATGCCGTCGATCGACGCCGCCAGCGTGTCGGCATGCAGGCCTTCGGCCAGGGCAGGCAGCACCAGCGGCAAGGCTTGCGAAATCTCGCTGGTGGCGCGGACGTAGCCGTGCAGCGCCGCATGCGCCGGATGGCCGTGCCGCTCGATCCGATCGGACGAGATGGCGACGACGGGTCGCAGGTTTGCGCAGTGGTTCGGGTGCAGGGCGTTCATGGCGGGTTCCGGGCTGTGGGAGGCAGTCTAGGAATTCGCCGCGATTGCGTAAATTGCATAATATTCAGCAATGACTTGCAGAATCTGCAAATGAAAGGGCGGCGTGAACATCCGTCAGCTGAAGCACTTCCTGGCCGTCATCGACCTCGGCTCGCTTGCCGCCGCAGCCGAGGTGGTGCACCTGAGCCAGCCTGCGCTGTCGCGCAGCCTGCGCGCACTCGAGAACGTCTTGCGGGTGCCACTGTTCGACAGGCAGGACCGGCGCCTGCGCCCGACGCCCTATGCACTGGCTTATGTCGAGCGCGCGCGCCGCATGGTGTTCGACGAGAACGAAGGGGCGCGTTCGCTGGCGCTCATGCGCGACGGCGAGCTCGGCTCGCTGGCCTTCGGCATGGGCTCATCGATCGCGAAGTTCCTGCTCGCACCGCTGATGCTGGAGATGCTCGACAGGGCACCGGGCCTGCGCATGAGTGCCATGGTTCAGAGCACCGACATGCTCCACGCCGCCTTGCTGAAGGAGCAACTTGATTTCTTCATCGGCGATGTCCGCATCGCGCAACACGATCCCGACATGGTGATCGAGGCGCTTTACCCCTGCACATTCGGCTGGTTCGCGCGCGCGGAGCACCCGTTAGCGGCAAAGCGCAACGTCACGATGACTCACCTTTCTGCGTATCCACTGATCTCCGGGGGCTACGCCGACGAGTCTGTCGAGCGCAGGATTGCAGACCTCTATGGACTCGGCATACCGATCAGCCAGCACTTCTCCCTCAGCACCAGTGATCTCTCCACGATGCACGCCTTGCTCGCATCGAGCGACGCCGTTACGCCATCGACGGCCATCGCGGTGCTCGATCCGCTGAAAGCCGGCGTCGTGGTACCGCTGGACGTCGCGCCGCCGCTGGATCTGGACCTGACGCTCGGGATCATCCACCGTGCCGGCCGCACGTTGGCACCGGCAAGCTCGCGCGCGTTCGAATTCATCCGGGCGAGCTTTGCAAATGCGGCCGCCGAGCTCTCGCGGCTGCATGGACGCCGGGCGGGTTTGGGTGCGGCGCCGTCTCTCAAGAAGCGAGCAATCAAGACCAGACGTTGAAGCGCCTGGCGGCGGCACACATGGCCAAGGCGAGCAAGCCAAGGCAGCGGTGAATGCGAACCACATTTCCCGGTCGAAATAGCGATCGAAGAGGCCTGGCGCAATGTGCCGGCAGCGCGTTGGTCAGCCAGCCAGCTTTCGAAAGCTGCACTATGAGTTTCGGCCGGGAGGTGAAAACAGGGCGAGCGCGTAGACATGAAAACATACTAACGGATAAGGCACTGATACTGGGGGCCGAGTTTGCTCGACGTTTTCTTCTGGACACAGACTCGTGGCATGTGGTGGGAAGTTAACGTCCGTTAGTTTAATTTTTGGGACAAGCTAAGGTCTCTCAAAGAACGCGACGGGCTACGATATCGGTATCCATCACGCATTCCGATCTGGGCCGAGGTGCCCGGCAGCCCGGGCAAGACGAACTTGGGAGCGAAAAGCCTCCCGCGGCCGCCCCACGAAAAGTACTGCCCCGCAGTCCAATGAGACTCCACCGAGGTTGACAGCACTCAGCAAATTGCCCAAAGCTACGGTGCGAAATACCGCCAGCAGGCGGTGGGCTGTCGGCGAGGTACCTATCGATGCCATGGTGCTCCTGGAGATAGCAGCCAACAACGACCGGCACAGTGCAAGGACCTTCCGTTTTGAGTCACTTTCGTCCAACGATCGCATTGCGCAAGGAGATCTCATGAAGACAGCCGTGTTCAGTACGCGGAGCTACGACAAGACATTCCTGACCGCGGCGAACGCCGAGGCGGGGCATGAACTGATGTTCCTGCAGGACCGATTGACCGCCCATACGGCATCGCTGGCGGCCGGCTGCGAGGCTGTCTGTGTTTTTGTGAACGACAACGTCGATGCCGAAGTGCTGGCCATCCTGGCTGCGCAGGGAACACGGCTGGTGGCTACCCGTTCCACCGGCTACAACCAGATCGACGCTATGGCCGCCGCAGGGCTGGGCATCGAGGTCGTGCGCGTCACGGGCTACTCGCCGTATTCGGTGGCCGAGTTCGCCGTCGGCTTGCTGCTGGCGGTGAACCGCAAGATCGCGCGGGCCAGCGTGCGCACGCGCGATGGCAACTTCGAACTCGACGGCCTGATGGGCTTCGACCTGCACGGCAAGACTGTGGGTGTCATCGGCACCGGCAAGATCGGCACCATCTTCGCGCGCATCATGCTCGGCTTCGGGTGCACGGTGCTGGGCTATGACCAGTACCGCAACCCTGCCTTCGAGGCCATGGGCGGGCGCTATGCGAGCACGGCGGAGCTGGTGCCCGGCTGCGACGTCCTCTCGTTGCATTGCCCCCTGACGCAGGAGACAAGGCACATCGTGAACTCCGAGTCATTGGCGCGCGCCAAGCGCGGGGCCATCCTCATCAACACCAGTCGTGGCGGCCTGGTGGACACCGAGGCCGCGATCGCCGCGCTGAAGACCGGACAGCTCGGTGGACTGGCGATCGACGTCTACGAGCAAGAGGCCAGCCTGTTCTTCCAGGACCTATCGTCGACGATCATCGAGGACGATGTGATCCAGCGGCTTGTGTCGTTCCACAACGTGATCGTGACGGGCCACCAGGCCTTCTTCACTCAGGAGGCAATCGGGCAGATCATGCAGACCACCATCGAGAGCATCAGTGCCTTCGAGGCGGGGGCCGGGTTGGTCAACCGTGTTCCGGTCTCCTGACCACTTTGACAGGCGCTGACGGCAGCGAAGGAGACCTGCGCCGCCATTTGGCCTTGATGGATACGCCAGTCCGCCCGCGGGCACTCCCCCAAATTTTGTCCGCTCCCATCATTTGTTGGCTTGGCTAGCGGCCTTGAATGACCTCGACAGCAGGCGCGGAGTGAATCGGCAAGAGCAGTGCGACATGCTGCCACGTCGCCCGACCATTCTTTAGAAGGCCACGCCGATCGAGGTGACCAGGACCTGATCCTTCGATCCTGGATTGAACCAGAAGCCGCCGATCGTCATTCGGCGCCAAGTCACTTGCGCGAACGGGCCGCGCTGGATGTCGCGCGCGCCGCCATAAACCCGGGTCCGCTGCGCGGCAAGGCCGACGCGCAGCCACTCGAAGGGCCGGAAGCCGAGCTCGCTCCACGCGTAGAAGTAGCTGCTGCTCTGGTCATTCCTGTTGTTGACGTATTCGGCCTCGACATAGAAGTCGAGCCGCCGCCATGCGGCGCTCGCCTCCAGGCCGGGCACAAAGCCCTTGGTCGTGCCCCAGGCAGTGCCAAGCAGAGGCGTCAACTCCCACTTGATTTCGTCGCCGCCGGAGAAAGTCCAGCCGACAAATGCCGAACGTGCACCGACCGACTCATAATTTGCCCTCGCCTCGAGGTGCAGGGAGCCACGGTCGGCTACCGCGATTCCCGAAACAAAGTTCTCGCCGCCGCGAACGATCGTCGGAATTGCCGTGACCGAGAACTCCCATGAGGCGCTGTCAGGCGGAAAGGCGCGCCGCCCGCTGCCTTCCATCTCATTGGCGAGTGCGGTCACGGCGGCCATGGCCCCGAGCGCCGTGAGGGCCCAACGTGCGATTCTCATCCGGCCAGCGCGTTGATCGCGACCACGAGCACGGTGCCCAGCGCTGCAATACCGAAGCCGGCCTTCCAGCCGCCGTAGCCTGAATGGCGCCCGAACGCCAGCCCGCCGATGAACAGCATCACCAACGCAATGACGCGCGACAACACGGCCCCTACAAAGCTGGTTGCGATGAGAACGCCGAAGAGCAGTTCCGAGGTGCGATCTCTGGGACTAAGCACGGGCTCCCGGGGTGCTTCAGCGGCGGTCGTCATTTCGCGCATTGCCATCCTCGTCGTTTGTTCGTCTCGCGCATCGAGACCTCACAGCTGCCTTTCGGATTTGGATTGGATGTTATGTTGACATTTGCTGGCCGTCTATCTGATGTGGGCGTGTAGGCCAAGCACGCACATTGCAGTAGCGCCAGTATCGGACTCGGCACCAACGGCACGGTTCGCACGCCACAGGTTCGCGACGTGGTGACCATCGATAAGCGGGGCCATGCGTTTCCCGGCACCGTTGGCAGGGTGTCCTGGCACCCAAGGCGACTCCCCGGCGATCATCGATCTCTCCAACGCAGGCTAGCATCCCTGGTCTCGCGATTTTCCGGCGTTGCCCGGTGGTTCGATCGTTCTCGCAAGGTCGATCCGTCAATACCTTGCGACCGCTTGCATCGACGCACATGTTCACTTGGTATGCAATCGCGGGCTCTGCGGCACCGACCACTGCGAGGCAGAACAATAGACGAAAGGTTTCATACGACGAATCCCGGCATTGGGTTGCGATCCGTCCGTTGCGGTAGCTCGGTTCAGCCGCCCGTCGCGGGCGACTCCAAGGTGTCCGGCTGAAAGTGGGCTTATTCCCTCGTCGACCTAGAAGGCATGCCGGATACCGACGTCATAGCCGCGAGAGGTCTTGCCAGACATCGCGACGTTTCCGACAGCTGTGACCATGGCGGGGCCGCCCACCGTGATGTCCAGATCGTTCTCGTCCTGGATGTAGGCGTAGGTCGCATACAGGGCGGTGCGCTTGGACAGGTTGTGCACGTAGCCGACAGCCAGCTTCTGGGCCGCCGGCGCAGCGGTCTGCGCAACCGCTGGATTGAGAGGCCATCCTTGATTTGCGCGAGAACCGGCAGGAAATCCGCGTGCACCAGCGCGATCTCGGCGTCGGAATCGTTGAGCGTGTAGACGATCTGCTGCGGCGACAGGCGCACGTTCACCGTGAACAGCGTGGCCCCCATCATGGGAATGCCGAAGTAGCTTTCCAGGTAGCGGTGGCTGTCCCAGTCCATGACGGCCACCGTCGTGCCATGGCGCGCGCCCAGCGTGCTCAATGCCGACGCGAGCTGACCGATACGCTGGCGAAACTCGCGGAAGGTGTAGCGCGTCTCGCCGCGGTAGTTGATCTCCTGGTCGCCATACAGGTTCAACGAGTTGACCAGCAGTTGCTTGTTGAGCAGCGGGTAGGCGTATGCCGAAGGCGTCGAGGTGGTGAGATTGGCTTTCATTCTTGTCTCCGATTTCGTCGGTATTGGTTCTGTTCAGACGGCGTGGCGCGACGGCCGGCTCATGCGGCCGCCTGCAGCGTCGTGTGGGCGGGCGTGAACACCGCGTTCATGCGCCGTTCGATCAAGACAAGCACCTGGGCCTTTTGCGGCTCAGTCATCCGAGGCCAGCCGCCGATCTCCAGCGCGGTCCTCTTGCAACCCTGGCAGAACATCCCGTCCTGATCCATTCGGCAAATGTTGATGCAGGGGTCTGCAATGGGAGTGTTCTGGCACATTCGCGGTCTGCGGAAAAAGGGGTTGGCGAAGTGGTGCGCAGGGAACGGCGTGCTCAGGCCATGGCGCGCACTGGCACGCCGCGCTGGCCCTGAGCGCGGTTGGGCGGCATGCCCAGGCGCGCCAGCGTCTCGTCGGTGTCGCTCCAGGACTGGCCGATGCCGAAGATGCTGCGTGCCTCTTCACCCGTGGCCACTTCACGGCGCAACTCGCGCGCCTGGCGCACCACCATCTCGATCTGCTGCACCGAGCTCATGCGCTCGCCGTGCGGCCCGAACAGCGTGTCCTCGATGCCCACGCGCACATGCATGCCCAGCGCGATGGCCATCGTGTTCATCGGGTAGATGTGGCGGTTCAGCGTCTCCAGCGTGAGCACCGCGCCGTCGGGCGTGCGGCGTGCGAACTCCAGCATGTCGGCTGGATGCAGCCCGGCCGAGCCGCCGCCGATGGCCACGTAGTTCAGGTTCAGCGGCCCGGAGTACACGCCGCGGCGCACCATGCGCAGCACGCTCTCCAGGCCTGTGAGGTTGCCTAGCATGAAGTGCGGCTGGATGCCCTTGGCCACTAGGCGGCGGATGTGCTCCTCGTGCCACGACGGGTTGGACGGCACGATCATGTCGCGGTAGGCCGCCTGCACCACCGGGTTGGCCAGCGAGGTGCCCGCCACGTCGGCCGCGGTCATCAGCTCCATCACGTTCATCTGCTGGGTGTTGACGGCCACCGTGACCTGGTCGGGGCGCGGGTCGAGCTCGGCCAGCATGTGGCGCGTGTCGTCGCTCATCCACTTGGCGGCTTGGCCGTCGCTCTCGGGGGCGAAGGAGATCGACCCGCCGACTTGCAGGATCATCTGCGGCACCGCTTCGCGCAGGCGCGCCAGCATCTCGTTGAACTTGGACAGGCGCTTGCTGCCCTTGCCGTCGTCTTCGCGCACGTGCACGTGCAGCACGGTGGCGCCGGCGTTCCAGCAGTCCACGGCCTTCTGGACCTGCTGGTCCATCGTGACGGGGATGTCGTCGGAATCGCCAGCGGCCCATTGGGGCCCGTAGGGGGCGACCTGGATCACGAGCTTTTGCTGGTTTTCGGGGAGGAGGGAGTCGTCGAGGAAGTGCATGGTTGTCTCCGGAAAGAGTTCAGGTGGGGGCAGGGTTCGGGGTGGGGGGTTAGCTGGCGCTCGCGGCGTTGCGCTGGGCGTGTGCGGTGGCTTCTTCGAGCAGGATCGGTGCGCCCAGGCTCATCGTGTGGATGCCCAGAACGCTCACGCACTGCAGCACCGCGTTGATCTCTTCCTTGGTGGCACCGAGTTCGAGAGCCTTGCGGATGTGGCGGCGTACGCCCGGCGCGTACATGTGGGTGCACGAGGCGTCCACGGCGATGGCGAGGAATTCGATGGTCTTGGCATCGAGCAGGCCCGAGACCATCGGCGCGGTGCCCATGGCCATGAACTTCTCGGTCCACGCCGCGTCGAGCGTGGCAAAGGAATCCCAGTCGGGATTCCAGTTGCTGCTGTTGCGCATGCGGTCGCACACCGGGGTGCTGGAGGGGGGGTTGTCGCGTTGATTCATGGGTCTTGTCTCCTGAAATTTGTCGCCGCGGCATCCGGGCCGACAGCTGTATCGAATGCCTTGATTGTTCCGGCAGAGGGCATACGCCGCTTGACCACCGGTGACATTCGTTTAACCTTCGGGGACACCACGTACCCAGCCATGACGAATCTCGTCCGAAGTGCCAGCCTGACCAACTTCGCCGTGATCGCGCGTTCGGCGGGCCTCGATCCGCTGGCCCTGCTCGCCGATGCCGACCTCGATCCGGTCTGCCTGCACGATCCCGACCTGCGGATTCCGAGCGACACGGTACGGCGCCTGCTCGAGGCCGCTGCAACTGCCAGCAAAATGGACAATTTCGGCTTGCGCATGGCCGAGACACGGCAGCTGTCGAACCTCGGGGCGGTCGCTCTGGTGGTGCGGGAAGAGCCCACGGTGCGCCGCGTGGTCCGGGCCTGGATGCGCTACAGCCACCTCATGAACCAATCGCTTTTCATGAAGCTCGAGGAAGAGGATGGCATCGCCGTGATCCGCGAGCAGCTTGTCGGGCAGCGCGGTCCGTCGCGGCAAGGCACGGAGTTGCTGGTCGGCGTGATGTTCCGCAGTCTCAAGTTTTTCCTGGGTCCGGCATGGCATCCATTGCGGGTCTGCTTCATGCACTCACCGCCGCGCGACCCCGCGGTCCACATCCGGCTGTTCGGCTATGACGTGGCCTTCGGACAGGACTTCAACGGGCTCGTCTGCAAGTCGAGCGACATGGATGCACCGAACCCGACGGCCGATCCGGTGATGGCGCGCTATGCGCGGCAGGTCCTCGACGCCGGCGCCGGGGAGGGGCGCATGAGCACGGTCGACAGCGTGCGCAACATCCTGCTCGTGCTGTTGGCTTCGGGACAGTGTTCGATCGACATGGTGGCGCAACAGCTCGGCGTCGACCGGCGCACAATCCATCGGCGCCTGTTGCGCGAGGGCACCACGTTCAGCGAGGTGGTGAACGTCATACGGCGCGAAATGGCCGCGCGCTACATCGAGGACGGGTCGCGTCCGCTGTCGCAGGTGGCCGAGTTGCTGGGCTTCTCGGCGCTGAGCGCCTTCTCGCGCTGGTACAAGCAGCAGTTCGGCGAGCTGGCCGGGCGCCGCCGCCGTTCGCGCCTGCAAGCCTAGCGAGCGAGCCGGCGGCTCGGCTCGCTGCGTGCCATTCGAATCGCAGTCACTTCACCATCACATACTCGCCCGGCGCCGCGCACAGAGGACGATGGGCGAGAGAGCCGGCCTTGCCTGGCGCAGCGATCGATTCGCCTGATCGTTGGTGCACCCACGCACGCCAGTGCGGCCACCAGCTTCCTTCCTGGCGCACCGCCGTGCGGGCCCATTCGTCTGGATCGGCCGCGCGGCTGGGCGCGCTCGAGAAGAAAGCCTTGGGCGCGCCGGGCGGGTTGATCAGGCTTTGCAGATGCCCCGCATTGGCCAGCACGAAGGTGGTGTCGTCGCCGAACACGCGCGCCGTTGCATGGCAGCTCTTCCACGGCGTGATGTGGTCGGTGATGCCGCCGATCACATAGGCGCCGATGTCCACCTTCGACAGGTCGACCGGAACGCCCAGGATGGTCATCGTGGCCGCGTTGACGTAGGGGTTCTTCCCCATGATGTCGAGCAGGTCGGAGTGGAACCGACGTCGTGGATCGTTCCGCCGAGGAAGACGCCCGCCTCCTGGCTGCTCAGGCCGAGCAGGGTGCTGATCGGATAGAGCACCATCGCCAGCGTCGACAGCGTGCTCACGCCGATGACCGTGAAGATGGTGGCGCGCTCCTTCAGCTTGTCGTCGGCGTGCACCGGGATGACTGCTGCGATTGCCATCGCCGCCGATGCGCCGCAGATGCCCACAGCGCCGCCCGTCAGCACGCCCAACCTGCTTCGATAGCCCATGAGGCGCGCCAGCCCGACGCCGAAGCCGATCGTGAGCGCGACCGACAGCACCGCCATCGCGATGGGCACTGCGCCGAGCGCCGCAATCTGCCCGAAGGTGATGCGCACGCCGAGCAGCGCCACGCCGATGCGCAGCAGCGTGCTCGCGGAGAACTGGATGCCCGGCATGCAGCGGCCTTCGGTCGACAGGAAGTTCAGTGCCATGCCGAGCAGCAAGGCGAACAGCACCGACGAGATGTGATAGTGATCGGCAGCGAGATGGCGGCCACCGCGACCACCAGCGACATCAGGACGCCGTGGAAGTTCGTGCGCGCCGGTTTGCGCCAGCCGGCAAGTGTCAGGGATGCATTCATAGGTGACTCGACTTGAGGCGTGTCGACGATGCGTGCCGTTTGCGTTCAGGCCGCTTCCGGCGTGCCCCTGGCCCGAGTGCGAGCCGCGTCGGCCTCGTAGTTGTGCGAGGCGAGGACGAAGAAGACCGCCGCTGCGAGCGCGAGCGCCGGCGTCAGCGTCAGTGCGAGCTTCAGCCCGATGACGTCCGACAGCACGCCCACGATCAGCGGGCCCGGTGCGAGGCCGATCAGGTTGTTGGCCAGGGCGACCGTCGCCGTCACCGTGGCGCGCACGCCGGGGTGCGTGACGTCGCAGATGATGGCACCGGAGCAGCCTCCGTGCGCGGCTGCGAACAAGGCGCCGAGGAAGATCAGGCCGAGTCCCAACGGGCCGGGCGGCAGGGCGAACGCGGTGGACAGGACCAGCGCCGAGATCACGGAGTAGGCAGCAGGTACCAGGGTACGGCGCCGCGGATGATTGCGGCTGAGCCTGTCCGCCAGGCCACCGCCGAAGATCATGCCGATGCCCGAGGCGAGGACCGCCACGCCGGCCATCATCCCGGCCTTCTTCACGTCCACGTCGTGGTAGCGGCTGAAGTAGGTCGGCAGCCAGGCTATGAGCATGGCGGGCATCGCCATCTGGAGTCCGCTTGCGAGGTAGGTGAAATTGCCCGAGCGCGCCGCGAACACTTCACGCGCGATTTGTGCCAGCCGCAGGCGCTTGGGTGCGGCGCCGCTGCGCGGAACATCGGGCGTCAACTCGACCGTCTTGTAGTCACGCACCACGAAGGGGTAGATCAGGGCCAGCAGCAGGCCCGGTGCGCCCACGACGAAGAAGGCCATGCGCCAGCCGGAATGAGCCGCGACGGCGCCTCCGAGGACCACGCCGAGCACCGAACCGAACAGGCTCGCCGAGAGGAAGGCGCCCAGCACGGCGGCGCGTTGCCTGGCCGGGAACACATGTGCGAGCAACGCGGCACCCGCGGCACCGTACGCCGCCTCGCCAAGGCCCACAAAGGCCCGTGCCCAGAGCAGTTGCCCGTGGGTTTGCGCCAGGCCGCAGGCGATGGTCGCCAGGCACCACACGAAAGCCATGAGCGTGATGCTCTTGACCCGACCCCAGCGGTCGGCGACCAGCGACATCGGCACCGTCAGGATGCCGACGACGAGCGAGACCACGCTCACGAGCATCGCGAGTTGCGAGTCCAGCAATCCCCAGTCGGCCTTGAGCGCGGGGATGACGGCGCCGATGACTTGTCGCGACAAGTAGTCGGACAGCATCAGGCCGAAGGTGAGTGCGAAGACCACCCACGCATAGGCGCGCGGCAAGCGGGCGGGCGATGCTGGAAGGGCAGCAGTGGCTGGCATGGAGAAGGTCATGGTGTTGTCTCTTGCGTGTGTATTGGGCGCGATATAGGACGCGATACGTCGGAGGATTCAGTGTCCGTGCGGAAGGCAAACCTCGATTGACGGCAGGGGACACCGAATTACCCTTTCGGGACAACGCGCCTTCGGGTCCTGAAGGGCATCAGAGGCTTCGAGCGCGACCGGCCACGCGCGCAGGCCCGAGGATCTGCAGGACAGCCGGACGGGCCGAAACCCCGACACATGTCCGCTCGCAGGGGCATCGAGGGTTATCAATTCGTCCACGCTGCAACTCACCCCACGAACTGAAGGGACACGAAGATGAAAACCGCCTGTGCACTGCTGCGCCTTGCGCTTGTCTTCTTCCTGTCCGGAAGCCTTGCGTTCGCTCAGGAGGATTGCTCGAAGAAAAGGGCTGAAGGGACCTGACAATCGATCTGGCGCACGCGAAGCCGTGGACCGGCAACCTCGATGGCATGGTCGAGCGTCGAGTGATCCGCGTGCTGACGATCAACAGCAAGACCTTATTTTTCGTCGACAAGGGCGTGAGCCGCGGTCGTCGTGGACCAATTCCGGCTCTTGGAAGACGAGCCCAACAAGAAGCTTGCAGCGGAAGGCAAGCTCAACCTTGTTGAAGCTGCGGCGCTGCGCTGAGGTCTAGCCAGACATCTCGGCGTCCAGGGACTTGTATCGGCTGCGATATGCGCCAGGGCTCAGACCCATGCGCTCTCGGAACAAGCGCGAAAAGGAACTGGCGTCGCTGTAGCCCACCTGCATCGCGATCTGGTCGACGCCGAGATCGCTGGCTTCCAGCAGGGCACGGGCCGAGTCGATGCGCAGGTGCTGCAGGTAGGTCAGCGGAGACTGATCGAGGACGACGTTGAACCGTCGGACCAGCGTTCTTTCGCTCACCGCCAGTTCGCCCGCGAGCTCGGCAATGCGGATCGGCCGGGCCATGTTCGTGTGCAACCAGTGCTGGGCACGATGAACGACCGCGTCGGTGTGGGTGATGTCTGCGAGCAAGGGCAGATAGGGTGTCTGGCTTGTCTGGCTCACATCGATGAGCATGCTCTTGGCGCATTGCGACGCGATTGCCGGCCCGCAGAATCGTTCGACCACGCGAATGGCCTGAAGCAGATAGGACGCCGAGGCGCCGGCGCACAGCAGCCGATCGACTTCTGTGAGCACGGGCCGCAGTTGTAGATCGACCTGCGGAAAGCGCGTGCGGAACTGCCGTTCCAGCCACCAGGTCGTGGTGGCAATGCGCCCATCCAGAAGACCTGTTTGTGCCAGGATGAAGGTGCCCGTGCAGTTGGCTGCCAGCCAAGCGCCGCGACGCCACTGCGATGCGAGCCACGCGCATGCAGCCGGCTGAGATTGGAGCAGCTGGTCGAACTTCTTGTGGCCGGCGTAGTGCAGACTGGGTATGAAGACGAGGTCGAAATGCTCGCGCGCGCCGATCTTGTGTATCTGCAGTTGCAGGCCGTTGCTGGCCGCGACGGGCTCGCCCGTGAGCGACACAAAGCGCCATTCGAAGAGTTCCGCAGACGCACCCTGCTGTCTGCGCAGATGGGAATTCGCCACTTGCAGTATGTCGGCGAATCCACCCAGGCTGGAGGCGTAGCAGCCGTCAAAGGCAAGGATTGCGGCACGCGGCATGGACTGTCCGATCTCGCATGGAAAACGTCACTTTCGCCAATGTACCCCACCTGCCTCAATACCTAGACTTGGTCTCACATTCAACGGGCGAGCAACGCCCACCCGCCACAGGAACGCGAGACATGAACGCCAGAGACAACACCATTGCATTGAGCCCACAGGCGCCTGAGCGCCATCAGCCGAAGCTCTATCACGACCTGCTCACGACCGCAGAAACGCTGGCCATCCGCGACGAGGTCCGCCGCTTCGCCGACGAACACGTTGCGCCGGTGGCGTGGGAGATCGGGCACCGCGAAGAGTCGGTCGAGAACTTCCCGCGCGAACTCTTTCGCAAGATGGCCGATGCGGGGCTGTTCCGCATTCCCTTCGCGGCCGAGGTGGGCGGTCGCGGCTTGAAGTATCCGGCCTGCGCGACTGCCGCGCTCATCGAGGAACTTGCCTACCACTCGAACTCCGTCGCGGCGGTCGTCGACGTGCATTGCATCCTGGCAGGCCACGCGCTGGAGCATGCGTCGCCCGAGTTGCAGGCGCGATACCTCACGCCACTGCTGGCCGGCGAGAAGATCGGCAGCTTCGCCACCACCGAACCCGATGCCAGCACGGACCTCAGCATCAAGACGATGCAGACCTTCGCCAACCGCGAGGGCGGGGGCTATGTGATCAATGGCCGCAAGCGATTCATCACGAACGCGCCGGTCGCCGACTTCGTCGTGCTGCTGTGCGCCGAGGAAGGGCGCATGACGGAGATCGTGATCGACCTCGATGCACCGGGCGTGCGCGTGGGCGCACCGGACCGCAAGATGGGCAACCACGGCCAGCTGACGGCCGACATCTATTTCGACAACGTGCAGGTACCTGCGCAGAACGTGGTCGGCACAGTGGGCGGCGGCCTCAAGATCGCCTTGCAGACCTTGACCTATGGGCGCATCGGCATCGCGGCCAGCGGCGTCGGCATGGCGCAGGCGACCTTCGACCACAGCGTCGAGCGCCTGAAAACGCGCCAGGCGTTCGGCAAAAAGATTGCGCAGTTCCAGCACTGGCAGTTCAAGCTGGCCGAGCGCGCCACCGAGATCGAGAACGCACGCAACCTGTACATGAAGGCGGCGCTGCGCATGGATTCGGGGGAGGCCTTTCCGGAGCCCGAGGCTGCGATGGCGAAGTGGTACGCGACCAACCTCGCGGCCGAGTTCGCACGCGATGGGGTGCAGATCTTTGGCGGCTATGGCTTCATGGCGGAGTTGGCGGCCGATGGCTCGCACTACCGGGTGGAGGAGATCTACCGTGATTGCAAGATCGCAGAGATCTACGAAGGCACCAACGAGATCCAGAAACTCGTGATCGCCCGCGCCATCTTCGGCAAAGACATCACGGGCTGAGAGCATGAAGGTCTTCGTCGTTCACGCTCACCCTGAGCCCCGGTCGTTCAGCGCCGCCCTGAAGTCGGCGGCGGTCGAGGAGCTCGATCGCCAAGGCCACGAAGTGCAGGTCTCGGACCTGTACGCCATGCACTTTGATCCCGTTGCGTCGCCTGAAGACTTCGGCGAGCGGGCCAATCCCGACTACTGCGCGTATGCGTTGGAGCAACGGCATGGAATGCAGACGGGCACGATCGCCCGTGACATTCAGGCCGAACTCGACAAGCTGCTTTGGTGCGAACTTCTCATCCTGAACTTTCCAGTGTTCTGGTTCTCAACCCCGTCGATCCTGAAGGGCTGGATTGATCGAGTGCTGGTTTCGGGGACGGTGTATGGCGGAAAGCGCTTCTACGACCGTGGGGGTCTGAGCGGCAAGCGTGCGCTTGTGAGCGTGACGCTGGGCGGACGGGAACACATGTTCGGCGAGAGCGGCATCCACGGCCCGTTGAAAGGCATGCTCAGGCATCTGCTGCAAGGCACGCTCGCCTATACCGGCATGGGCGTGCTCGAGCCCTTTGTCGGCTGGTACGTTCCCTATGTTTCCGACGATGAGCGACGGCTGGTGCTCCAGGCTTGGCGCACTCGTTTGCAGTCCTTGAACGACAAAGAGACGTTGCTCAAGTTTCCGCGACTGTCCGAATACGATGAGCGTCTGCATCCACGACCGAGCTACGAACTCCCTGCGAAAGCCTGGTTGGCGCACAAGACGTAGATATCGCCATGAAGCCGCGCGCGGCCCGGGCTCGCGAATTTCGGCAAGGGTGGTACTCGGATTGTCCCCATAGGCCAAATACGTGTCACTGCCGGTCAATCGACATTGCACCGATTCGGAACAATGAATGCCCGATGCAAGCGTAAGCGTGACCTCGCGCCAGGGAAAGGAAGGGCAACTTGACCACGCCTGTACAAGCACTGCCCCATCGCCAGACAGACGCGCGAAGCGCGCCGGGAGCATCGACGTCTCCAGCGACCTATGGCGACAAGCACATCAGGCATGACCCTGGGGAGACGACCATCCAGGATTCTTTAAGGCTGTGGGTATGTGGTCGACGGGTGCAGCGGTGTAGCGCGGCCGCGCAGCGGCGCGTAATCCACGGTCGCAACCGGTGTGCGCCGCAGACGCATCGTGCTCATGTTCCCTGCCGGGCGCGAAGCGCCCGGCCCCCTCGGCTTCGACGGTTTTTGGCGACCGCCTCAGACTTGAGGTCCGGAGCGGAGGTTCGGCGTCGGACCCAGCGGTGTTGTTGCGGCACGAGGATGCCCCAGCCCAGCCACAGCCACAGCCACCCCACAGCGCCGCCCATAGTTCCGTGCCGCTGCGCGATGTCTTCGCCGCTCGCGTCAGCGGCGTGGCGCGTTCAAGCCTTCTCGGACGCGCTCAAGGCTTCGCTTGCGTGACCGTAGAGACGTAACGCGCCAGCGCGGCGACCTGGTCGTCCGTAAGTGCGGTGAATGCAGGCATGGGACCCATTCCGCTTCGAATGACCCGGGCGATGCGGGCCGTATCAGGCTTGAGTTCGTCCAGGTTCGGCCCGATCTGTCCGGCTGATCCGGCATCCTTCAGGGTGTGGCAAAGCGCGCAGGCCGGTGCGGATGCTGCGCCGCTGTTGAAGATTTGGCGCCCTTCCATGAGTGCCGGATCGGCCGCGAAACACGGCGCAGCGAACGCCATCCATGCCAACGCCAAAGCCACCGGCGCGGCAAGCCTTCCGGATTGAACAGTCACCCGGCTCATGCGACGCTCACCGTGACGGCGTGGTCACGCCAGCTGGTGTTGAGATAGCCGGCCTTGTTCTCGATGCGCGTCTCCGGCTGCGTGCGTCCCTTGACGTCGGTCACGCGGCTGGCCAACTGGTGGCTGCCAGAAGTCAGGTCAACAGTGGCTGCGAATTCGCGCCACGCAAATCGACCCAGATCGGGACCCACAAGCGCTGCCACCTTCCACGTCGCGCCCCCATCCGTCGAGACCTCGACCTGCTTGACCGCGTTCGTTCCTCCAAACGCGACGCCCTTGATGACCGCTGCGCCCGCGCGCAGCGTACCGCCTTCAGGCAGCGGCGAATTGATCCAGGACTTGGGCGGCATCTGCCACACCGAAGGATCCGCGGGATTCATGGTCTTGGCATCCGGAGCGCTCATCCTGTAGTCGGCCTGCTGGATCGACGAGTCGGACTCCGCATGCGTGAACCCGACGCGCTTCACGTACTTGATGCTGTTGACGCCGGTGAAGCCGGGCACGATCAGACGCAGGGGTCCGCCATGGGCCAGGGGGATCGGCTGACCATTGAGTTCCCACGCCAGGAGCGCGTCCTCCATCGCGGCGACGGGTACGCTGCGCTCGATGCGTGTCTTTGGATCGAGTCCTGCCGGGATGACCTCGCCGCCTGTACCGGTCAGGAACTTTGCGCCGACCTCCATGCCGCCGAGTTCATGCACCAACTCACGTACCGGCACGCCAGTCCACATGACGCAGCCCGCGGCGCCCACCTGCCAGGGCGTGCCGGAAGGCTTGGAAGGGAACATCCCCCGACCGTTGCCACTGCACTGCAGAACCATCGTCACCGTCTCGGTCGGCATCTTCTTCAGGTCGGCCAGCTTGAAGGCGCGCGGGCGGCGCACGCCGTCGATCTGCACTTCCCATGCGTCCCTGTCGTTCAGGATGTCGGCGCTCGGCGGCGCAATGTTGTTGCGCACGTAGAGGTGTTTGGCCGGGGTGATCACGCCGTCGCCCATGGCGCCGCGGCGCAGCTCGATGGTGTTCGGGCTGTGCACGATCATGGCGCCCGCGTCCTTCCACGCCGCGAAGGCGGGCAACGGCCGAACTTGCTGTGCGAGCGCCGATCTCCAGGGACCGAGACTGGCCATCGCTGCGGCGGATGCCGACGCGCCCAGCAGGGCACGGCGCACGGGATTGACTGCGAAATGAGGAGGCATTCGAATTACCGAGAGTTGATGAAGACGCGTCGAAATGAGCAAGGCGCCGTTGTCGCCGCCGCGATAGCGCGGTGTCGGGGGGCCACGGAGATCGCTGTCGCGATTCATCCGTTGGCGTACCTGCTCGACGTTGCCTTTTCTTGCGAAGGAACCACCGATGCTGCACTTGGGCGAGCCACATCACCCCCTTCTCAAAGGAGGGGGTGGTCAAGATGTGGTCCAGGTGGTACGTACCGGAAAGGAGTTGGGCCTCGCAACTATCTCTTGCCGCCGCTGGTGGCCAGCTATCTGGATGCATGGCCTGCCGCGGGCGTCGATGTGCGGATCGGCAACACCCGCGAAGTCGCGGGATCGGTGGCGCGGCTGGAAGTCCACATGGGTCTGATCGAAGGCCCCTGCCGCGAAGCGGAAGTTCGCGTGATGCCATGGCGGGAAGACGATCTGGTGATCGTGTGCGCGCCGACGCACCCGCTGGCACAAGACGGGGCGCAACGGGTGCCGCTCAAAGCCCTGCGGCAAACGCGATCGCGGTTCAAGCGGGCGCATTGCCATCGTCCTTCAATGGGCGCCTGGAAGACGAACAGGAATCGCAACCGAATCAAGAACTTGCAAACGAGGGCCGGCGCCAGCACTGGCTCTGCGCACCGTCAGTCTGTGCATCGAAAACGACTAGACCCCATTGCGCACCAGCGCCCGGAACCGGCTGTGCATTGGCCGTTGACTGCAGGTCAATTCCGGTTTAGTGTAAATTCAAATGAAAATCCGGCAATACACGATGCGAGCACGCGCGGCTTCCGCCGAAGCGACGGGTCGGCGCATTCTCGATGTGACTGCACGCATGCTGACGGAACGCTTCCGCTCCGAGATTCGGCTTGAGGAGGTGGCGGCAGGCGCCCAGGTTAGCGTCCAGACCGTGCTCAACGTGTACGGCAGCCGCGCGGCGCTGCTGGATCTCGCGTTCGCGGCGATGCGCGCCGAACTTCGGGCGCAGCGCCTTCGCGCCGAACCGGGCGACGTGGCAGGTGCCATCGAAGCGCTGATCGATCACTACGAGCGGTTCGGTGACATGGTCTGCAGGAACCTCGCGGAGCAGGCGGACCTCGAACTGATCGAACAGGGTCGGTCGGGCCACAGGCAATGGGTGCGCCGTCAGTTTGCGCCTCATCTGGTCGACCTGGATCCGACGCGCCGCCGAGTCGTTGTCGATGCGCTCGTCTGCGCCTGCGATGTCTACACATGGAAGCTGTTGCGGCGCGACATGGTCCGCTCGCGTGCTGAGACTGAATCCACGATGCGCCAGATGGTCGAGTCGCTCTTGCGCCGTGCATGATATGGCTCGGTTCGCATTCCTTACCTGGGACGGAGCCGGCAACCAGCCGCCGGCCGTCGGCATGGCGCAGGCGTTGATCGAACGCGGACATCGCGTGGTCTTCGCGGGGTACGGGAGCCAGCAGGCGTACTTCGCAGCGCGCGACCTGCGCCTCGTGCTCCTGCGCGGTGCGGCCGGGCGATGGCAGCAGCTGTCGCTCCCGGAGATGTTCGGCGTGAAAGTGCGCGCGACTTGGGCGGCGGCGGAACACCTGCTCGACGTACCGAGCCTGCTGTCTGAGGAACGGCCCGACGCGGTCGTCGTGGACTGCATGATGTTCGGCGCGCTCGCCGCGCTTGAGTCCGCCGACGTGCCGACAATGGTCCTTGTTCACAGCGCACCGGGTGCCTTGTTCCCGCCCGGCGGAGCGTTCGAGGCACGACTGCTCGACGCAGTCAATGGCGTGCGGGACGCGGCTGGCAGGCCGCCGCTCGAATCGCTCTGGGACGCATGGCGTCCGTTTCCGACGATCTGCACGACCGTGCGCGAACTCGATCCGCTCGGTGCATCCATACCGCCATCCTTCGACTATGTCGGCCCCATCGCCGAACGAGAAACCAAGAGCGCATGGCATTCTCCATGGGACGCCGATGATCGGCGACCGCTGGTGCTCGTCAGCTTCTCGACCGGGCCGTATTGGGATCAGCGTTCGCGAATCGAACGAACCTTGCTGGCGCTGGCCAACCGGCCCTATCGCGTGCTGGTGACACCCGGAAAAGCGGACGTGTCGGGGATGGCGACTGTTGCCAACGCTTCGTTCTCAGTCGGGCTTTCGCATTCGCTGGTCTTGCCCTTTGCGGCGATCACCGTCACGCACGCGGGGCACGGGACGGTGGCGGCTTCGCTGCTGCACGGCGTGCCGCTGGTGTGTCTGCCAAATCAGGCCGGTGATCAGCCGGCTTTGGGCGCTCAAGTGCAGGCATTGGGGGCCGGTCTATCGCTCGATGGCGAGACGGCCACGCCTTATGCCATCGCGCATGCGGTGGAACTCGTCTTGAGCCGGCCGTCCCATGTCGCGAGTGCGCGCGCGCTTGCATCGGTCATTGCGAAAGCTCCGGGCGTTGCAGCCGCGGTGGATCGATTGGAGTCGCTCGGCCGGTGAGCGGGTGGCGCCCACGCAGAAGTCCGCAACTGCCCCGTGTTTGCGCGCAGGGGCAGCGATTGCGGGATCGTCAGGCCCAGCGCTCTGGCGGTTTTCAAGTTGATGACCAGGTCGAACTGGGTCGCCTGTTCGGCCGACCGGGCGATCATGCCGAAGGCCAGTGGCCTGGCACGGCCGCGAATTGGTGCTTGCGGTCAGGAAGCGACCCTCGCTCCATTCGTCGCCTGCCACACACGACGCTCAGTGCCGGTGGCCGCTTGCGCGCGCGAGGCGGTAGTGTTCACCGAGCACGTCGCGCCCCCAGTCACCCTCGAAATCGCGCCACACGTTGTGAACGTGATTGCCGCCCGAGTTGTCCCATTCGATCAAGAAATGCGCGCCCTGGATGCGCCAGTAGTGCGGCCGGCCGCGCTCGGTGGCACCGGCCCATCCGAAGCGGATGCTCTCCAGCCCGCCCGCCCGCACGCGTTCTAACCGCTGCTGCGCCAACGACGGGTCGGCCACCGAGGCCAACGACTCGATGATGCGCAGCAGCAAGGCCTGCTGCGATGCGTCCATGGCGCTGAAGGCCACGCCCACAGGTGCCAATGGGTCCAGCTGGGCCGCATTGCGCGTGACGATGTCACCGAATGGCTGGGCACTGAAGATGGCCTGCTGGCGCTGCGTCGGCGAGAGCGCGGCCAGCAGCGCATAGGCGCGGTCTTCCTCCTCGCCCAGCGCGCGCTGGCCCTTGCGTGGGGCTCCGTTGGCGATGTCGCGCGGCACCTGCGCCGGATTGGCCCCGAGGAACTGCGGCAGAGTGGCCACCACCTGGCCGTCGGCCAGCGTGAAATGCAGCGAGAGATGGTGTCCTTCAATCCGCCAGCCCCAGGGCGCAGTGGCCTCCGGCGTACCGAAAATCACAAAAGCATAGTTCTCCGGATCGCGCGAGGGGCCGAAGGATTCGATCTCGCGCAGCGCGATCTCCAAGGCGATGATGTCCTGCACCTTGACCAGCCCCGGCTCCGACAAGGACGCGGCCAGCAAATTCTGCGCTGCCTTGCGTTGGGCATCCTCCATGGTCTTGAACGCAATGCCGGGCCGGCTACGCGGCGTGTAGTTCCAGTCGCGACGCGCCTGCAGCGTGAACGGCCGCAGCAGTTCTGGCCGCTGCCCCGCCGGCGTCGCATCGACCAACGCGCGCGCCGCGGCCGTCATCGCCTGCGCCGCGCGGCCGGTGTCGGCCGCGGCGGCTGGCAGGGGCACTACGGCGAGAAAAGCCCAGCAGGACATCCAGGCGGAGAGCGTGCGCAGCAGCATGGTTGGTCTATCTATGTGAAATGACCAATGATCAGGTGCAAGAATGCCTGAGTTGGGGTGGCGAGTCGAGTTGGGGATCGTGGCACTTGCGACGCACGTGGCGGAAGGGTAGCCGCCGCGATGAGGATCCGACAAGCAGCGTGGCTGTGGTGCAAATTTTCGCTGGGGCCGAACAACCGCGCGAGTGCGTTGCGCCGGTCAGGCCGAAAGCACCGCGTTCCAGATCGCGGGCGCGGAGTGGCCTTGAAGGTGCAGCCGGCGAAGATTGAAATGGGTTCTGTCGCAGTCGTCGAACAAGACCATCGGGCCGTCAAACGCATCGTGCGGCCGATGCTCGGATTCAAGTCATTCCGAAGGGTCAACCAGCAGGGTCGCTTAGATGCGCAGATCAAGCAACCATCGGATCGATTTGTAGTAAAAACTTGTGCGTCCCCGCGGACAACGAGGAACCGCCATGCCGAAACCGAAGATCCTGGTCTACGTTGACGCCGGCACCTTTGACGGAACCTCCCGCGTGATACGCGCGATCGCCCAGCAGCTCGTTCCCGCTGCCTATGAGGTCCGCGCGGTCATCGCCGACGACCTCGCGCACGACGCGGCACTCTTCGACGACGCTGTCATGTTCGTCATGCCTGGGGGTGCCGATCTTCCCTTCTGCGAGGCGTTGAACGGCGCCCCTAACCAGCGCATCCGGCGCTTCACCGAGGCAGGCGGCGTCTACCTGGGCATTTGCGCGGGCGCGTATTACGCCTGCAGGGAGATCGCCTTCCATGCCGGAACCGACGGCGCGATCTGCGGCGCACGCGAACTGCGCTTCGTCGATGCGGTCGCGGTAGGTTCATTGCCCCCGCTGACGGGTGGCGTCGCCTATGACGCAACGCCAAGGAGTGCGGCGGCCGTCGAGATCCGGACGACCGATTACCTGACCTCCGCCCCGGTCAGACTCTATGCGCACTACCACGGCGGCTGTCGCTTCGATTTCGGCGACGCGACTGGCCACGACACACAGATCCTCGCCGTCTACACGGGCCTAGTCGGCGCTCCGCCTGCGATCGTGAGCTCAAGCGTGGGGGAGGGGCGCGCGATCCTGACCGGCGTGCATCTGGAAATGTCTGGACGGGAATGCAAGGACACGCTGCGCGGCCACAGCGACATGGCCGAGCATGTGCACGTCTGCCACAGACTGTCGGAGACCGGAACGGCTCGCCTGGAAGTTTTCCGCTGCTTGCTGGCCCACGCCGGCCTCACGCTGCGTTGACCGGTCAGGGCGTCCAGTACCGGAAGGCGGCGAATCGGGCGGCTGAAGTTTCTTCCGACAACAAAGCCGACAAGGCTGGAAAGCGTTACCAGCAAAGCTGCCAACAGCAAGGACCCCGCCAGGGACCTCCCGCCGACGATGACGAGCATGAGCGTCGAAAGAATCGGCGTTGCGTTGGAGAGCACCCCGATCATCCGTGCATCGCCTCGGCGCATGGCAAAGCTCCAAAGGTAGAACGCGCCACCTGTTGGACCGATGCCCAACGCCAACATCAAGGCCCATTGTGTCGTTTCGAGCGATACCGCTGGCTCGAAGATCCCATGGCCGGCGAGCGCAAGAAGACCGAACAGCATGCACGCCGGCCCCACATCCACAGGCGAGGAAGAGTGCTCCGCGCTTCGACGACCGAATAGCTCGCCCAGACGAACGCGGCCGCAAGCGCATAGCCGTAACCCGCATGCCATCGAAACGAAAGGTCCGCGGCCTCACTTGCCGCCAGAATGACGCCCGAAATTGCTGCCATCGCCGCGATGAAGATGGACCCCGCGCAGCTTCATGCCTTTGCCAGCGAATGGCGACATCAGCAAGATCAACGACGGCCAAGCGTAGTGAACCAGATTCGCGTTCGCTGGAGGGGCGCAGCGCAAGGCAACGATGTACAGCACGTGATACGCGAGCTGGCCGTATGTTCCAACCGCAAGCGCTCTCCCGTTGAGCGACCAACTGCGCACCCAGGGAATGGAGAGCGCTCCCCCGATGAACAGGCTCAGGCCCGTCAGAAAGAGAGGGGGAATACCGGCGAGCGACACCGTCAACGTCGCCAGGGACGACCACATCAGAATGGCCGCCAGCGCTGCAAGCAAGGGCACGTTCAATGCTCCTGCTGCAAATCCAGATGCAGAGTCTGAATCTCGAGGAATTCTTCTATCCCGTGACTTGATCCCTCGCGCCCGAGCCCGGACTCCTTCACACCGCCGAAAGGCGCGACAGCTGTGGAGATCGCGCCAGTGTTCATGCCGACCGTGCCGCATTCAAGCGCTTCACTGACCCTGAAGAGCCTGCTCACGTCGTTGGAAAAAAACGTATGCCGCGCGTCCATACGGCGTGTCATTGGCTCGGCGCACGGCCTCTTCCTCGGTCGAGAAACGGAAGAGGGCGGCGACCGGCCCGAAGATTTCTTCATTCGCCAGCACCATGTCATCCTTTGCATCGGTCAACACCGTGGGCTCGAAGAACTGCGCTCCTTCTGCATTCGACTGTCCTCCCAGTGCGATTCAGGCGCCCTTGGCGAGCGCGTCCCTCACGTGCGTTTCCACTTTCCGCAACGACGCCTGATTGATCAATGGCCCGATCGTGACGCCGGGCGAGGTGCCCACGCCGACACTGAGCTTTCCGACCTCGGCCACGAGGCGGTCAGCCCCCGATGGCCACGTCAAACTGCTCCACCTGTGGCCACCCAAACTGCTCCAGGCAGGACGGGCGGATTATGCAGTGACGGGGGTTAATGCGATGCGTGCAGCGGCCTCCTT
>NZ_JBBKZV010000020.1:0-124237 GCF_037889915.1 Variovorax humicola | reverse complement strand
GCCCACCGAGCCGTCCGCGTTGCGATAGCCCTCGAAGGTGTAGCCCTCCAGCGGCGGCTGCTCGGGCACCTTGACGGTGGCGATGGGCAGGCCGACCAGTTCGCGTGCGGCGGGCATCCTGAGCAGGCGTTCATGGACCCAGCTGCCGGCCGGAATCGCCTTCAACGCATAGCCGATCGGCACGTTGTAGCGACGCACCTCGCCCCCTTCGGGAATGTCCACCAGCGCCACCTTGTGCGCCTGCGGCACCTTGTCCACCAGCGTCAGGCCCGAGGGGAAGGTGGTGCCCGCGGGCAGGCCGCCGTCGTTGGCGACGATCGCGACGTTGTCGCGCTCGTGCATCGTGATGAAGAGGGGAGCGAAGGCCGTCATGTGCGTCTTTCTGCGTCTGGCTCAGGCGCCGAGCATGATGCTCTCGACCCAGTTGGCCCCGCGGCCGGCCGGGGCATCGCCGATGGGCGCGAGGTTACCGGACTCGCTATCGATTGCGTAGAGCCTCAAACGCTGCGAGCGTTGGCCGGAGGCGATCAGGAACTGGCCGTCGGGCGTGATGTTGAAACCGCGCGGTTGCGCTTCGGTCGGCGTGTGGCCGACAAGCGAGAGCGTGCCGTTCGCGGCATCGACGCGAAAGCCGGCAAGCGTGTTGGAGCGGCGCTCGCTGCTGTAGAGAAAACGTCCGTCGGGCGTGAGGTGCAGGTCGGCGGCCCACGGCTCGCCGCTGAAACCGGAGGGCAGCGTGCCGATGTTCTGCACGGCGCTCAGCGTGCCGGCGAAGGCGTCGTATGCGAGCACGTCGATGGTCGCGTCGAGTTCGTTCAGCAGATAGACAAAGCGCGAATCCCGGCTGAAGACGAAGTGCCGCGGGCTCGCGCCTTCATGCGGCGTCATGCTCGGGGGTGCGTTCGGCGTGAGTTGCCCCGTCGCCGAGTCGAATCGAAACTGGTTCACGACCTTGCCGCCCAGGCTGGTCGAGAGTACGAAGTGATTGCACGGCGCCGGCAGGATCGCATGTGCGTTGGGCCCGGTCGGCAGCACCTGCAGCGTGGCCTGCACGACGCCGTTGTCGTCGATGGCGTTCACCGCGACGAGGTTGCCTCCGTACGACGCGCTGAACAGATAGCGGCCGGTGGAATCCGTCGAGATGTACGCCATGCTGTGCGGCAGCGGACCGGCGCCGAGCTTCGACAGCTCGCCGGTCCTGGCGTCGATGGCAAAGCTCGGCGCCTCGCGCGGCTCCGAGCGCCGCGCCGCGTAGAGCCGGTCGCGCTTCGGGCTCAGTGCCAGCGGCATGACCTCGCCGCCGACGTCGACCGTCTGCACCGGCTTCAGAGTGCGTTGCGCCGGGTCGAGATGCAGCACCGAGATGTCGCCGCTTTCGGCGTTCGAAACATAGACGGCGAACATCTCTTACAGCACCGTGTGGCCGGTGATCAGCGACGGCAGCCAGGTCGAGAACGACGGCACGTACGTCACCAGCGTGATCGCGATGAAGATCGCGAGGTAGTAGGGCCAGGCGGTCTTCGTCGCCTCCCCGATCGATATCTTGCCAATGGCGCAACCGATGAACTGCACCGTGCCCACAGGCGGATGCACGAGGCCCAGCGCGCAGTTGAGCAGCAGCATCATGCCGAACTGCACCGGGCCTACGCCCATCTGGATGGCCAGCGGCAGGAACAGCGGCGTCGTGATCAGGATGTGCGCCGCCATGTCCAGGAAGATGCCCAGGAAGATCTGGATGATGTTGATGTACAGCAGCATCAGCCACGGGGTCGTGGTCGCGGCGAGCAGCGCGGCCTCGATGGTGTCGGGAATTTCCAGGTACGCCATCTGGTAGCGCAACATGTTCGACACGCCGATCAGCAGCAGGATCACGCCCGTGGTCTTCGATGCCTTGGCCAGCGACTTGAACAGCGCCCTCTTCGTCATCGTGCGGTAGATGATGACGGTCAACACCAGCGAGTAGGTCACCGCGATGGCCGCCGCCTCGGTGGCCGTGGCCACGCCCTCCATCACGCAGAACAGGATGATGACGATCACCATCAGGCCCGGGATGGCCGCGATGAAGGTGCGCACGACAGCACCCCAGCCAGGGAAGCGCTCGACCATGGTCGAGCCGTCGGGACGCTTGGGGTAACCGTACTTCGCGGCCTGCCAGTAGGCCGCCACCAGCATGCAGACCATGATCCAGAACACCGGGATCAGGCCGGCGAACATCAGGTCGCCGATCGACACGCCGCGGATCACGTGCCCGCCGATTTCACCGGCCGCGGCCTGCGCCGCGAAGGCGTAGATGATCATGTTGTGCGAGGTCGGCATCAGCGCGCCCGAGAGCGATGCATGCGTGGTCACGTTGACGGCGTAGTCCGCGCTGTAGCCCTCTTTCTTCATGACCGGGATCATCACGCCGCCCATGGCCGACGTGTCCGCCACCGGCGAACCCGAGACGCCACCGAACAGCGTCGAGGCGACCACGTTGGCCAGCCCGAGGCCGCCCTTCCAGTGGCCGACCAGGCTGCGCGCAAACGCGACGATCTTGTCCGCGATGCCGCCGTGCAGCATCAGCTCGCCGGAGAAGATGAAGAACGGGATGGCCAGGAACGAGAACACGTTCATGCCAGACACCATCATCTGGATGGCGGTCTCGAAGGGCAGGCCTTCGAATGCAAAGGTCAGCAGGCAGCTCAGCCCGATCGCGAACGCGACCGGCATGCCGAACAGCAGGAAGACGCAGAAACTGACGGACAGGATGGTCAGTGCCATGATGGAACGACCTCCTGGCCGGTGAACTGCGCAATCATGTGCTCGAGTGAAAACAGCGTGATGAGCACGCCTGCGATGAGCACCGGCAGGTAGCGAAAAGACTCCGAAATGCCCAGCGTGGGAATGGTGTCGTGATGCGTCGAGACCGCCATCTCGCCGGCACCGGCGAAGAGGGCGACCGCGAACGCGATGCTCAGCACATAGACGATGAACTTGCACCAGAACTGGCCGCGCGGCGGCAGCACCTTCACCAGCGAGTCCAGGCCGATATGGCCGGCGTCCCGCACACCCGCGGAGGCACCGAACATGGCGACCGAGATCACCAGCAGCAGGGCGACCTGCTCCACATAGGCCGGCGCGTTGTTGAAGACGTAGCGAAGCACCACGCCGTAGACGACGACCGACAGGAGGCCGACCAGGCAGATGCACGCCAGGTACATCGCCCAGCGCGACAACCTCGCGTTCAGATGGGTAAACAAGCTCATCGCCGGACCATCACTTCGTGTTGACGATTTCCGTCACGAGGCCCTTCAGCTCCGGCGTGGCCGAGAACTTGTCCCACACCGGCTTCTCGACTTCGACGAAGCCCTTGCGGTCGATGTCCGTCGCCGCCACGATCTTGGCGCCACCCTTGATGACGGTGGCCTTGGCGTCCTTTTCGCGCGCTTCCCACAGCTTGACGTAGTAGGGCACCGAGTCCTTCGCGGCCTTGCGGATCGCGGCTTGCTCTTCCTTGGGCAGCGTGTCCCAGATCTTCTTGGAGAAGACCAGAACTTCCGGCGTCATGACGTGCATCGTTTCCGAATACACGGGCGCCGATTCGAAATGCTTGGCTTCTTCATACGACGGGTAGTTGTTCTCGGCGGCGTCGACCAGGCCGGTCTTCAGGCCGGTGTACACCTCGGCGATGGGCATGGGGGTGGGCGATGCGCCAGTGGCCGTCACCAGGCTCACCATCAGGTCGGACGGCTGCACGCGGATCTTCAGGCCCTTCATGTCGGCCACCGACTTGATCGGCTTCTTGGCGTAGACCGAGCGCGCGCCGCTTTCGTAGAAGCACAGGCCGACGAAGCCGGCCTTCTCGAACGAGGCCAGGATCTTGTCGCCGGTCGGGCCGTACATCACCTTGCGGAAATGATCGATGTCGCGGAACAGGAAGGGCAGCGACGGAATCACCGATTCCGGCACGATGCCGTGGAACGACGCCGAGCTGACGCGCACCATGTCGAGCGCGCCGATCTTGACCTGTTCGACGGTGTCCTTTTCGGAGCCCAGCGCGCTGTCGGCGAAGATCTTGATCTTGTCCTTGCCGCCCGTGGCCTTGGCCAGGTCGTCGCTCATCTGCTTCACGGCCATGTTGGTCGGGAAGTCCTTGGAGTGGACTTCGGCCGAGCGGAAATCACGCGCCTGCGCGGCCACGGCGGTCAGTGCGAGCACTGCCGTCGCGACGATGCCGAGAAGCTTGCCATGTTTGATCTTCATCTGTCTTCCTTGGGTTGAAATAGAGACCCTCGTCTCCGATGCACTGCTGGGAAAAATGGCGGGTCGATGGCTCATTCGAACGGGCCTTGCGCGGTGAAGGCGCCGCCCTGGTAGATGGCGTTCGGGTCGTTCGCGGCGACCGGCGGCTGGGCCTCGACCTTGGCGCGGAAGGGCTCCGACGAATCCTGCGGCACGAAACCCAGGTGCGCCGCGCCGCGGTTGTCCCACCACACGTCGCGGTTGGCCGACATGCCATAGACGATGGTGTGCTTGACGTCGGGCGTGAACAGCGACTTCTCGACCAGCGTGGTCAGGTCGCGGTAGCTGAGCCACGAACTCATCATGCGGCGGTTGAGCGGCTCGGGGAACGACGAGCCGATGCGGATGCTCACCGTCTCGATGCCGTAGCGGTCGAAGTAGAACTGCGCCACGTCTTCGCCGAAGGACTTCGACAGGCCGTAGTTGCCGTCGGGCCGCTTGGATGCTGTCGCGTCGATGTGCTCGGTCTGCTTGTAGAAGCCGATGACGTGGTTCGAGCTGGCGAACACGATGCGCTTGACGCCATGACGGCGCGCACCTTCATAGAGATGGAAGACGCCCTTGATGTTGGCCTCGAAGATCTCCTCGAAAGGCCGCTCGACCGAAACGCCGCCCAGGTGCACGATGGCATCGCAACCCGCCACGAGCGCATCGACCGCGGCCTTGTCGGCCAGGTCGCAGATCACCACTTCTTCGTGCGGGCCCTCGGCGGGCGCGGGCGCCGCGAGATCGGACAGGCGAATCACGTCCGCATAGGGTCGGAGCCGCTCGCGCAGCACCTTGCCCAGGCCGCCGGCGGCGCCGGTCAGCAACAGGCGGCGGACTTTGTTTTCAGAGATCGACATGTTCAGGTTCTCTTGTATTGGCGCTTCTTGCGGGTAGCGCGGGGTTGCCGCTCTTGGCGTCCGATCGACATCGGGCGCTGAATCGCTGAGAATGCATTTTTGCGAGATCAGTTATATGTTGTCGTACAACATATGACCAATTATGATTCTTGCCATGGCGACGACTGATACGGGTAATCCCTTAAATCAAGTGCCTCCGGCGACAAGCGTCCCGGAGGCCGCCGCCACTTTCGTGGGTCGGCCGCGTCAGCGCGGTCGCGGCCTCGCTCACGGCCTCGTGGAAGACCTGGGCGACAAGATCCGCAACCAGGTGCTGCGCCCCGGCGACAAGCTGCCGACCGAGTCGGAAATCATGCACGCCTACGGCGTCAGCCGTACCGTGGTGCGCGAGGCGCTGTCGAAGCTGCAGGCGTCGGAGCTGGTCGAGACGCATCACGGCATCGGCACCTTCGTGCTGCAACCGCGGGCGGGCGGCGTGTTCCGGCTCGACCCGGGCGAGATCGCCGCGACGATCGACGTCCTTGCCGTGCTGGAGCTTCGCATCAGCCTGGAGACCGAATCCGCCGGTCTCGCCGCCAGCCGGCGCACCGACGACCAGCTGCTGGCCATGCGCCAGGCGCTCGATGATTTCGAGCGCAACGTGGCGGACGCGGGAGACACCGTCGCACCCGACTTCCGCTTTCACCTGCAGATCGCGCAGGCCACCGGCAACCCGTATTTCGCGGACATCATGAGCCACCTGGGCACCACGATCATTCCGCGCACGCGCATCAGCGCCATACGCAACATCGACCGCGGCGGTGCCTACCTGAGCCGCGTGAACCGCGAGCACGAAGAGATCTATGCGGCCATCGCGCGGCGCGATCCCGAGTCGGCGCGGGCGGCGATGCGCATCCATCTGACCAACAGCCGCGAGCGCTTGCGCGCGGCGCAGGAGGCCGCCCAAAAGTCCGGCGCAGGGGCACCGCCGCCCTCCGAGACTTGAGATTCGAGAGATTTGTCTGGACGGGTTGTATTTTTAGTTGTACGATGACTGATAACTTACACGCAAGGAGACACCTTTCATGAAAATCGATCGCCGCCGCATACTCGCCGCGACCTTCAATGCCGGCTTGCTGGCCGCCATGCCGTTGACGGCATCGGCGCAGGCCGCGGCCAACTGGCCGACCAAGCCCATCAAGATCATCGTGCCGTACCCGCCGGGTGGTTCGTCGGACATCATTGCGCGCTCGATCAGCCAGCCGCTGTCCGTGGCGCTCGGCCAGCCGGTGATCGTGGAGAACAGGGCGGGTGCCAACGGCAATCTCGGCGCCGACGCCGTGGCCAAGTCGGCACCGGACGGCTACACGCTGCTGCTGTGCGACGTCGGTGCACTGGCGATCAGCCCGTCGGTCTACAACAAGCTGGCGTTCGACCCGTCGAAAGACCTGCGCGGCGTGACGATGCTCGCCTACTCGCCGCACCTGCTGGTCGTGCATCCGTCGGTGAAGGCCGGCAATCTCAAGGAATTGGTCGCGTTGTCGAAGACCAGCGACCTGAACTTTGCCGTGACCGCCACCGGCAGCGCACCGCACCTGGCCGGCGTGGCACTGCAACGCGCCGTGGGCGCCAAGTGGATCTACGTGCCGTACAAGGGCGGCGTACAGGCGGTGCAGGACACCGTCGCCGGGCAGACCCAGATTCTGATGAACGGCATGCTCGCCACGCTGCCGCAGGTGCAGGGCGGCAAGCTCAAGGTGCTGGGCGTGTCGAAGGCCACGCGCATGCCGCTGATGGCCGACGTGCCCACCATCGCCGAGCAAGGCGTGCCCGGATTCGAAACCGGCACCTGGCAAGGCGTCCGCGTGGCGCACGGCACGCCGGACGCGATCGTCCAGCGGCTGAACAAGGAACTGATCTCGATCATCCGCTCGGCAGACATCCGCTCGCGGCTCGCGGTACAGGGCGCCGAAGTCGTGACCATGACGCCGGCCGAGGAAGAAGCCTTCTTCAACAAGGAGCGCGCGCGCTGGGCCAAGGTCGTAAAGGACGCCGACATCAAGCTCGACTAGAAGCCGCGAATCTTCCTGCCGTGGCCGCCGATCCCGGGCCTGCGCTGCTCGCCGCTCTGGAGTGCGGCTGCGCTGCTCGACCCGACCTCGGCGGCCTCGCTGCGCAATCTCCGCGACTTCTCACCACCTGTTTCGCTAATCCCCTCTCTCAAGACATTCCCCGATGAATCCGCAAGAACTCAAGACCATCATGGGCTCCGGCCTGCTCTCGTTCCCGCTGACCGACTTCGACGCGAACGGCGACTTCAACAAGCAGGGTTATGAAAAGCGCCTTGAATGGCTGGCACCCTACGGTGCGAGCGCACTGTTCGCGGCGGGGGGCACGGGGGAGTTCTTCTCGCTGACCGGCGCGGAATATCCCGGCATCATCAAGACGGCCGTGGACACCTGCAAGGGCGTCGTGCCGATCATCGCGGGCGCGGGAGGCCCGACGCGCTTTGCCATCGAATGCGCGCAAGCGGCCGAGAAGGCCGGCGCGCACGGCATCCTGCTGCTGCCGCACTACCTGACCGAAGCCGGCCAGGAAGGACTGGCCGCGCATGTGGAGGCGGTGTGCAAGAGCGTGGACTTCGGCGTGATCATCTACAACCGCGGCTCGACGCGCTTCAAGCCCGAGACGCTTGCAAAGCTGGCCGAACGCAACTCGAACCTGGTCGGCTTCAAGGATGGCATCGGCGACATCGAGACGATGGTGTCGATCTACCAGAAGATGGGCGACCGCTTTGCCTATCTCGGCGGGCTGCCGACGGCCGAGGTCTATGCCGCCGCCTACAAGGCGATGGGCACGCCGGTGTATTCGTCGGCCGTCTTCAACTTCATCCCGAAGACGGCGATGGACTTCTACCACGCGGTCGCCCGCGACGACATGGCCACGCAGCATCGCCTGCTGAAGGACTTCTTCATGCCGTACCTCGACCTGCGCAATCGCATGCAGGGCTACGCAGTGAGCATCATCAAGGCCGGCGCGAAGATCGTCGGACATGATGCAGGCCCGGTGCGCACGCCGCTGACGGACTTGAAGGCCGATGAGATGGACATGCTCAAGGCGCTGATCGACAAGCTGGGCCCTCAATAACTGGGCGCGATCGGCCGAAGCGGCATACGCTTCAGACCTCCCGTTTTCCCCGAGCACAAGGACAAGCAGATGCAACAGCACGATAACCTCATCGGCGGCCAGTGGACCCAAGGCAACGCCTACAGCCTGAACGTGAACCCCTCGAACCTGGGCGACACGATCGCCGAGTACACCCAGGGCGACGCCACGCACGTTGAAGCCGCCGTGGCCGCTGCCACCGCGGCGTTCCCGGCCTGGGCCACCGGCAGCGTGCAGGCGCGCTCGGACGCACTGGACCAGATCGGCACCGAGATCCTGGCGCGCCGCGAAGAGCTCGGCACGCTGCTCTCGCGCGAAGAAGGCAAGACCCGGGCCGAAGGCATCGGCGAAGCCACGCGCGCCGGGCAGATCTTCAAGTTCTTCGCCGGTGAATGCCTGCGCCTGTCCGGCGAGTTGCTGCCCTCGGTTCGCCCGAACATCGGCGTGGAGATCACGCGCGAGCCGGTCGGCGTGGTCGGCCTGATCACGCCATGGAACTTCCCGATCGCGATTCCTGCCTGGAAGATCGCGCCGGCGCTGGCCTTCGGCAACTGCGTCGTCTTGAAGCCCGCCGACCTGGTGCCGGGCTCTTCCTGGGCGCTGGCCGAGATCATCAGCCGCTCGGGCATTCCGGCGGGCGTGTTCAACCTGGTGATGGGCCGCGGCAGCGTGATCGGCAATGCGCTGGTGAACCACCCCGGCATCCATGCCATCAGCTTCACCGGCTCGGTCGGCGTGGGCCGCAACATCGCGATCCAGTGCGTGACCAACCAGAAGAAGGTGCAATTGGAGATGGGTGGCAAGAATCCGCAAGTGGTGCTGGACGACGCCGACCTGAACCAGGCCGTCGAACTCAGCGTGCAGAGCGCCTTCTATTCGACCGGCCAGCGCTGCACTGCCTCGAGCCGGCTGATCGTCACCGAAGGCATCTATCCGAAGTTCATCGCTGCAATGCAGGAACGCATGGCGAAGATCAAGGTGGGCGATGCGCTGGCCGCGGGCACGGACATCGGGCCGGTGTCGAGCCAATCGCAACTCGACCAGGACCTGGAGTACATCGCCATCGGCAAGGGCGAGGGCGCGACGCTGGCGGCGGGCGGGGAGCGGCTGAAGCTGGGCACCGAGGGCTACTACATGTCGCCGGCGCTGTTCAGTGAATCGGTGGCGAGCATGCGCATCAACAAGGAAGAGATCTTCGGCCCGGTGGCAAGCGTGATCAAGGTCAGGAACTACGAGGAAGCACTGGCCACGGCCAACGACACCGAGTTCGGCCTGTCCGCGGGCATCGCGACGACGAGCCTGAAGTACGCCACGCACTTCAAGCGCCACAGCCAGGCCGGCATGGTGATGGTCAACCTGCCGACGGCGGGGGTGGACTACCACGTGCCATTCGGCGGGCGCAAGGGAAGCAGCTACGGCCCGCGCGAGCAGGGCAAGTACGCGCAGGAGTTCTTCACCACGGTGAAGACGGCGTACACGCTGGCGTAAGCCACATCGGCGATGCGGTGCGGACGGCGCTGCAAGCCGGTATGGCAAGGTCCGCGGTTGCATTTCGCCGCTGAAGGAGTACAACAAGCGCCCCAACCACAAGAGGCAAGGCTGCGTCCGGCAATCCCGCGTGGATTCGGCGAGCCTCGAATTCGAAGAAACGGAGCTGGGCATGCCAACCTATATCTTGCACTTCAGCTATACCAGCGAAGCCTGGCAAAAGCTGGCCAGGAACCCGGAGGACCGCAGCGTTCCGATCAAGGCATTGCTGGAGAAGGTCGGCGGCAAGCTGATCAGCATGTACTACATGGCGGGCGAGTACGACGGTTTCATCATCTTCGAGGCCCCGGACGCCAAGGTGGCGGCAGCCGTCTCCGTCGGTGCCTCGTTGCCGGGGCATGTCCGCGCCAACAAGACGGGCCAGCTCTACACGGTCGCGGAGGCCATGGAGGTGATGGGCGCCGCGGGCAAGCTGTCGTTTCAACCGCCGAAGGGCTGACCGGCGAGGGGTCAGTCGAAGGTCTCGTCGCCATTGGGTTCGTAGTGCGGCACCGCGTTCATCTTGTGCCGGAACTGCGACAGCTCCCAATACATCCGCTTGCGCGCCCGGCTCTGGTTTCCCAGCGGCCGGTGCTCGGCAATGGTGTGCCACGGGTTGTAGGAGAGCCGCTTGGCAAACGCCATCTGCGCCGGTGAGTTGAAGGTCTGGCGCGGCAGCCGCAGCGTCGCGACCGGAATGCGCGGCGACAGCTTCTCGGGCCACAGCACGCCCGCGTTCTCGATCGGCATCAGGTGCGGATCGGTCTGCATCTGCATGCGCACTTCGAGCTCGACGTCGCCTTCCGACAGCGAAGCGACCATGGCGTTGCGCAGGTAGTCGTCCGGCGGGCGAAACGGCAGGTTCGGAATGCGCGTCTTCTTGTTCGACTTGGGCCAGACCGAATACACCATCGCCTGGCCCTCGCCCATCAGGTAGGGCACGCAGCTGAAGTAGGGCGCTTCGAAGGGGCTGGTCTGCGTCTTGATGTAGAGCGACTGCATGATGAGGTCGAGCACATGTGAGTCATGCAGGTTGACGAAGTAGAAGACCTGCGCGTTCTTCACGCTCCACAGTTGCAGTGCCGCGTTGGCCTTGGCGTCGGGCGTGACGAAGGTAGCGGTGGAGACGCCGAACATGTCGAGCGTGTGCTGTTCGTCCTCCATCAGCTTCGGGCCTTCGACGCCCATGAGCTTGATGCTGATGCTCATGAAGCCGACGTCGTCGATGTCGGGCGTGATGTAGGGCCCCGGGCCGGAAAAGCGCACCCAGGCCTTGAAGGTCTGCGGCTTGGCATAGATGCCGCGGCGCATGTGCTCGGGCAGGTTGTCGTGCACGGTGAACTCGCCTCTCAGGATGCCCTGCGTCTTGGTGTTGCCGCCGCGCTCGAAGCCGCCGGGTTTCCACAGGTCGGACATCTGCTGGGTGAAGCTGCGCACGATCGAATCGGTCCAGGCTTCCTCGTCGACCAGCAGGCGTTCCTCGGCGATCTTCAGGTGCTCGTCGACGCGCTTGCTGTTGATGAGCGAGGTGGTCAGGCGCGCCAGCGGGTCTTTCAGGAGCGCATCGAAGGCGGGCCGCACGAAGGGGTCGAAGCGGCGTTCGAGCCGGATCAGCGCCATGCCCGTGTCCGCGACGAAGTTGCGCCAGGCCACGCCGGTGCTGGCGCGCGGCTGCGGGTGGCTGGCGTTGGAGTCGTTGATCGGCGTGAGGGGCGGGTTCATGGCTTCACCTTTGACAGGAATCGAAGGGCACGAATGCCGGGCATGAAGAAGTAGCCGCCACCGATCACGGTGATGAACTGCGGCAGGCCGGTCACGCGCCGGTCGCAGCCGTTGGCCACCGGGATCGAGAAGCTGTCGGTCGGCGCGCCGATCGGGTCGGGTTGCCGGTTGCCCAGCAGCGGATCGCTCTCGCCGTGCAGGCTGTCGAAGCGCACGCCTGCGAGCCACGCGCTTTGCACGAATTCGAACTGGCGCGTGATGTTCGCGGCCAGGCAGATGAAGTGCAGGCCGGTGCCGTCGTAGGTCCTGTCGGTATGCGCCGGCTCGGGCGGCGCCACCAGCGCTTGCGACAGCGTCTGTCGCGTGCCGTATTCGCGTCCGCGCCGCATCAGGCGATGGAAGCGCGTCGATGAAACGTGGTCGTTGGCCAGCGCATCGGCGTCGAAGCCCAGTGTGCGAATGGCCCATGAGAAGAAGCCGTTCGCACCCGGCGGCAGGTCGGTATTGCGTGGGTTGCTGCGGCGGATGTGCGCGCCGATGGGGCAGTGCAGGCCTTCCTCGTCGCCGCGGTAGGTGAAGGTGTTGCGCGGGTCTTGCTCGCCCGGGATGCGTTCGCCGGTGGGGATCAGCGCATCGCCTTCCGTGGTGCGGCCGACCATCGCCTCCGCAAGATGCTCGCGCGCAGCCGCGTCGCCATCCGCCACGCGGTCGACGAATTGCCAGAAGCCGCCGACGTCCTGTCGCAACTGGCGCAGCACGAGGTAGCTGCCGTTGCGGCCGAGGTCGGCCATGTCGGGTTCGTCTTCGGCGCGCGGGAGTTGGCCGCCGGGGTCGCGCTGTGCATCGAGCAGGGGGCGCTCGGTGTATTCGCCGTATTCGTTGGGGTAGCCCAGCACGAATTCGCCGAGGCATGCGATGTTGGTGTATTCGCGCAACTCCTGGTCGACGGCCGCTCGCTCGCGGTCCCAGTCGATGCGGGGCTCGGAGATGCCGTCCCTGAAGCCGAAGGCCTCGTGCCCGTCCATGTCGGTGGTCGTGAGGCACTTGACCAGGGTGAACCCGGCCGCGCATTCCGTGAGCACCTTGTCCTGCCACGCGGCAAGCCGGTCCTTTACTGCGTATAGCAATACGACCACATGCGGCACGACCTCGGAGGCATTGCCCCAGTGCCAGTACGCCGGATCGTTGTTGCCGACGTCGCCCAGCCGCCGCGCACGGCTCTCGTCGCTGCTCATGCCGGCAACGAACTCGGGCGAAAAGCCCTGCACGATATCTTCGGGCACGCCGAGCGCGCGCAGCCCGGGGCAGCTCAGGGCCACGTGCAGCGCGGTAGGCGGGGCCGAGTCCAATTTCACCGCGTTGTTTACCGTGCAGCGCGACAGCCATTCGCGCGCCGCCGTGGCGTCGCGCACGTCGAGCAAGAGGAAGCTGGCCTCTTTCAGCTTGCCGTAGCCGAATGCGAGCAGACCCTGGATGTCATCGAGGTCGACGGTGAATGCGCCCTGGCCATTGCTCATGTCAGTGTTCCACCACGCTATCGTGCGACCGATGAAGCCAGGACGAGCACCGCGAAGTCCGTTCGTGGGCACCCGCGGAACCGGCTTTGCCGGGCCGCTGGGTGCGCCCCCTCGAGGGGGAGGCGCCGCAGGCGCATCGGGGGTGTTTCATTTCCCTCGCGGAACCGGCTTTGCCGGGCCGCTGGGTGCGCCCCCTCGAGGGGGAGGCGCCGCAGGCGCTTCGGGGGTGTTTCTTCACATCAGCCTCAACCATGCCAGCGCCTGCGCGTCATTCATGTGTTGCGCATCGACGCCTGCCCGGATGCGCCGGTTGCGCTCCAGGTCGCCGAGCGTGAGGCCGGGGTAGGCGCGGTACCAGACCTGCGTCGGCAATTGGTGGCGCCGCTGGTAGTGCTTGAAACGCTGTTCGTGGCGTGCCCCGCCGCAGATGAGCCAGTCGGTGCGCGGCCAGCCGAAGCCGTTGCTGAAGACCAGGTTCAGCCCCCAGGCGGCCTTGTTGACGAAGTCATCCATGTAGCTCTCGTGGCTGCCGTCGTAGTCACTCGCGAACAGCACGCGCTGCCGGTCGTCGATGAACACCCAGCGCGCGAAGTGGATGGTCTGTATGCGCGCAAGGTGGCCCTTGCCGAACACATGGCGGGCCGCATAGTCGATGAGCAGCAGGATGACAGGCACCAGCACGCGGCGAAACCACCCCGGCTTGACGGCGCCCAGCGCGGTGAAGCTGTTGGTCAGGTCATGGTCTTCCAGCCGCTGCATGCCGAGCACGGCGGCCGGGTCCGGCGGCGGGCAATACTCCGGGTCGCTTTTCTCCTGGCCGCGCAGGATCACGAGCGCAAACGGCAGCACGAGGACCAGCGGCAGCAGCATCAGCGGCACGCCGACAAGATGAAGCGCGTTTCGCATGTCCCAGCTCAGCGGCGTGGGTTCCGGCCCGGTCAGCGGCAGGCGGCCGGCGTTCTGTTCGTCTTTCACGAAGTCGAGCAGCGCTTGCCGCACCGCTTGCGGATCGGTCGGGGCGCCGTGGGCCGTGCCGCGCGGCACGCGGGCCGAGAGCGCCCGTTGCAACGCGCTCTCCTCCCGCACCTGCCGCACGGTGCGGCCGATACGGTTGACGTAGTTGGTGTCGACGTGCACGTCGTGCGCCTTCATCCATGCCAGCAGATCGGACGAGGTGTTGAACCCGTCGCAATTCGAGAAGACGCGCGACAGGCCGCGGCCCGCGAAATGCGCGAACTCGGCCAGTTGCTCGTCGGCTGGCCCGTCGCATACGCCCAGGAACACCAGGTACAGCGGAGGAACCTGCGGGCGTGGCAGGCCGAAGGTTTCGAAGTCGACCAGCGTCGAATCGTCGAGCAGCGCGAAGCGCGCGTAGTGCAGCTTGTTGAAAATGCCGAAGGGCAGCACTTCATTCGCCGGGTCGGCTGCTCCTGGCTTGTGCGCGAGGTTCATTTCGTCGAGCACTGCGCGCAACGCGGCTTCGCGGCCCGCGGCAACCGCGGCCAATACCGTGAAGGGCGCTTGGGGGGTCACCGCACCTCAGAACTGCAGGCAAAAATCGATCAGGCGGGCCTTGTCCCAGTACACCTTGCCAAGGTAGAAGTCCGGCCCGATGAGACGAATCTCGTCGCGTATGCGGCTGGCGACGAACGAGGTGTCGGAATAATCGAGCACGATGCATTCGTTGCCGTCGAGCCAGCTCTTGTCCTTGTAGACCTTGGCCACGATGGCATGCACGCCAAAGGCCAGGATCTTGTTCTTGAGCACGCCCTTCTGCGCGTCGAATATTTTTCCCTGCCACCCGAACACATTGATGATCTGCGCGATGTTGTCGGAGAACCTGGTGCCCGGCGCGACGATGGCCGTGCCCTTCGCTTCGCCATTGGGTATGTCGCCAGGAGCGCTCGCCTTGAACAGGTCATCGAGCTGCTGCTGGCTCATGCCGAGCAGTTGCGGAACGTCGTATGCCATGGGTCTTCTCCTGTGAGTGAGCAGCCGGAAGCAGTGTCGGCCTATCGCCGGGGACCGTCAATTCGTCGAAAGAGGTGTCTGCGTCGCCGAGGTGAGCAGCATGTCGGCTGCCTTCTCGGCCAGCATGTAGACCGCGGCCGCGATGAAGAAGCCGGGTATCTTCGGAAACGCCGACGCATCCACCACGCGCAACCGCGAGACGCCGTGCACAGCCAGCGTGCTGTCGAGCACGCCGCCTTGCTCGCGCTGCCCGATAGGGCACGAGCACGATGCGTGATGGCCCCATGCGGTGTCGCGCACGTACTGCGCCAGCGCGTCGTCGCTGTCGCAGTCGGAGCCCGGCAGGCACTCTTTCGTGATGAGGCCGCTCGCGTGCAGCGGCGCCGTCAGCTCGCGCACCGCGCGGATCGCCTGCACCACCGCGGCCAGGTCGTCGTCCGCATCGTCGTCGCCTTCGTCGAAGTAGTGGAAGTTCACCGTCGGCGTGTCGAGCGGGTCGGCCGAGCGCAGCCGCACGCGGCCCGCGCGATTGCGCGTGTGGCCCTTGAGGATGGCCCAGGTGAGGCGGTCCGGTTCGTCGCGGATGGCGTCGGAGAAGCCGGGGTAGTAGCCCTCGAAGCGGGCCAGCAGGGCCATGCAGAAGATGTCGGGATCGGTGCCCGCGCGGTCGCTGCGGGTCACCAGGCCGATGGCCGCGCCGTTGGAGCCGTACATGCCGTCGCCCGATGACTTCCAGCGCTGCCAAAGCGGGTCGTCCTTCTCCCAGCGGGCGCCCTCGAGCACGTGCCACGGCGCGCGGATTTCATGCGTTACCGCGACTTCGTAGCGATCCTGCAGGTTGCGGCCAACGCCTTGCAGGTCGACGCGCGTGTCGATGCCGTGCGCCTGCAGATCTTCCGTGGGGCCGATGCCCGACAGCATCAGCAATTGCGGCGTGTTGAACGCGCCGCCGCACAGGATGACTTCGCGCCGCGCATAGACGTGCCGCACTTCGCCCTGCGATCCGCTTGGCTCGGGATGGGCGTGGTACAGGTGGTGGCCCTTGCGGTACTCGATGCCGTTGGCGCCGCCCTCCGCGTCGAACAGCACGCGCGTGGCCAGCGCGTGAAGCTCGACATGCAAGTTGTCGGGGTGGCGCCGGGCCACGTCGCGCAGCCGCTCGCGCACCCCGTAGCGGCGATGGCGCGCAGTGGCCAGCGGCGTGTAGCACAAGCCTTCGAAACTCTCGCCCGAGGCGTGGCGCGAGTTCGGGTCTCCCCAGCCGCCGCGCATCCAGTGCCAGGCGCTCACCAGCGGCGTCGGCAAGTGGCGGGTGAAGGTGCCGATGGTGTCGCGCAGGGCGCGCAGCAGGCCGTCGTCATGCAGCACCGACAGCGGCATCGACTTCTCGGTGCGCAGCCAGCCGTCCCAGCCATGGCCGGTCGGATCGATGCCGAGGTGGCGTATCGCCCGCCACACCGGCCGGTGCCGGCAGTTCTCGATGCGCTGCGCATAGCGCTGCATGCGCGATGCCTGCCAGGACACGTCGCCGGTGGACCGCGCGATGTCGTCCCAGTCGGAGTCGTGCGGCGGCATGAAGATCATGGCGTTGTGCACCGTGCAGCCGCCCAGTGCGGCGGCGCGCGGATACAGCACGCCGCGGCCGGACCGGTACTTGGGATCGCGTGCCTGGCGTTGCTCGTCTTCGTAGTGCCGCACGTGAAAGTTCCAGGCCAGCGCAGGGTTCTCGCATGCGAAGGCGTGAAAGGCCGGTACGTCGTAGTCGTCAGGCAGCCGGTTGGCCTCGGCGCGCGGGTCGCCGCCGGCCTCGAGCACGAATACGCGCATGCCGGACTCGGCCAGCCGCGCAGCCAGCACGCCGCCGCCCGCGCCTGAGCCGACGATCACGTAGTCCCATTCGGACGCCTGGTCACCGGTCATGTGCGGGTGGCGCACGCGTCAGAAAGTCTTGAGGAAGGTGATGAGGGCCCGCTTGTCGTCATCACTCAAGACAGGCTCCTCGCCAAAGGAGCGCTCGTCGGCGCTGAGGCCAGCCTGCTTGTTGAATTCGGCCGTGCCGAAATAGTGCCCGCGATTGACGACGAAGTCCGGGCACTTGCTCAGCGCCAGCAAGGGCTCGCGCAGGTCGGAAAAGTGCTTGCGCAGTTGCTCGTCGGTGGCGTTCGCCGGTGCCGAGAGCAGGTCGCCCTTCATCTTGATCGCCAACTCGCCGAGCTTGGCCGCGTGCGCGGCCTTGTCGCCCAGGCCGCCTTCCTCGGCGCGCAGCCTGAGATTGGCCAGCAGGTTGATCGGCATGCCCTTGGGGATGGGGCCCAGTTCCACGTCGCCGCCGCTGGACACCAGTCCCGGCAGCCAGCGGTGCAGCGTGCCTTGCAGCGGCTGCAGGGAGTCGGGCACGAAGCCGACCGGGATGGTCACGCTGCTGCGCTCGGTGGTGCGGTCGATGGTGCCGTTGACCTTGTTGCCCAGCTCGGAGTCGCGTTCGCGCTTTTCAGGCCACAGCATCTGCTCGATCGATGCGTCGAACACTTTCATGCGCGCCTCGATCGACGGGTTGATGTCGAACGGCCCGACGGAGTTGTTGAGCAGGAACGGTGCGGTCGACCAGATGCTGATGAGCGAGGGCACCCGGGTGTAGCCGCGTCCGCCGGCCGGCATCACGTAGGGCCGCGGCTCGCCGGTGAACGGGTCGGCGACGGTGACGGTACCGATCGACGGCAGCGACTTGTAGGTGCTCGACGAGAAGTTGTCCCAGATGTTGCCCGCCAGCGCGTTGGTCGCGAGCGGGCTGCACGCGTTGGTGCGCAGCAATGTGGCGGGTATGCGCACCTCGGTGGAGAGGTAGTTGTTCTCGAGGAAGTCCGGCGCCTGCACGATGGCGCGCATCTTGGCCTTGTAGCCATCGGTCTGTGTCCAGGCCCAGTACTTCTTGAAGCAGTCGAGGTAGCCCGGGCCTGCGCACTTGGCGGGCGTGACGTCCACCTCCACCGGCGGCGCCTTGCTCGAATGGCAGCGCGCGCAGGTGTCGGCGAAAACCACCTTGCCCTTGTCGAGCGTGGCAGCGTCGGCGGACAGGTATTTGTCGCCGCCCGGTGCGTCTTTCAGATGGTCGGGTCTTGCCGCCTTCAGGAAGAAAAGTGCGGTGTTGGGCGTGCCCAGTTCGGTGGCCTGCCAGTAGCTGGAGTTCTTCTGCGCGTCGGCGATCTTGATGGGGCTGATGGCCTTGCCGCCCACCACCGGGTTGAAGTGCAGCAGCCACTCCTCGCTGAAAAGGCCGATGTTCAGGTACACGCGGTTGAGCGCGCCGAGCAGGCCCACCGAGTCGGCGCCATCCTTCAGCACGTGCGGCGTCTTCACGGTCTGGTCGGCCTTCGAATAGAACGCGGTCAGCGGGCCGCTGGTGAGGAAGTCGTTGAACTGCTTGTTGTCGCGTTCGCCGCCGGCAAGCTTTTCTTCACCGAGCCGCAAGGCCAAGCCCATTCGATCCGGGAAGTCATACACCGCGTTCATCGTGCGCGGGTTGTTGATGCTGTCGGTGGAGACGAGCGAGGTGTCCATCGAGCCTGGCCTGAAGGTGTGGGCGAGCTGGAACATGAAGTTCTTGCGGCCTTCGGGCTTGTTCGAGTTGTGGATGAAGAGCCGGTCCACCCACATGTATTGCGCGCCGACGGACGAACTGAGGTTCTCCCACTTCGGGTTGCCCGGATCGGCCGGTGGCTTCACGGGGCTCGGCCCGAGATGGCAGAAGCCGCACGACATGCCCACACGATAGGGCCGCACCAGGTCAGCGCGGTTGTAGTACTTGGGATCGGTGTAGTACTTCTCGGCGTCCCATTCCTTGGCGGCCTTCTCGTCGAAGTCCGGGTTGGGAAAAAGCCGCAGGCCGGCGATGCCGGTGCCATAGCCGTAGTAGGAGCCGACCTGTTGCGTCTGGCCGTTGCCCAGCGGCTTGCCGCGCGAGCCGATGACCACGCCCGGATACTTGGTTTCGTTCTCGAAGGGGTCGGGCGCACAGCCTTTGTCGCGCACGTCGAGCCAGAGGCCGCGCCGGTTCGGATCGGGTCCGGCCGCCTTGTTGAAGCAGGGCTCGTTCACCAGGCCGAAGTACTCCCAGCGATTGGCGCGCGAATAGCCTTGCGTTGGATGCGAACTGATGATCTTGAGCAGGTCGAAGGCGCCGTACGTGTAGTCGGTCATCTTGTTCCAGAAGCGGTCGTTGCCACCGCTCCAGACCAGCCACATGTTGCGGCCCTTGATCTCATCGGGCGAGAGCGCGACGCCGCCGTCCATGTCCTTGAAGTAGTCCTCGTCGGCATGCGGGAACGAGGCGGCAGCACGGCCTGCGATCCTTGCTTCGTCGAGAACGGTGCCTGCCTCGGGCTCCTTCTGCGAGCAACCGGCCATGAGGGTACATATCACCAGCGGGAGCAGCCTTGCGGTGGCCCAGCAATTCTTGTTCATTGCCACTTCTCCTGCACGGTTGGGTCAGCGGGCAAAAGCAAAACGCAATCGCATCGCCGGGAAAGTTTGTTCGCGAGGTTTGCCTACGTCTATCGACCATGCGCGGTAACGCAAAGGGCGTAGGCGGCGCGGCACTTGCGCCGCGCTTGCGGGTCACCGATTTCGCCCGCGAGTCTCTCGATCAGGCGACGGCGGTCCAGCGACTCAAGCGACTCAATCCTCCCGCCGCAACCAGTACTCGATCCCCTCGAACACCACCTCGCTCATCAGCGCCAGCGCCGCCGCAGGCAGCGCACCTGCGATCAGCAAGCCGCTGTCGTTCAGCGCCAGTCCGGTCACGATGCGCTCGCCGAATCCGCCTGCACCGATGAACGCTGCAATGGTCGCCGTGCCGATCGCAATCGTCGTCGCGGTGCGAACGCCCGCGATGATGGTCGGGAAGGCCAGCGGCAGCATCACGACGCGCAAGCTTTGCGGATGCGTCATGCCGAGCGCGGTGCCGGCCTGGCGCAGGCCCAGCGGCACTTCGGCCAGGCCCGTCACCGTGTTGCGCATGATCGGCAGCAGCGCATAGAGCGTGAGTGCAATCAGCGCGGGCAGCGTGCCGATGGCGCCGATCCAGGAGATCAGCAGGGCCAGCAGCGCCAGCGAGGGCACGGTCTGCAGCAGTCCGGTGGCGCCGAGCACGATGGCACGCAATCGCGTGTGCGGGAACACCAGGACGGCCAGCGGCACCGCAATGAGGATCGCGCAGCCCACGGACAGCACGACGAGCAGCAGATGCTGGCGCGCAAGGCGCCCGAGGTCGGGACCCAGCAGCTTGGCGATCCAGCCGCGAGGCGCGCCGCTGCCCGCCTTTGCGCCGCCGGCCAGGAAGTCCTTTGCGATGACGTCGAAGGGCGCGCTCTGCAACTCCGCCCGCGCGTTCATCGCGATCATGGCGCGCTCGTCGATGCGGCCTTCGAGTTTCCGGAGCGCTGCCCACGCAGCGGGCAGGCGCTGCGGCAGATCGAGCTTGTAGAGCAGCACCGCGTCATAGCGCGGAAAGTACTTGCGGTCGTCGTCCAGCACACGCAGGTTCAGATGGCCGATCTTCGCGTCGGTGGTGTAGATGTCCATGACGTCGATCTGCTTCGCGGCGATGGCGTCGTAGGCCAGACCGTGGTCGAGGCCGGTTGGCTGCTGGGTGAAGCCGTAGCGCCCGGCCAGGCCCTTCCAGCCGTCGGCGCGCCCGATGAATTCGTTCGACAGCCCGAGCTTCAGTTCCGGGTGCTTTGCCAGGTCGCTCAATGACTGGATGTGCAGCCGGTCGGCATCGGCCGCGCGCATCGCCAGCGCATAGCCATCGTTGAAGCCCAGCGGCACAGCCACGCCCAGGCCCCGGGGCGCGAGCGCGGCGTTCATTTCCTCGCGCGTCATCGGGCCGCTGTGCTGCAGGATTTCCAGCGCGATGGTGCCCGTGTATTCGGCATACAGGTCGATGCCGCCGGAGCGCAGCGCCTCATAGACGATGGCGGTGTTGCCCAGGCCTTGCCGCACCACGGGCGCCTGCTTCAATTGCGGCGCCGCCGTTTGCGCGATGACCTCGGCCAGGATGTACGACTCGGTGAAGCGCTTGGAGCCGACGCGAAGCGTGTCCGCGCCCTGTTGCGCGTGCACGCCCAGTGCGAGGCACGTCAGGCCCCAGCTCAGCGCGGCAACGCGCCATGTTCGGATCATCATCCAGCGTGGCATCGGGGCAGTGTATCGATTCGGCACGCATCAGGCGGCTTTCCTACACGGGCCGGCGCGGCGTGCCGATGGCGGGGCGCCGCGGCGCACGCCACATTTCAGCCCTCCATGAAGAAAAAAGTACGCCGCAAGACTCCGAAAGCCTGGCCGTCCGCCGCGACCGCGCCTGCCCATGGCGCGATGGAATTGCCGTCGGTCGTGGTGCAAAGCTACAGCCTCGCGCTGCGCGACGCCGAGGGATTCGTCGGCGACGCCGCCAGCCAGACCGCGTTCCGCGACCTGCTCGACAAGTGGCGCAAACGTGTTGCGCGGCGTGGCGAAGATCCTCTCGGCACCGGCGATTCCGACCAGTTGAGCAAGGCCAGGATCGACAGCAAACTGCGCCGCAAGAGCGCGGACGCCGCCACGGACATGGTGCAGGGCGCGATCGAGGAGTTTTCCGTGGAACTCGCGCATGTCATCCGGCGCTATCTGCGGCAGAAGACATGGAAGGGCGTGCAGCGCATCGTGATCGGCGGTGGCTTTCCTGGAAGCGACGTGGGCGAACGCGCGATCCTGCAGGCTGCCGCGATGCTGAACATCGATGGCGCAAAGGTCGAGCTTGCGCGCCTGCGCCACGAGCCCGACGACGGCGGCCTGCTGGGCTGGCTGCACCTTGCGCCGCCGCAGATGCTCGCCGGCTACGACGCCATCCTCGCCATCGACATCGGCGGCACCAATGTGCGTTGCGGCATCGTGAAACCCCGCTTGGCCAGGGCCGCCGACCTCTCGAAGGCGAAGGTGGTCAAGCGCGACAAGTGGCGTCATGCGGATGAAGGTCCGAAGCAGAAGGACCTGCTCGACGGCATCGTCGACATGGTCGAGCGCAACGTGCGGCGGGCGCGGCGCCGGGGCCTGCGGCTGGCGCCGTTCATCGGCATCGGTTGTCCGGGACTGATCCGCGACGACGGCTCGATTTCGCGCGGCGCGCAGAACCTGCCGGGCGACTGGGAGCGCGAGACTTTTCATTTGCCCAGCCATGTGCACGAGAAAATCCCGCTCATCGACGGGCGCGCGACCACGGTGATGCTTCACAACGATGCGGTCGTGCAGGGCCTGAGCGAATTGCCGTTCATGCAGGACGTCAAGCGGTGGGCCGTGCTGACCATCGGCACCGGACTCGGCAATGCGAGCTTCCGCAATCGAAAAAAAGCGGGTTGATTTGAAACTACACTGGCAAACGAAAGTACCAGCAAGCATCGTGGCCCTCATCACGTTCCTCGTCGAAGACAGCCCCACCATCCGGGACAACCTCATGCCCGCGCTGGAAGACATGGTGAATGCCAGCATCGTCGGATTTGCGGAGACCGAGGCCGAGGCCGCCAACTGGCTGGCCGAGCATGGCGACGAATGGCAACTGGCTATCGTCGACCTGTTCCTCAAGGAAGGCTCCGGCCTTGGGGTGCTGGCCGGTTGCCGGGAGCGCGGTCCGGGGCAGCGCGTGGTGGTATTGACCAACTACGCCACCAGCGACATCCGCGAGCGCTGTCGCAAGCTCGGCGCCGATGCGGTGTTCGACAAGTCGAATGAGCTCGACGCGTTTCTCGAATTCTGCAACCGCGACCGGCCTTCCAGTTTCGCAGCGCTGTAGACGCGCACTGCGGTGCGACGGGGCGCCGGATCAGAGCTGGAATGCCACCGTCAACAGCAAGCCCTCCGCCAGATCGCGCATCAGCCCCGGGCGGCGCGCCCGATAGGGCTCGCCCGCGGATGCGGTGGTTTCGATCCATTGCGCGAGCCAGTCGATCTGTTCCTGCCCGTAGAACAGCACGCTGGCCTCGTGGTTCAACAGCAGGCTGCGCAGATCGAGATTGATCGAGCCGCACATTGCGATGTCTTCGTCCACCACCACCGCCTTCGCATGCACCATGAACGGCAGCATGCGAAAGGTGACGCCGGCCCGCGCCAGGTCCCGCATGGCGCGGGCGCGCACGAAGTCCGCGAGCGAGTGGTTGGAGTGCGCAGGAATCGCGATGGTCACCTGCACGCCGCGGCGGGCGGCCAGCCGCAGTGCATCGCGCAGGCTGTCGCCGGGCACGAAGTAGGGCGTGATGGCCAGCAGCCGGTGCTCTGCCCGGAAGCAGGCGCCAATGAGCAGCGCGAGCGCCGTGTCCTCGGTCTGGTCGGGGCCGCTGGGCATGTATTGCGTCAGGGGCCCGTCGACCGGTTCCGCGGTAGGCGCCGGCCCGCGCGCCTTGCGTTTGCGTACGGATGCCCAGTCGTGGTCGAACTGGCGCGCGGCGGCGGCGGCGGTGCTGCCATGCAGGTCAAAACTGAGGTCGCGCCACGGAACGGGATGCACGTCGTTGCCGAGGAAATATTCGCCCGCCAGGTTGCGTCCGCCGGACCACAGCCACCCGTCGTCCGCAACGACGGTCTTGCGGTGGTTGCGCAGGTTGCGGGGGCCGGTGCGCCGCAGGCTGAAGAAGGGGCGGAATACCGCGACCTCGCCGCCGGCCGCACGCAGCCTGTTGAAGTGGCCGTGCGGCAGGGACAGTGCGCCGAAGCCGTCGAGCAGCACCCGCACGCCGACGCCTTCGCTCGCGCGTTGCGTGAGGCGCGCAAGTACGTCGTGGCCGAACGCGTCGTTACCGATGATGAAAGTGCCGACATCGAGGCGCCGCCTGGCGCCCGCGATGACTTCGAACAGCGCATCGCGCGCGGCCGTGCCGTCGGCATGCATTCGCACCTCGGAAGGGCCGGGCGGCGCCAGCCCGAAGCTTTCGATGAGATCGGCGGCCCAGTGTTCGGTGTCGGTGGACCGTGGTGGCCGAGGCGAGCCCGCGGGCCGCAGCTTGCGCTGGCCGAACAGCAGGTAGACGGGCAGGGCGATGTACGGCATCAGCAGCATCCCCATGACCCATGCGATGGCGGTGGTCGGCGCGCGCTGGTCGCGCCGCGTGCGCGTGGTGAGGACGTAGATCAGCAGTGCGGTGGAGACGACCAGGAAATGCTGGGACGGCGACGGCAACCATGCAAGGAATGCGGAGTGCATGGCGCAAAGTGTCGCGCACGGCGCGGGTTGTGCGCTAGGTGGTTACGCCTCTGTTGTTTGGTTGGCTGGACCGTGTTGCGTGCAAGACGTTTGTCTGCTGGTGAGAGCGCATCGTCCTCCTGGGGAGACTTCCCTCGCCCCGACCCACTCCCGGAGGGAGAGGGAGCAAGACAGCAGCCCGCCGGCGCACCCCGAACAACGAGGCCCCGACACGCCGTGCAAACCAGAGCCTAGGCGCCGCCCCAAACCTCCTGCGCAGTCTCGACAACCAACCGCAACTTCGCACGCTGCGCCTCCACGGCAATGTTGTTGCCATGCACGGTGCTCGAGAACCCGCACTGCGGCGACAACGCCAACTGGTCCAGCGAGGCGTACTTCGAAGCGTCCTCGATGCGGCGCTTGAGTTCGTCCTTGTCTTCCATCTCACCGAACTTGGTGGTCACCAGGCCCAGCACGACCGTCTTGCCCTTGGGCAGGTAGCGCAGCGGCTTGAAATCGCCCGAGCGCGCGTCGTCGTACTCCATGAAGTACGCGTCGAGGTCCATCTCCCTCAACAGCGCCTCGGCCACCGGCTCATAGTTGCCCGCCGCCGCGTGCGTGCTCTTGAAGTTGCCGCGGCACAGGTGCATGGCCAGCAACATCCCCGGCGGCTTCTGCGCGACGATCTTGTTGATGAACCAGGCATAGCGGTGCGGCAACTCGTTGGGGTCGTCGCCGCGCTTGCGCGCTGCCTCGCGCATGTGCTCGTCGCACAGGTAGGCGAGGTTGGTGTCGTCCATCTGGACGTAGGTACAGCCGGCCGCGGCCAGCGAACGCAACTCGTCGCCATAGGCCTTCGCCACGTCATCGTAGAACTCCGGATCCAGCTCGGGATAGGCGTCCTTGCTGATGCCGGCGCGGCCCCCGCGGAAGTGCAGCATCGTCGGAGAGGGGATCGTCACCTTCGGTGTGTTGCCGGCAGAGACCTGGGTCTTCAGGTACTGGAAATCGGCGAGCTGGATCTGCTTGGCATGGGTTACCTTGTCGATCACGCGCATCACCGGCGGCGCGAGCTCCTCGGTGCCATCGGGCCTGCGGATCGTCACCGGGATGTCGGTCTTGACGCCGCCCAGTTGCTCCAGGAAATCGATGTGGAAGTACGTGCGGCGGAACTCGCCGTCGGTGATGCTCTTCAGTCCGATATCTTCCTGGAACTTCACGATCTCCGTGATGGCCTTGTCTTCGACCCGGCGAAGCTGCTCAGGCGTGATCTCCCCGTTGGCCTTCTGCTCGCGCGCTTCGAGCAGGTATTTGGGGCGCAGGAAACTGCCGACGTGGTCGAAGCGCGCGGGCAGCATGGCGTGTTGGGACATGAGTTTCTCCGTCTGTGCTGAAGAGTGACCGCTGGATGGTAGCGGCTTTCGGAAGGCATTCAATGAATACATTCATGCAGGTATTTGCCCTGATAAAAGCCGATTTCTCTGGGATTTTTGCCCATTGATGTATACATTGAGAATCCATGAAAACCTCATCCAGCTTTCCGCTGAATGCCTGGTACGCGGCCGCTTACGACGTTGAAGTGAAGCATGCGCTGCTGCCCCGGACCATTTGCAATCAGAAACTCGTGCTCTACCGGCAGACCGGCGGCCAGGTCGCGGCGCTGGAAGATGCGTGCTGGCACCGTCTGCTGCCGCTGTCGATGGGGCGGCTCGAAGGCGACGAGGTGGTCTGTGGCTATCACGGCCTGGTCTACAACAGCCAGGGGCGCTGCACCTTCATGCCGAGCCAGGAAACGCTGAACCCTTCGGCCTGCGTGCGGGCCTATCCCGTGGTCGAGAAGCATCGGTTCATCTGGGTCTGGCCCGGCGATCCGGCCAAGGCCGACCCGGCGCTGGTGCCCGACATGCACTGGAATGACGACCCTGCCTGGGCCGGCGACGGCAAGATGATCCGCGTGGCCTGCGACTACCGCCTTGTCGTCGACAACCTCATGGACCTGACGCACGAGGCCTTCGTGCATGGATCGTCGATCGGCAACCGCGCGGTGGCCGAAGCCCCTTTCGTCGCCACGCACGGCGACCGCTCGGCCACCGTCACGCGCTGGATGGAGAACATCGACGCGCCACCGTTCTGGGCCGCGCAGATTCGCCATGGCCGCGGCTACGTCGGCAAGGTGGACCGCTGGCAGATCATCCGTTTCGAAGGGCCGTGTACCGTCAACATCGACGTGGGCGTGGCCGAAGCGGGCAGCGGCGCGGTGCCGAAGAACAATGGCGACAAGGGCGACCGCAGTCGCGGCGTCAACGGGTATGTGCTCAACACCATCACACCCGAGACCGACAAGACCTGCCTCTACTTCTGGGCCTTCGCGCGCAACTATTGCACCGGCGAGCAGCGCCTGACGCACGAGTTGCGCGAAGGCGTGGCGACGATCTTCCGGGAGGACGAACATGTGCTCGAAGCGCAGCAACGCGCCATCGACGAGCGACCCGACTACGCGTTCTACAACCTCAACATAGACGCCGGCGCGATGTGGGCGCGCCGCCTGATCGACCGCATGGTCGAGCGCGAGCAACCGAAGCGGCCGACGATTCCGATCTCGGCTGCCGAGTCTGCGAGGGCAGGGGGATGAGCGCCGCGCCGGGCCGCCGAACGTGGGAGGCCCAATGAACTCCGCAACCTTGGCCACGACTTCCGCGGATGCGGCCGAGGCCGGCGCGTCTCAAGCGGTCAAGGCCCAGTTGCGATTGCGCGAGATGGTGCTGGCCGGTGAACTGCCCGGCGGCTCGCGCATCGCGGAAGTCGCGATCTCCGAGCAGTTGGGCGTTTCGCGTACACCGGTTCGTTCGGCGCTGATGCGGCTCGAGCAGGAAGGTTTGCTCGAAAGCCTGCCCAACGGCGGCTATGCGGTTCGGACGTTTTCGGAGCGCGACGTGTCCGATGCGATCGAACTGCGCGGCACGCTCGAAGGGCTGTCCGCGCGGCTCGCCGCCGAGCGCGGCGCGCCACCTGTCGTGCTGCGCGAGGCGCGCGCCTGCCTTCATCGCATCGACGAACTGCTGCGCGAACCGGCGCTCGACGACACGGCTTTCTCGCGCTACGTCAAGTTCAATGCGCAGTTCCACGCGCTGCTGTCCGAACTGTCGGGCAGCACGGTGATCTCGCAGCAGCTCGAGCGCATCTCTAACCTGCCGTTCGCGTCGCCATCGGGTTTCGTCGTGGTACAGGCCAATTCGCCCGCCGCGCGCGACATGCTGCTGATCGCGCAAGACCAGCACTGGCAGGTGCTCGATGCCATCGAGGCCCGAGAAGGTTCGCGCGCGGAAGCGCTGATGCGCGAGCACAGCCGCATCGCGCAGCGCAATTTGCGCGAGGCGCTGCATGGCACCCAAAGCCATCCGCTGCCCGGCGTGCAATTGATTCGTCGACGCAGTTGAAGCAGGCAGGGAGACATGAAGAGTTCCACCCATTGGCGCGCTGCGCGCGTCGAAGCGCTTCGCGACATCACGCCCACCGTGCGCGAGTTCACCCTGCGCCCGGAGGATGCCAACGACCTCGGCGCAGACTGGTCGCCGGGCAGCCACATCGAAGTCGAACTGCTCCGCGAGGGCCGGCCGATCAAGCGCTCGTACTCGCTCGTCGGCATGCCCGATGGCGAGTGCTTCCGTATCGCGGTCAAGCGGCTGGACGAAGGGCAGGGCGGTTCGCGCGCCATGTGGCAGCTCGCGGTAGGCGACCGGCTGCAGGTGAACGGCCCGCGCAATCATTTCGGCCTCGACCTGAATGCCCCGGCCTACTTGCTCGTTGCTGGCGGTATCGGCATCACGCCGATGCTGCACATGGCGCAGCACCTGCGAGCGCGCAAGGGAAACGCGGCGCCGCTGCGCATGGTCTATGGCGCGCATGAGGAGGCCGAACTGGCCTACCGAGCGGTACTGAATGCATTGCTGGGCGAATCCTTTGCCGAGTTCGTCGGGCTGCAAGGCCGGCACATCGACATCGCCGCGGAAATCGAATCGCTGCCCGCCGGCGGGCAGATGTACGTCTGCGGCCCGGTGCCGATGCTCGACGCGGTGCGCCGCCAATGGGCCATGTCCGGCCGACCCATCGCCGACCTGCGCTACGAAACCTTCGGCAGCAGCGGCCGCTTCGCGCCCCAGCCGTTCCGCGTCGAGGTGCCGCGACAGCGCATCGATATCGTGGTGCCGGCCGACAGCAGCATGATGGAGGCGCTTCACGCAGCAGGGGTGCAAACGCTGCATGACTGCAAGCGTGGCGAGTGCGGCCTGTGCGCAGTCGACGTGCTGGCGCTCGACGGCGAGATCGACCACCGCGATGTGTTCTTGAGCGAACACGAGAAGGCGCGCAACGAGCGCATCTGCACCTGCGTGTCGCGTGTGGTCGGCTCGATTTCCATTGATTCGTCGTACCGTCCGGATGACGATTGATTTGCGCGATCATCGCGCAGCGCATCCATGGATCGCGCAGATTCGGCCACCGCAGGTTTCCCTCTAGGGAATAGCCGCAGGCCCCGAGTCGAAACATCTGATGACAATGATGCCTTTACTTTTTTCGCCAACCGGAGACCTCCCGCCATGCAACGTCGCCATCTGATGATCCACGCGGCTGGCCTGACTGCAGTCGCACTTGCCATGCCCCTGGCAGCGCATGCACAGGCCAACACTTTCAGGATCGGCCTGATCCTGCCGATGACCGGGCAACAGGCGTCCACGGGCCGGCAGATCGAGGCGGCTGCCCGGCTGTACATGGCGCAGAACGGCGACACCGTGGCGGGCAGGAAGATCGAGCTGATCGTCAAGGACGACACCGCCACGCCCGACGTCACCAAGCGTCTCGCGCAGGAACTCATCGTCAACGACAAGGTGAACGTGATCGCCGGCTTCGGCGTGACACCCGCCGCGCTGGCCGCCGCGCCGCTGGCCACGCAGTCGAAGACGCCGCAGGTGGTGATGGCGGCGGCCACGTCGAGCATCACCGAAGCCTCGCCCTACATCGTGCGAACCAGCTTCACGCTACCGCAGGTGGCGGTGGTGATGGGCGACTGGGCGCCCAAGAACGGCGTGAAGTCGGTCGTGACGCTGGTCAGCGACTATGGCCCCGGAAACGATGCCGAGAAGTATTTCACCGAGCGCTTCCAGCTCAACGGCGGCAAGGTCATCGAGAAGCTGCGCGTGCCGCTGCGCAACCCCGACTTCGCGCCGTTCCTGCAGAAGGTGCGCGACGACAAGCCCGATGCGCTGTTCGTATTCGTGCCTTCGGGCGCCGGTGCGGCCGTGATGAAGCAGTTCCTGGAGCGTGGCATGAGCAAGGCCGGCATCAGGCTGATCGCCACCGGCGACGTGACCGATGACGACCAGCTCAACGACATGGGCGATGGCGCGCTGGGCCTGGTCACCTCGCACCACTATTCGGCGGCGCATCCGTCGGCCGCGAACAAGAAGTTCGTGGAAGCCTTCCAGAAGGCCAACAAGGGCATGCGTCCCAACTTCATGGCTGTCGGCGGCTATGACGGCATGCGTGTGATCTACGAAGCGCTCAAGCAGACCAAGGGCCAGGGCGGCGGCGACGCATTGCTGGCCGCGATGAAGGGGCAGGTCTTCGAAAGTCCGCGCGGCGAGGTGCTGATCGACGCGCAGACGCGCGACATCGTGCAGGACGTGTATTTGCGCAAGGTCGAGAGGAAGGATGGTCAGCTCTACAACGTCGAGTTCGACGTTCTCAAGGCGGTCAAGGATCCGGGCAAGGCCAAATGAGGCTCACCTCCGGATTGCGCGGCAGGCTGGTTGTGCGCGAAGTGCCTTGTTGCGGGCGCGATCACGCCAAGGCCGTGCTCTGCTCGGGGCGCGATCACGCCGACGGCGTGCTCTGCTCCGCGAATGTCCCCCGGCTTGCGGCCTCCTCCTTTATTTCGCTGCGCAGAGCGCACCATCGACGTGATCCGGACACGCAGTGGTTGATCGGCGGCACTACAACGGCGTGCTCCCGGGCGCAGGGCATCGGGTACTCCCCGCAGCGAACAAAGGAGGAGCCGAAGGCGGGAGACATTCGCGCAGGGGAGTACCCGGTGCCCTGCGCACGCGCCCCGACGCGCCCCCTAGGCACACCCCGCGAACACGAGCCACCCCACCGCGCGGCAAGAGACTGACATGCTGACCATTCTTTTCGACGGCATCGCCTACGGCATGCTGCTCTTCGTACTGGCCGTCGGGCTGGCCGTCACGCTGGGGTTGATGAACTTCATCAACCTGGCGCACGGTGCCTTTGCAATGGCGGGCGGCTATCTCACGGTGTTCGCCATGCAGAAGCTCGGGGTGCCGTTCCTCGTATGCCTGCCGCTTGCCTTCATCGTGGTCGGGCTGTTAGGGGCGCTGCTGGAGCGCACGCTGTACCGGCCGATATACGGCAAGTCGCATCTGGACCAGGTGCTGTTCTCCATCGGGCTCGCATTCATGGCGGTGGCGGCGGTCGACTACTTCGTCGGCTCGTCGCAGCAGAACCTGCAATTGCCCGAGTGGCTGCGCGGCCGCACCGAGATCGGCGACGGCGCCTGGATGCTCGGCATGGGCCACTACCGCCTCTTCATCATCGGCGTGTGCGCGGTGCTCACCATCGTGCTGCAACTCATCCTGACCAAGACGCGCTTCGGCAGCAGGCTGCGCGCGGCGGTCGACGACCCGCGCGTGGCCGCGGGATTGGGCATTAACGTCAACGTGGTGTTCCTGGCGACCTTTGCGGTGGGGTCCGGTCTGGCCGGGCTGGGCGGCGCACTCGGTGCGGAGATCCTGGGGCTCGACCCGACCTTTCCGCTCAAGTACATGATCTATTTCCTGATCGTGGTGTCGGTCGGCGGTACTTCGTCGATCACCGGGCCATTGGCCGCGGCACTCCTGCTCGGCATTGCCGACGTGTCCGGCAAGTACTTCATCCCCAAGATGGGCGCGTTCACGGTGTACCTGTTGATGATTGCAATCCTGCTCTGGCGCCCGCAGGGACTGTTCACCCGAAAGGGAGGCCGTTGATGGCGCGAGGCAACGGAAGTCTCGATTTCCAGGCCGCGCTGCTGCGCAAGACGCGCTGGCGTGCGTGGGAATTCGCGGTGTGGCTGGTGGCGTTCGCGCTGCCGATGGTGATGCCGGCGCATTCGCTGATGGTCAACGAGATCGTCATCGTCGCGCTGTTCGCCATGTCGCTCGACCTGATCCTCGGCTACACCGGCATCGTCTCGCTGGGGCATGCGGCGTACTTCGGGTTCGGCGCCTATGCGGCGGCCTTGTTCGCCAAGCTCGTGATGCCCGACCCGCTCGTCGGGCTGGTGGTGGCGATCGTGCTGTCGGGCGCGCTGGGCGCCGTGGCCAGCGTGACGATCCTGCGCGGCACCGATCTCACGCGGCTCATGGTCACGCTGGGCACCGCATTGCTGCTGCTTGAACTGGCCAACAAGCTGGACTGGCTCACCGGCGGCGCGGACGGGCTCCAGGGTGTCGTCATGGGTCCGGTGCTGGGCCTTTTCGAGTTCGACCTGTTCGGTCGCACTGCCGCCTGGTACTCCTTGTCGATCGTGCTGATCCTGTTCCTGTCGATGCGCCGGCTCGTGCAGTCGCCTTTCGGCGCGACGCTGAAGGCGATCCGCGACAACCGGTTGCGCGCGATGGCCATCGGCATCCCCGTAGCCTCGCGGCTCATGACTATCTACACCATCGCAGCCGCCATCGCCGGTGCCGCGGGCGCTTTGCTCGCGCAAACCACGGGCTTCGCGTCGCTCGACGTGCTGGCCTTCGACCGCTCAGCCGACGTGATGCTCATGCTGGTCATCGGCGGCGTCGGCTGGTTGTATGGCGGCATCGCGGGCGCGATCGTGTTCAAGCTGCTGCAGGACGCCCTCTCGACGGTCACGCCGCAATACTGGATGTTCTGGATCGGGTTGATCCTGGTGCTGCTGGTGCTGGTGGGGCGCGATCGGTTGCTGAAGCCGTGGACTTGGTTCGGGAGGCAATCATGAGCGCCGCGCCGGGCCGCCCCAAGCAAGCGAGCGCCCCCTCGGGGGGCAGCGAGGACACGAAGTGCCGAGCGTGGGGGCACATGATGAGCGCCGCGCCGGGCCGCCCCAAGCAAGCGAGCGCCCCCTCGGGGGGCAGCGAGGACACGAAGTGCCGAGCGTGGGGGCCATCATGACCGGGGAGACCGTTCTTTCCGCCACCGGGCTGGTGATGCGCTTCGGCGGCATCACCGCAACGAACAACGTGTCGCTGGACCTGAAGCGCGGCGCGCGCCATGCGCTGATCGGCCCCAACGGCGCGGGCAAGACCACGCTCATCAACCTGCTCACCGGCGTGCTCACGCCGACTGAAGGCCGCATCGAACTGCTCGGCGAAGACATCACCCGGCTCGCGCCGCACAAGCGCGTGGCACGCGGCCTGGTGCGCACGTTCCAGATCAACCAGCTGTTCGATTCGATGACGCCGCTGGAGACGCTGGCGCTCGTCGTGTCGCGTCAGCAAGGGCTGTCGGCGCAGTGGTGGCGGCCACTTGGCGCTTCGGCACGCGTGGTCGAACGCGCAAGCGAACTGCTGGAGCACTTTCGGCTCGCGGACGTTGCGCAGCAGGCAGTCAAGCAGCTTGCATACGGCAAGCGCCGGCTGCTGGAGATTGCGATCGCGCTGGCCTGCGAACCGCGTGTGCTGCTGCTCGACGAGCCTGTCGCCGGCGTGCCGGCCGGCGAGCGCGAAGAGTTGCTGCAGACCGTCGCCGCATTGCCGTCCGATGTGTCGGTGCTGCTCATCGAACACGACATGGACCTGGTCTTCAGCTTCGCCGACCGCATGACGGTGCTGGTCAACGGCACGCTGCTGACCGAAGGAAGCCCCGAGGAGATCGCCGGCGACCCGAAAGTCAAGGAGGTCTATCTCGGCCACGGAACCAGTGGCTCCCACGCTCACTCGCGGGAGGACGGGCATGCCTGAACTGCTCAAGGTCGAAGCATTGCGTGCGGGCTATGGCGAGGCCGTGGTGCTGCACGATGTGTCCCTGGCGCTCGGTGTCGGCGAGACGCTTGCCTTGCTCGGCCGCAATGGCACAGGCAAGACCACGTTCATCAACACGCTGGCCGGCGCCACGCGCCAGCATGGCGGCCGCATTGCGCTCGGCGGTGTCGCGCTCGACAGGCTCGCGCCGCACCAGCGCGCCGCAGCCGGCATCGGCTGGGTGCCGCAGGAGCGCAACATCTTCAAGTCGCTCACCGTGCACGAGAACCTGACGGCGGTGGAGCGGCCGGGGCCGTGGAATCCGCGGCGCGTCTACGAGATGTTCCCTCGCCTGGCCGAGCGCAAGGGCAACCTCGGCACGCAACTCTCTGGCGGCGAGCAGCAGATGCTAGCGGTCGGCCGGGCCCTGGTGGTCAACCCCAGGCTGCTGCTGCTCGACGAGCCGCTCGAAGGCCTGGCGCCGATCATCGTGGAGGAATTGCTGCGCGCCATCCGCCGCATCACCCGGGACGAAGGTCTGGCGGCCATCATCGTTGAGCAGCACCCGCAGGCGATCCTCGCGATCTCGGACCGGACTGTCGTGCTGGACCACGGCACCGTCGTTCATGCCGACAGCGCCTCCGCCCTGCGCGCGCAACCCGAAGTGCTGGAGCGGCTGCTGGGCGTGGCGCGCTGACGCTACGACGACGGCCACCCGCTTTCCCAGGATTCAAGCAGTCCCATCGCCTCGTCGAACTCGAAGTTGTCGACCTTGCTCGCGATGCGCCGCACCGCGGCCTTGTGGTCGGGGTGCGCGGCAAGGCTCTGCATGAGTTCGGCAGAAAGCTCCAGCGCATCCGGATCGCTGTCGGCGAGTCGTTGCTTCAGCCGCTCGAGCAGGGGGGCGAGGCGCTCCAGCGGCAGTTCGGCCGTCCTGTCCGTCGCTGCCTCTGCTGCCGCCGATGCGAGTTCGCGCAGGCCGTCCATCACCGGCGTCAGTTCGCGCATCACGGCTGCCAGCGGTTCGCGCAGCGCGTCATTGCGCAGGCCTTGCTGGCAAGCGCTCTCGAGCGCGGCCGCGGCCTGCGCCAACGCGGTCGCGCCGATGTTGCCCGCGGTCCCTCGAAGGGTGTGCGCGACGCGCGCCGGTGCCGACTCGTCGTCGCCTTCCAGCGCCTGAACGAATGCCGTGGCGAACGCCTCTTGCGAACTGTGGAACTTGCAAAGCAGCCGTCGATACAGGTCGGGCCTGCCTTGGCACGTGGCCAGGCCCGCTGCTTGATCGATTCCCGGCAATGGCGGAAGGTCGTTCGAATCCGCCGGTGCAACGGCGGTGCGGTTCGGCGGCTGCGGCTTCGGCGATGCATTCGCCGGGTGGATCCACTTCGCCATCGTCGCGAACATCACGGCCACGTCCAGCGGTTTGGCGATGTGATCGTTCATGCCGCTGGCCAAGGCCTTTTCGCGATCGCCGGCCATCGCATTGGCCGTCATCGCGATGATGGGCATCTCGCTGAAACGGGCCTGCTCGCGAAGCCTGCGCGTGGCCGCGTAGCCATCGAGCACGGGCATCTGGCAATCCATCAGCACGCCGTCGAACGTGGCGTCGTGCTGCAACAGTTGAAGCGCCTGCGCCCCGTCGCCGGCGATGACCACCTGGATGCCGGCGCTTTCCAGCAGCTCCCGGGCCAGTTCCTGGTTCACGTCGTTGTCTTCCACCAGCAGCACCCGCGCGCCGGCCAGTTGCGCCATTGCGGGCGCATCGGGACCAGCGTCCTGGGCAACTCGGCTTTCGGTCAGCGGCCCGTGGCCGAGCACATGTCCGATCGCTTCGAGCAAGGTGGAGGGCGTGACCGGCTTGGTCAGGACCAGCGGCAAGGGAACCGCGCGCCGCTCGGCCGCTTCCTGTGCCTCGTGGCGGGCGAGGGCAGTGACCATGATCACGGCGGGCGGCCGCCCTGGCGCGTGCGCCTGGATGCCCTGCGTGGCCTCCACGCCGTCCATGCCCGGCATTCGCCAGTCCATCAGAACGAGGTCGTAGGGGAGGTGCGTTCGTTGGGACTGCGCCACTCGTTCGACAGCCTCCTGCCCACTGTGGGCAATGTCGACCTCGAGCCCGAAGCCCCTGGCCATCGTCGACAGGATGTCGCGCGCGCTCGCATTGTCGTCCACGACCAACGCGCGCTGGCCCCGCAATTCGTCCGCCCTGAACATGCGGCGCAACTGCGATGGTGACTGCAGCCCGAACTGCGCCGTGAAGCGGAAGGTCGATCCCTTGCCGGCCTCGCTCTCGACCCAGATGCGGCCCCCCATCATCTCCACGATGTTCTTCGAGATGGTCAGGCCCAGGCCGGTGCCGCCGTATCGGCGCGTGATGGAGCCGTCGGCCTGGCTGAAGGGCTGGAACATTCGCGTGATCTGCTCCGGCGTCATGCCGATGCCCGTGTCGCTGCACCAGAAGTGCAGTTCCACCCGATCGTCGTGCAGGTCTTCCACCCGCACGCCGATGACGATCTCGCCTGCCTGCGTGAACTTGACGGCGTTGTTGCCCAGGTTGACCAGCACCTGGCCCAGGCGCAGCCGGTCGCCGACCAGTGCGGTCGGTAACGCGGCCGACGTGTCGAACAGCAACTCGAGGCCCTTGCCCTCGGCCTTCAGGCTCACCATGTTCGCGAAGTCGTGGAGCACTTCCTCGAGCCGGAAGGGCGCCTGCTCGAGGCTCATCTTGCCCGCCTCGATCTTGGAGAAGTCGAGGATGTCGTTGATGATGCCCAGCAGGCTCTCGGCCGCGCGGTTCACCTTCTCGATGTAGTTGCGCTGCCGTCCGTCGAGGTCGGTCTTCAATGCCAGGTGGCTCATGCCGATGATGGCGTTCATCGGCGTGCGGATCTCGTGGCTCATGTTGGCAAGGAAGTCGCTCTTCACACGCGTGGCCTCCTCGGCAATCTCAAGGGCACGCTGCGCTTGTGCCTCGGCCGCCTTGCGATCGGTGATGTCGAAGAACCAGTTGCCGCGGATCGACCGCCCGCCCGCGCGCACCCGCGTCGACGACAGCAGCACGTGGCGCAGGCTGTGGTCGCGCCGCCGGTAGGTGACCTCGAAGTCGCGCACGGTGTCGTGGCTGTCGATGAGTTCGATGTAGCGGGCGAGCGCCTCGGGGTCCGTCCAGTACTTCGCGCGGTCCGATCGGCGCGCCACCCGGTTGACCGGTTCGTCGAACACCTCTTCCAGCTTCTGGTTGGAGAACAGCAACTCCTCGGTGTCGTCGTCCGCGATCAGCAGGCCCGCGGGGGCCTGTTCGATGATGCGGCGGAAGCGCTCCTCGGTGTCGCGCAAGGCTGCCTGCATCGCGCGTCGTTCGGTGATGTCGCGCACCGACGCGCAGGTGCAAACGCCCCGCTCGTCGATGGCGGGCAGTTGTGACAGCCCGATCTCGAGGGAGAACCGGCTGCCGTCCTTGCGCATCCCTTGCAGGTCGGCTTGTGCGCTGCCCATCTGGCGCGCCAGGCGCTGGGCCATGAAGCTCGCGCGCAACGCCGGATGGCTCGGCCGGCTGTCGGGCGGCACGAGCCTCTCCATCGGCTGGCCGATCAGTTCGCCTTGCGGATACCCGAACAAGCGATGCAGCTCGGGATTTGCCAGCAGGATGCGGCCTTCGGCATCAACGATCAGCATGCCGTCGGGCGCCGCCTCGACGATGCCCTGGTACCAGGCTCGTGTCGCCTCCAGCGAGGCCTGCTGCGCCTGCAGCGCCGCGGCCTGCTCCTCCAGGCGATCGGCCTGGGCGCGGATCGACGCGGACTGCAGGCGCGTCTGGTCGAGCAGGTCCTGCACGGCCTGGTTGCGCTCGATGACCGTCATGCTCATCGCCAGCCTGGGCAACAGGTCGCGCAGGAGCGCGAGTTCCTTGCCGAGCGGTGCGGCCGGGGCGGCCAGCGCAACCACGCCGAGCAGGCGCTCACCCTGGAAGATCGGCAGGGCGGCCTGCCAGCCCGGAGCGATTGCGCCTGGATCCGCTGGGTCCGCGAAGGTCTCGCGGCCTTCCTCCGCGCACTTGCCGGCGAGTCCCTCGCCAAAGGAGAGCCGGTCCTCGGGCAACTGGCCGGGGGCGGTGCCATGCGAGTCGACCAGGTCCAGCGTCCGCGCCGCGACGTCGACGCGGTAGAGCGCCGCCTGCGCGGCATGGAGCAGCGGGGCGACGCCGCGCAGGAAGCGCCCGGCGAGTTCGGCCGGCGTGGCCGCCTGCTGCAGTTCGGCCTGGATCTGCGCCTGGTGGTGCTTGTTCCACCGTTGTTCGTCGAGCTGCTGCAATTCCGACTGCAGCTTGGAGACGGCACGTGCGAGCTCGCCCACCTCGTTGGGCAGCTTGGTGTGCGGCACCGGCCGGTCGAGCTGGCCGCGCGCCAGGGCGTCGACGGCCAACCGCACGCGTGTGCTGGGTCGGCGGATCGACACCGCAATCGCCCACGACGACAGCAGCGTGAGGCCCAGGCCACCAAGCAGCAGCACCAGCGACAGCGTCTTGTTTCGGTCGGCGATCGTCTGGATGTCGTCGGCGGCCTTGTCGGCCGCGTCCTCCTTCACGGCCGCAATCTGGTCGAGCAGACCCTCGGCCTCCGCGGCGAGTTGCCTGACGGCGCCTTCGTCCACCAGGGCGTGCGCCTGCGCGTCCAATCCGCGGCGGGACAGGTCTGCCGCCTCCGTGGTGGCCGTTTCCAGTTGCGCCAGCAGTGCTTCGAACTCGTCCAGCCGCTCGACGTTCTCGCGGCGCAGCAGCGTGGGCCGGATCTTCTGGATCGCGCTGTGCAGTTGAGCAAGCCTGGCATCGAAAAGCTTCAACCAGGCGTCGCGCTGCGCCGGGCCCGTCGCCCATATGGCGTTGCGCAGGCTCAGCCGCAGCCATAACAGGTGGATCTGTGCCTCCTTGGTTCGTGCCATGCCGACCACGTCCTTGGATTGCAGGCTCTGGAAGTCGCTGTTGAATCGCTCGATCGTGAGCAGGCTCTGCACGCCCAGCGCCAGGGTCAGCAGCAGCAACGACCCGAAGCCCAGGACCAGCTTGCGGCGCAGCGACAGACGTTCAAGCAGTTCGAGGAGCTTGCGCATCAGGCCGATTCGGCGATGAAGACCAGCGCCTCCATCTTCTTCGCGATGTCGTCGTCGGTGTCGGCGAAGCGCACGGCGATCTCGCGGAAGTCATCGGCGCGCGCGAGGAATGCGTCGACGATGTCCGGGTCGAATTCGACGCCTCGGCCCTCGTCGATCATGCCTGCCGCCTGCTCGTGCGGCATGCCGTCCTTGTAGACGCCGCGGCTGGTGAGGGTGTCGTAGACGTCGGCCACGGCCATGATGCGCGCGGCGATCGGGATGGCGTCTCCCGCGCGGCCCTCGGGGTAGCCGCTGCCGTCCCACCGTTCCTGGTGGCCGTACGCAATTTCCTTGGCATGGCGAAGGAAGGCCACGTCGGTGCCGAGTTGCCTTTCGGCCTGCTCGATTGCATCGCGGCCCAGCGTGGTGTGGGTCTTCATGATCTCGAAGTCCTCGGGGCTGAGCGTGCCGGGCGACAAGAGGATGCGGTCGGGGATGCCGGCCTTGCCGATGTCATGCAGCGGCGCCGACTTGAACAGCAGCGCGATGGTCGCGTCGTCCAGGAAGTGGCCGAAGCGCGGATGGTCGCGCAACTGCTCGGCCAGCACCCTGACGTAGTGCTGCGTGCGGCGGATGTGGTTGCCGGTCTCGTTGTCGCGCGCTTCGGCGAGCGATGCCATGGCCAGGATCGTGACGTCCTGGATGGCCGTCACTTCGCGCGTGCGCCGGGCGACCTCCTGTTCCAGGTAATCCTTCTGATCGCGCAGGAAGTCGGCGGCGGCCTTGATCTTCAACTGGGTGTCCACCCGCGCCATCAACACCGGCGGGCGGATCGGCTTGGTGATGTAGTCGGCAGCGCCTATTTCCAGCCCCAGCGTCTCGTCCTCCTCGGACGACAGCGCGGTCAGGAAAATGATGGGGATGTCACGCGTCGCGGGGTCGGCCTTGAGCTGGCGCGCCACCTCGTGGCCCGAAAGGCCCGGCATCATGACGTCGAGCAGGATCAGGTCGAGCGGGTCGCCCGCCCGCGCGATCCGCAGAGCCTTCTCGCCGCTGTTCGCCACCTTGACCGTGTACTTGTCCTTGAGCAGGTTGCTCAGAAGCATCAGGTTGTCCGGGGTGTCGTCGACAACCAGGATGGCGGGTCGACGGGCGAAGTCGGGATCGAGATCGAAGCTCATTCACGCGGTCCTTGGAGCGGAAAGCCTGCTTATACGCCGTGATCCGGATTCGCTCAAACCTCATATGCAGGTGTGGGCCGTCCCGATGGCCGCGGACGAACGTCATGTGCTTTCCAGGCATCTTTGGCCGGGTCCGGATTGCAACGTGTCCGTACGGGGACGGGATCACGCCGACGGCGTACTCTGCTTCGAGAATGTCCCCCGCCGTCAGCCTGCGGCTCCTCCTCTATTTTGCTGCGCAGAGAACACCATCGACGTGATCCAGACGCGCAGTCGTTGATCGGCCGCTACTGCCGACCGTTGCGCGTGCCGAGGGTGCTGGGTGTCCCCCGCAGCGAAATAAAGGAGGAGCCGAAGGCGGGGGACATTCGCGGAGGGGGATGCCCAGTGCCCTCGGCACGCACCCCGAGCGCCCCAGCCCTACGGCACGAAGAATCGGCCGTTGCCGCTCCCCCCGAACGGCGCTCGCGGCTATGCTGCCCCACCATGAACCCGAAGACGCTGTTGATCGTCTACCACTCCATGACCGGCGGCACCGAGCAAATGGCACACGCAGCCGCCGAGGGCGCGCGCGACGAGGCCGGCGTGCGCGTACGCCTGTTGCGCGCACCGGAAGCGAAACCCGATGACGTGCTCGCGGCCGATGGCTTCGTGTTCGCGACGCCGGAGAACCTGGCGTCGATGGCCGGGCTCATGAAGGACTTCTTCGACCGCTGCTACTACGCCGCGCTCGACCGTCTCAATGGCCGGCCCTACCTCGCGCTGATTTGCGCCGGTAGTGATGGCCAGAACGCGCTGCGCCAGCTGGAGCGCATCGCCACCGGCTGGCGACTCAAGCAGGTTGCGCCGACACTCATCGTCTGCACCCATGCGCAGACGCCGGAGGCCATCCTCCGGACCAAGCAGATCGGTGCCGACGACCTCGCCCAATGCCGCGATCTTGGCGCTGCGCTGGCGGCCGGACTGGCCCTGGGCGTGTACTGAGACCCCGACGCCGCAAGGCGCCTTGACACAGGAGATTCCCATGGCATCGATCCATCGTGAAATGAGCCTCGCCGCGGACGCCGCGCAAGTCTGGGATGCCGTGCGCGACGTCGGCGCATTGCACACGCGGCTGGTGCCGGGCTTCGTTGTCGAATGCCGCATGGACGGAAACGATGCGCGCATCGTCAAGTTCGGCAACGGCATCGAGGCGCGCGAGGTGATCGTCGACCTCGACGACGACGCGCGGCGCCTGGTGTGGTCAGCCACGGGCGAGCGCCTCTCGCATCACAACGCGTCGTTCCAGGTGTTCGATGAGGGCGCGGGGAGGTGCAAGGTGGTGTGGATTGCCGACCTGTTGCCCAACGCGATGGCCCCCGCCATCGCCGGGATGATCGACGCTGGCATGCGCGCCATGAAGGCCAGGCTTGAAGCGGCCTAGCGCCGAACCCGCCACTGCCGCAGCAGCGCCAACGTCAGCGCGATGGCGACGGCGCCGAAGACGATCAGGTGCTCGTGGGGCCGCAGCCGGCCCACCAGTCCATGCACGACGCCGGTGACTTCCACGCCGAACAGCGCCACGATGGCCGCCCATGCCACGGCCGCCACGGCGTCCAGCGCGGCATAGGTGGCAGCTGACAGGGTGCCCATGCCCAGCGTGGCCGGCATCACGACGCGGAAGCCCCAGGCAAAGCGCGTGATGAATATCGTCGCCACCGGATGCCGCGCGATGAATCCGCCGACGCGCTCGATGTGGGCCGCCAGCTTCGGGCGCTTGGCCAGCAACTCGGCGCCCTTGCGCCGGCCGAGGTGAAAGTAGAACTGGTCCGCGCAAAACGCCGACAGCGCACCGCAGCCGATCAGCGGCAGCATCGAAAGGTAGCCCTGGTGCACCGCGTAGGCACCGAGCATCAGGATGGTCTCGCCCTCGAACAGCCCGATGAGGAAGACAGCGTAGTAGCCATAGTGCTCGAGCAGTTCGTGAGGATGCATGGGGCTCAGCTCTCAGGGCGCACGGCGCGGTAGAGCGCGCGGACGAAATCGGACTGCGTGATCATGCCCACCAGCCGCTGCCCGCTGTCGATGATCGGTATGTGATGGTGGCCCGCATCCGAAAACAGCGGCACCAGGTCCAGCGCCGGGCGATCGTCGCTGGCGACGCGCACCTGCTTCGTCATGATCTGCCCAACGACCTCGGCCTTGCTCGACGTGACGCCCGGCGTGGGCCGCAGGAAGCTGCGCAGCCGCGCGCCGAGTCCCTGGTGCAGCCGCAGGTCGATGTGGCGGAAGAAGTCCGCCTGTGTGACGATGCCGACCACCCGCCGCGTGCGGTCCGTCACGGGCAGCGCCTTGATGTGCCGCAGCTGCATCGCCATCCAGGCATCTTGCAGCGACGTGCCGAACTCCACCGACACCGGGTCGGGCGACATGATGTCCACGCAGCGCAGGCTCCCCATGCGGCGTCGGAACGACTCGACCTCGGTTTGCTGGATCAGGGCCTCGAGATCGTCGCGGCTGATGTCGAGCACCTGGTTGTAGCGGGCCAGCACCGCGTCCACGTCGGCCGAGCTGAAGCGTGCGTTGGCGGGTGGCGCGGCGGGGGCGGCCTGGACGTGTGGATAGCGCCTGCCGGTCCTGGTGTTGTACGCAACGCCCGCCAGCACCAGCAGCAGCGAATTGGTCATCGCCGGAAACAACGCGAAAGTCATCGAAGTGGTGTGCGTCAGCACCGCCAGCAGCGCCATCGCGCCGCCGGGCGGATGCAGGCATCGCAGCGAAAACATGAGCCCGATGGCGAGCGCCGTGGCGCAGGCGCCCGCCCAGGCCGGGTCCGGAATCCAGGTGGCACAAGCGATGCCGGCGAGCGCGGAGATCGTGTTGCCGCCGACCACCGACCACGGCTGCGCCAGCGGGCTCGCCGGCACCGCAAAGACCAGCACCGCGCTTGCGCCCAGCGGCGCCACCAGCCAGACACCGCCATGCTCCGCGAACGCGCGGCACACCAGCGCCGTGAGCAGCAAGCCCAGCAGCGCGCCGGCCACCGCGCGCAAGCGCTCCTTGGCGTTGACTCGCGTGCTTCCTGGCAGCCAGGCGCGAAGGGCAGTGCGAACCGAATCCAGACCCATGCTTCAGGCCGCGACCAAGCGCCCGATCTCGGGCCAGCGCCGATGCAGCCAGATCCACGCGACCAGCCCTACGCCGAGCATCAGGGCCGAGGTCAGCGCCAAGGCAAGCGTCGAGTGCATCACCAGCGGCGCCACCACCCCGGCCACCACGCCATTGGCGGTAGACCCGATCACGGCTTGCAGGGACGATGCCATGCCGCGGCGCTCGGGATGAAGGTCGAGCACCAGCAGCGTCACGCCGGGCACCATCAACGCCCAGCCGAAAGCGAAAACGGCCAGCGGCCACAGCGCCCAGTACGCATTCGGCGCGAACAGGGCGTTGGCCACGACGTTGACCAGCGCACTCACGACCATGATCAGGAAGCCATGGCGAATCTGGTGCTTCGGCGCCACCTTGCCGGCCATCTGGCCGCTGGACCGCGCGCCGCTCATGATGCCGCCGATGGTCAAGATGAAGAACCAGAAGAACTGCGTCGGCGCGAGACCCAGGTGGTCGCCCAGGAACGCCGGCGCCGACAGGACATAGAGAAACATGCCGTTGAACGGCACGCCGCTCGCCAGCGCCAGCAGCAGGAAGCGCGGGTCGGAGCACAGGTCCCAGTAGCCGCGCAGCAGGTGCCGCACATGGAACGACTGGCGATGCTCCTCATGCAGCGTTTCCGGCAGCAACTTCCAGTTGGCCGCGAACAGCGCGACGCCCACCGCCACCAGGAACCAGAAGACGCTGTGCCACCCCAGGTGCACGAACAGCACGCCTCCTATGATCGGCGCAATGGCCGGCGCCACGCCGAAGTAGATCGTGACTTGCGCCATCACCTTCTGCGCTTCGGCCGGCGGGAACATGTCGCGAATCACCGCCCGCGACACCACGATGCCCGCACCCGTCGACAGGCCCTGCAACGCGCGAAACAGCACCAGTTGCCCGATGGTCTGCGACAACGCGCAGCCCAGCGAAGCCAGCGTGAAAATCGCCAGCCCCCACAGCACCACCGGCCTGCGGCCAAAGCTGTCCGACAGCGCCCCGTGGAACATGTTCATGAACGCGAACCCGAACAGGTACGCGGAGAGCGTTTGCTGCATCTCGGCCGGCGTCGCGCCGATGGTGCTCGCGATGCCCGAGAAGGCCGGGATGTAGGTGTCGATCGAAAACGGCCCCAGCATGCCCAATACGGCGAGCAGAACTGCCAACGCCCACCGCGGTGCTTGCCAGAGTTTGTCTGCGTTCGGGTTCATGGAGTGGTCGTCATTCTCCTGCCAAAAAGAGATGGCGCCCGGCGCCCTGTGAAGGGCGCGTCGGGCGCCATGGCCTCAGAGAGCCAGAGGGAGAATTACAGCGTGTCGATGAAGCTGCGCAGCTTGTCCGAACGCGACGGGTGCTTCAGCTTGCGCAGCGCCTTGGCCTCGATCTGGCGGATGCGCTCGCGCGTCACGTCGAACTGCTTGCCGACTTCTTCCAGCGTGTGGTCGGTCGACATCTCGATGCCGAAGCGCATGCGCAGCACCTTGGCTTCGCGCGGCGTCAGCGAATCGAGGATGTCTTTCACCACGTCGCGCAGGCCGGCCTGCATCGCGGCCTCGATCGGCGCCGTGTTGCTGCTGTCCTCGATGAAGTCGCCCAGGTGCGAATCGTCGTCGTCGCCGATCGGCGTTTCCATGGAGATCGGCTCTTTCGCGATCTTCATGATCTTGCGGATCTTGTCTTCCGGAATCTCCATCTTTGCGGCCAGGATGCCGGCGTCGGGCTCGAAGCCGAACTCCTGCAAGTGCTGGCGCGAGATGCGGTTCATCTTGTTGATCGTCTCGATCATGTGCACCGGGATGCGGATGGTGCGCGCCTGGTCGGCGATCGAGCGGGTGATCGCCTGGCGGATCCACCACGTCGCGTAGGTTGAGAACTTGTAGCCGCGGCGGTATTCGAACTTGTCGACCGCCTTCATCAGGCCGATGTTGCCTTCCTGGATCAGGTCGAGGAACTGCAGGCCGCGGTTGGTGTACTTCTTGGCGATGGAGATCACGAGGCGCAGGTTGGCCTCGATCATTTCCTTCTTGGCATCGCGCGAGGACGATTCGCCCTCGTTCATGCGCTTGTTGATGTCCTTCAGTTGCGTGAGCGGCACCACCACGCGCGACTGGATGTCGGCGAGCTTTTGCTGCAATTCCTGCACCGGCGGGATGTTGCGGGCGAGCACGGCGCTCCACGGCTTGCCGGCGGCGGCCTGCTTCTCGACCCACTTCTGGTTCAGCAGGTTGGAGGCAACCTTGTGGCCGTGCTTGTCGAAGCCGCTGAAGTCGCGGATGAACTCGTCCTGCGGGAAGCCGCACTTGTCCACGATGATGCGGCGCAGTTCGCGTTCCTTCTTGCGCACATCGTCGACCTGCGTACGGACCATGTCGCACAGCTTCTCGATGGTGCGGGCGGTGAAGCGGATGGTCATCAATTCGTCCGACAGGGCGCGTTGCGCTTTCTCGTAGCCCGGCGTGCCGTAGCCTTCCTTGTCGTAGATCTTGTGGACCTTCTCGAACAGGTCGGCCATGCGGTCGAAGCGCTCCAGCGCGTCGCGCTTGAGTTCTTCCAGCTTCTTGGTCAGTGCCTTCGAGCCGCCGTTGCCGTCGTCGTCGTCTTCCGCGTCGAACTCGTCGAAGTCTTCCTCGGCCACGTAGTCATCGGCCTCGTTGGGGTTGGAGAAGCCATCGACGATGGTCGAGATCACGACCTTGCCTTCGCGGATTTCCTGGCCCAGGCGCAGGATCTCGGCGATCGTGGCCGGCGAGGCCGAGATCGCTTCCATCATCGCCATCAGGCCGCCTTCGATTCGCTTGGCGATTTCGATTTCGCCTTCGCGCGTCAGCAGTTCGACCGTGCCCATTTCGCGCATGTACATGCGGACCGGGTCGGTGGTGCGGCCGAATTCGCTGTCCACGGTGGACAGGGCGGCTTCGGCTTCTTCTTCGGCTTCTTCAACCGTGGTGGCCGTGGGTGCCGTGTTGTTCAGCAGCAGGGTCTCGGCGTCGGGCGTTTGTTCGTACACCGCCACGCCGAGGTCGTTCAGCATCGTGACCACGACTTCCATGGTCTCGGCGTCGACCAGCTTGTCGGGCAAGTGGTCGGATATTTCGCCCTGCGTCAGGTAGCCGCGCGTCTTGCCGAGCGTGATCAGCGTCTTCAGGCGCTGGCGGCGCTTGGCCATGTCTTCTTCGGAGAGCACGGTCTCGTCGAGGCCGAACTCCTTCATCAAGGCGCGTTCCTTCGCCTTGCTGATCTTCATGCGCAGCGGCTTGACCTTTTCCTCGGTGGACGCGGCGACCGGTTCACCGGCCAGGTCGTCCTCGATGTCCGACATGTCGATGTCGCTCGCCGGCGCGTCGTCCTTGGCCTTGGGCTTGCGGCCGCGCTTGGCGCCGGTGGCGGGAGCGGCTGCGCCGGTGGCGGCAGCCGCGGCGGCCTTGGGCGGTCGGCCGACCTTGCGCGGGGCGGCCGGAGCGGCCACGGTCGTTGCGGCAGCGGCGGGTTTCTTGAGTTCAGCGGAGGCGGGCGATTTCGTGGAGGTCACAGTTTTGGCTTTCGTGGCAACGGTCGCCTTGGGGGCGGCGGCGGCCTTCAACGGCTTCGCCGCGACGGGTTTGGTGGCTGACACGGCAGGCTTCTTGGAGCTGGGCATACGACCTCGTGAAACAAGAATGAACAAGCGGAATCACTGAGCCAAAAAAAGATTTGGCTGCGCCTACCCGGCGCGGGCATACGGAAACGGAGAGGAAACTCTCCTGACGGCAAGATGTCGGGCGATCATTTGGTGTGCAGTCCTTGCGGTGTTTTGACCCTTTTCCCGTTGGGAAGTGCATTGCGCATGGGGTCGGCCCGGAGGTGCTGCTGTCGCTCTTGCCGTACAGACAGCCTTAGATTATAGCTTGACAGGCGGATTTCAAGGGGTATTTCTTGCGGGGGAAAGCCGCAATTGAAGCTCGCGCCGACGTGCCTGTAACGCCCTGTAACGCTCGATGGCATGCGGATCGGTGCCGGCGGCGGCAATAGCCTCGCTTTCCTTGGCCTTGAGGCGGTCATCGAGCATGTAGTCGAGCACGTTGCGCAGTTCGGCGGCGGCTTCCGCTGCCGCGTTGTCGGCCGCGGAGTCGATGGGCGCGCCGTCCGGGCCCGTCATCACCTTGTTCGCCAGCGCCTCGAAAGGCAAGCCGCGCATGCCTTCACGCAAAGCGGCCCACGGCTGGGCGCCATGTTCGTGGACCTGGCTGTCGAGCCATGCAAAAAGCTGGCCGTGCGTACCGGGCAGTTCGCACAGGATGCCGTGCATCTCCTGGGTGAGCGCCTCCCACGCCGCCATGTTCGACAGCAGCAGGCGGGCTGCGACGTCCGGACGGCCGAGCGGCAGGGTGCGACCGCGCGGTGCGGCGGCAGCCGCGGACTTGTCGCGGCCCCAACCGCCTTTCCCCCAGCTGCCTTTTTCCCACTTTTTCTTGAACGGGCGCTTGCCGCCGTCGGTGGGGCCGTAGTCGGGCGTCCATGGCGCGTCCCAGTCGGAATCCGGCATGGGCGGCCCATCCGGCGACGACGACGCGCCGCGCTGGGCCGGCGCGGCGGGCGCCCAGAGGTCGGTCAGCGCCTGCGAGCCAAGTTGCACCAGCCCTGCGATGTCTTCCAGCAGTTGGCGCTTCAGCGCGCCGTCCGGCATGGCGCCCCAGAGCGGGCGTACGTTGCTGGCCATGTGGGCACGACCCTCTGCGCTGCCCAGATCGCAACCCTCGCGCGCCGCTTCCAGCATGAATCGGCTCAGCGGCGTCGCCTCGCTGACGAAGCGGGCAAACGCCTCGGCGCCGTATTCGCGGATGAAGCTGTCCGGGTCGTGCTCGGCCGGCAGGAACAGGAACTTGATGCTGCGCACATCCGTCGCAAAGGGCAGGGCCCCGTCGAGCGCCTTGCGCGCGGCGCGCCGGCCGGCGGCGTCGCCGTCGAAGCTGAACACCACCGAATCGGTGAAGCGAAAGAGCTTTTGCACATGCTCCGGCGTGCAGGCCGTGCCGAGCGTCGCCACCGCGTTCGGAAAGCCCAGTTGCGCCAGCGCCACCACGTCCATGTAGCCTTCGGTCACGAGCGCATAGCCCTGGTCGCGCAGTGCGGCGCGGGCTTCGAACAGGCCATACAGTTCGCGCCCCTTGCTGAAAACCGGGGTTTCTGGCGAATTGAGGTACTTGGGCTTTTCGTCGCCGAGCACGCGCCCGCCAAAACCGACGCATTCGCCCTTCACATTGCGGATCGGGAACATCACCCGGTCGCGAAAGCGGTCGTAGCGCTTGTCTTCGCCTTCTTCGCCGACGATGACCAGGCCGCATTCGGCCAGCAGCGGATCGTCGTATTCGGGGAAGACACTGGCCAACGTGCGCCAGCCCGGTGGGGCATAGCCGATGCCGTATTGCCTGGCCACCTCGCCGGACACGCCGCGCCCCTTCAGGTAATCGACGGCGGTGGCCGACTGGCGCAGGTGCTTGCGATAGGCATCGCCGGCCTTTTCCAGCACTTCCGAGAGCGTGGCCTGCTTCTGGCGCTGGCCGGCGGCGCGGGCACGTTCCTCGGGCGAGGCATCGTCTTCCGGCACCTGCAAACCGTACTGGCCGGCCAGGTCGTGCACGGCCTCGACGAAGCCCATGCCTGCATGCTCCATCAGGAAGCCGATGGCGTTGCCATGCACACCGCAGCCGAAGCAGTGATAGAACTGCTTGGTCGGGCTGACAGAGAAAGAGGGCGATTTCTCACCGTGGAACGGACACAGGCCGATAAAGTTGGCGCCGGCCTTCTTCAACTGCACGTAGCGCCCGACGATTTCCACCACGTCGGCGCGCGCGATCAGTTCCTGGATGAATGAAGCGGGGATGGTCATGGGGCGGGGAGCGGCCGATGATACGCAAGGCGTGCCGGCCCCGCGTGGTGGCTGCATACTGCCGGGACGATGATGCGCAACCCGCTCGCCAACGCTCCTCCTTTCCTGCGCCACCCGCTGCGCTTCATGTGGGGAGCGCTCAAGGCCTTCCGGGCGAACCAGGGCTTGCTGCTGGCCGGTGCGGTGGCCTACTACGCCCTGCTGTCGATCGTGCCGCTGTTGATCCTCAGCGTGATCGCGCTGTCCCAGTTCATCGGCGAGTACGAGTTGCTGGGCACGGTCGGGCGTTACCTGGAATGGTTGCTGCCGGGGCAGTCACGCGCGATAGTCACCGAACTCTCGAACTTCCTGGACCATCGCGACGTGCTCGGGCCGGTGTTGCTGGTGACGATGATCTTTTTCAGCTCGCTCGCCTTCACCGTGCTGGAAAGCGCCATGGCGGTGATTTTTCATCACCGCAAGGCGCTGCATCGGCGGCACGCCCTGTTGTCGCTCGTGATGCCCTACCTCTACATCCTGAGCCTGTGCGTCGGGCTGCTGCTGGCCACCGTGGTGGCAGGCGCGCTGCAGGTGATCGGCAAGGAGAGCATCGAACTGCTGGGGCGAAGCTGGTCGCTGAAAGGTGTGTCAGGGCTGCTGCTTTACCTGCTGGGGCTGTCCGGCGAGATCTTCATGCTGACGTCGCTGTACCTGGTGATGCCGGTCGGTCGGCTGTCATGGCGCCATGCACTGCTCGGTGGCGTGACGGCGGCGCTGCTGTGGGAGCTGACGCGCCGCGTGCTGATCTGGTATTTCTCGACGCTGTCGCAGGTGAACGTCGTCTACGGCTCGCTGACCACGGCGATCGTGGTGATGCTGAGCCTGGAGATTGCGGCGACGCTGGTGCTTTTCGGGGCCCAGGTCATCGCGGAATACGAGCGGCTCGAGCGCGCGCACCGCACGAAGACGGGCCGTGTACCGGGCGGGCCGTGGCGTCCGCCCGGCCCGCATTTCTAGCGCTCAGCGCGGCGGCAGGCGGATGGCGCCATCGAGGCGGATGACTTCGCCGTTGAGCATGTCGTTCTCGATGATGTGTTTCGCCAGCTTCGCATAGTCCGCCGGCGTGCCGAGCCGCGACGGAAACGGCACGCTGGCCGCCAGCGCGTCCTGCACCTCTTGCGGCATGCCGAACAGCATGGGAGTGCCGAAGATGCCGGGTGCGATCGTCATGTTGCGGATGCCGTTGCGGGCCAGGTCGCGCGCGATCGGCAGCGTCATGCCGACCACGCCGCCCTTGGACGCGGAGTAGGCTGCCTGGCCCATCTGGCCGTCATAGGCTGCCACCGAGGCGGTGGAGATCAGCACGCCGCGCTCGCCGGTGGATTCGGGCTCGTTCTTGCTCATCGCGTCGGCTGCGAGCCGGATCATGTTGAAGCTGCCGATGAGATTGACCGTCACCGTCTTGCTGAACACCGACAACGCGTGCGCGCCGTTCTTGCCCACGGTTTTCTCGGCTGGCGCGATGCCGGCGCAGTTGACCAGGCCCACCAGCTTCCCGAGTTGCAACGCCGCGGCAACGGCGGCCTGGCCGTCGGCCTCCTGGCTTACGTCGCACTTGACGAAAACTCCGCCGATTTCCTGTGCCACCGCAGCGCCCTTTTCCGCCTGCATGTCGGCCACTACAACCTTGCCGCCGTTGGCCGCCAGCATGCGGGCGGCGCCTTCGCCCAGGCCGGACGCGCCGCCCGTGACGATGAAAACCTTGCCTTCGATCTGCATGAGATATCTCCTGATGTGAGGACGCGGATTATCGAAGACCACGGCGGGCACAAAAAAAAAGGGCCCTGTCTTGCGACAGAGCCCTGAATTGGATCCGGGAGGACCCAAGGAGACAACTTGGAGTTAGAGGAAGCTCGAGGGCTTAGCGCTTGCGCGAAGCGGTTTGGGCGGTGCTCTTGGCAGCGTTCACGGCCGAGGTCGACACGGCGGTGAAGTTGGCTTCGGCGACGTCGGTCGCTTGCTTGACAGCCTTTTGCACCGATTCGAAAGCGTTGTTGGCAGCAGCCACGGCGCTCTTCATCATGGCAACGGCGGTTTCCGAACCGGCGGGAGCGTTCTTCGAAGCGCTGTCGACCAGGTTCACGAGCGTGGATTGAGCTTCGGCAGCCTTGGCTTCGAAAGCCTTGGTGAATTCGGCGGACGTGCCTTGGGCGATTTCGTACAGGTGACGGCTGTAGGCGGTTGCCTTTTCAGCGAGCGGCTGGAACAGGCCGGCTTGCAGGGCGATCAGTTCTTGGGCGTCCTTGACGCTGAGCACGGCTTGAACGGTGGTGCCGGCTTCAGCCAGGGCAGCCTTGGATGCGGTCACATTCAGTTCGATCAGCTTCTCGACGCCTTCGAATGCCTTGGTGGTCAGGCCGAACAGGGTTTCAACGGTGGCCTTTTGGGCGGAGAGGAATTGGTCAGCGGTCAGTGCCATGTTGGAGCTCCAGGTGGTGGATGAGAACAGTGAAAGGGGTCTGCCGACATCGCGTTTTGTTGCGCTGCAGCATGGATCCAAGTATAGGCCGGTCCGCAACCGAATCAACCCCTTTTTGTTGCGTTGCAGCAATCTAGGGAGGGATTCCTAATTCCGCGACCAAATCAACGCCGGCGGCACAATGCCGCGCCTTGACGCATGCCCCTGTCCTACCACGACCGCTCCGACTTTCGCAGGATTCCGAAGCGCTGGACCAACCGCAACCTCGAAGAGGACGTGCGAGCCCGCGGCCAGTTCGAGCTGTCGCCCGAACTGGCCGCGGTGGTTCAGTCGTTCAAGCGCTGACCGGCTGCATCACATCTTGCTGGCCTTGATGTCGGCCTTGCCCTTGGCTTCGTCGGCCTTCGCCTGCTTTTCGCAAGCTGACTTTTCCGCGCCCTTCTGGTCGTCGCACTTTTCCTTGGCTACGGCGTATCGGGCCTCCACCTTCTCCTCGGCCACCTTGCGTTGATGGCTGGGGCTGGGCTCGTATTGCTGGTCGAGTTCGGCCTTGGCAACGTTTTCCTTGCCCTTGGCTTCCTTCATGCACACGTCCTTCGCGTTGTCCTTCAATGCGTCGCAGGCGGCCTTGTCGACCTTGTAGTCGGCCTCGATCTTGTCCTTTGCGGCCTTGTATTCGTCCTTCGACATGGCATTGGAAGCCTGCGCGCCGAGCAGGCACGTCGAAGCGATGGCGAGCATGAGCAGTTGCTTTTTCATGATGGTTCCTTCGTGGGTTGCCGAATCGGTGAGGTCGTCAGACGCGTTCGAACCAGAGTGCGTCGGGTGTGCGGCCATCGCGCCTTTCCCATTCGCTCACTTGTTTCTCTGCTTCGTCGCGGCTGATGCCGTGGCGTTCCTGGATGCGGCCCAGTAACTGGTCGCGCTTGCCGGCGATGACGTCGAAATCGTCATCGGTCAGCTTGCCCCACTGTTCCTTGACTTTGCCCTTGAGTTGCTTCCAGTTGCCCTGGACGGTGTCCTTGTTCATGGCGTACTCCTTCGTTGCGGTTGAGGCGACGGCTTGTTTGCCGGCGTGAAGGCAATGTGGCCGGGGCATCGGGCTGCAGCGGTAGGACGCGCGGGGAAGGGTCCGTAGGCACATGCCGACGCGGACTGTCATAGCCCGTGATAATGGCGCGGGACAAGAGACAAGTGACAACGCGGTTTTGCACCAATGATCATCAACAGCCTGCTCGACACCGACCTCTACAAGTTCACGATGATGCAAGTGGTGCTGCATCACTTTCCAGGGGCGCGCGTGGAGTACCGCTTCAAGTGCCGCAACCCCGGCGTGAACCTCGCCCGGTTCGCCAACCAGATCCGCGAGGAGGTGCGGCATCTGTGTTCGCTGCAGTTCCATGAAGCCGAGTTGAACTACCTGCGCACGATGCGCTTCATCAAGAGCGACTTCGTCGATTTCCTCGGGCTGTTCCGCCTCAACGAAAAATACATCGACATCGCCGCCCAGCCCGACGGCCGCATCGAGATTCGCATCAAGGGGCCGTGGCTGCACACCATCCTGTTCGAGATACCGGTGCTGGCCATCGTCAACGAGGTCTACTTCCGCAATACACAGCCGGTGCCGGATTTGTCGCGGGGCCGCCGCCGCCTTGCCACCAAGATCGCGCAGTTGCAGGGCGAGGGCCTGAGCGACCTGAAGATCGCCGACTACGGCACCCGCCGCCGCTTCTCCAAGGCGTGGCATGAAGAGGTTCTTCGCACGCTCAGCAGCAAACTTGGCGCGGTGACCGTGCCGGCCCACATCGGCGAGCGCAGCCCGCAGCTTGCGGGGACCAGCAACGTGCTCTTCGCGATGAAGCTCGGCCTCATTCCGCTGGGCACCATGGCGCACGAATACCTGCAGGCCTGCCAGGCGCTGGGGCCGCGGCTGCGCGACAGCCAGGTGTTCGGCTTCGAGATGTGGGGGCGCGAGTACCGCGGCGACCTCGGCATCGCGCTGTCGGACGTGTACGGCATGAGCGCCTTCCTGCGCGACTTCGACCTGTTCTTCTGCAAGTTGTTCGACGGCTCGCGCCACGACAGCGGCGACCCGTTCCAGTGGGGCGAACGCATGCTGGCCCACTACGTGGCCAACCGGGTCGACCCGCGCACCAAGACGCTGATCTTCAGCGACGGACTCACGATGCCGCGCACCATCGAGCTCTACCAGCAGTTCCGCGGACGCTGCCAGTTGGCATTCGGCATCGGCACCAACCTCACCAATGATCTCGGCTACGAGCCGCTGCAGATCGTGATCAAGATGATCGCCTGCAACGACCAGCCGGTGGCGAAGCTATCCGACACGCCGTCCAAGAACATGTGCGAGGACGAGAAGTACCTGGCCTATCTGCGGCAAGTGTTCGAAATCGCAGGCGCATGAAGCTCCCGGCTCGTCCCGCCGCCACGCTCCTTTTCATTTCCCTGTTCCCGTCGCTGGCCGGTGCGGCAGAGTTCGACGCCGCCACGCTCTCGCCGATGTGGGGCCTGCCCTTTGCCGGCATCCTCCTGTCGATTGCCTTGATGCCACTGCTGGTGCCGGCGTTCTGGCACCAGCACTATGGAAAGGTGTCGGCTGCCTGGGCGCTGGCATTCCTGCTGCCATTCGCCGTAGTTCATGGGGCCCCGCTTGCGGGCGCGCAACTGCTGCACGCGCTGGTGGGCGAATACATCCCCTTCATTCTTCTGCTGGTTGCGCTATTCGCCGTGGCGGGCGGCATCCACATTCGCGGCAATCTGCATGGCGCGCCGGGCCTCAACACATCGATCCTGGCCATTGGTGCGGTGCTTGCCAGCCTCATGGGAACGACCGGCGCGTCGATGCTCCTGATCCGGCCGCTCATCCGCGCCAATGACAACCGCGTGCACAAGGTGCACGTGGTGGTGTTCTTCATCTTCATCGTGTCGAACATGGGCGGCTCGCTCACGCCGCTGGGCGATCCACCGCTGTTCCTGGGGTTCCTGAAGGGTGTCGACTTTTCGTGGACCCTGATGAACATCCTCCCCGACACGCTCTTCGTCGTCGGTGTGCTGCTTGTGCTGTTCTTCGTGGTCGACCGCCACTACTACCGCAAGGAAGGCGTGCTGCCCGTGGACCCGACGCCGGACACGCCCGGCATCGGCTTCGACGGTGCCCGCAACTTCTGGCTGCTGGCGGCCATCGTCGGGCTCGTGTTGCTGAGCGGCGTGTGGAAGTCGCCGGTGAGCTTCCACGTCCATGGCACCGAGGTCGGCTTGCCGGGCATCGTGCGCGATGTCGGGCTGGTGCTGGTCACGCTGCTGTCGCTCAGGATCACTTCGGACAAGGTGCATGCCGACAATCAATTCTCGTGGGGCCCGATGGCCGAGGTGGCCAAGCTTTTCGCGGGCATCTTCCTGACCATCATCCCGGTGATCGCGATGCTTCGTGCAGGTGAGCACGGCCCGTTCGGGGCGGTGGTGTCGGCCGTGACGCGTGCCGATGGCCAGCCCGATCCGGCCATGTATTTCTGGGCCACCGGCGTGCTGAGTTCGTTCCTTGACAACGCGCCGACCTACCTGGTGTTCTTCAACATCGCGGGCGGCGACGCGCAGTCGCTGATGACCACCCATGCCGATGCGCTGGCCGCGATCTCGGCCGGCGCCGTGTTCATGGGTGCCAACACCTACATCGGCAATGCGCCCAACATGATGGTCAAGGCCATCGCGGACGACCGCGGCGTGCGCATGCCCAGCTTCTTCGGCTTCATGGCCTGGTCGGTTGGCATCCTGACGCCGCTATTCATCCTCTCAACCCTCATCTTCTTCCGTTGAACATCATGAGCAAACCCAAAGTACTGGTCGCACGCGCCATCTTTCCCGAGACCATTGCGCGGCTCGAAGCGCATTTCGAGGTCGAGTCCAACCAGACCGATGCGGCCTGGTCGAAGGCCGATTTCATCGCGCGCATGCAAGGAAAGCAGGGCGTGTTCACCACCGGCACCGAGCGCATCGACGGCGAACTGCTGGACGCCTGCCCGGAGTTGAAGATCTGCGCCAACATGGCCGTGGGCTATAACAACTTCGACGTCGATGCGATGACCGCGCACGGTGTGCTCGGCACCAACGCGCCGGACGTGCTCACCGAAACCACGGCCGACTTCGGCTTTGCGCTGCTGATGGCGACGGCGCGCCGCATCGCCGAGAGCGAGCATTTCCTGCGCGCCGGCCAATGGACCAAGTGGGCCTACGACATGTTCTCCGGCTCCGACATCCACGGCAGCACGCTCGGCATCATCGGCATGGGCCGCATCGGGCAGGGTATCGCGAAGCGCGGCGCGCACGGCTTCGGCATGAAGGTGATCTATCACAACCGCTCGCGGCTCGATGCGTCGCAGGAGGCGGAGTGCAAGGCCAGCTACGTGAGCAAGGAAGAGCTGCTGAAGACCGCCGACCATGTCGTGCTGGTCGTGCCGTACAGCCCCGCATCGCACCACACCATCGGCGCGGCCGAGATCGCGCTGATGAAGCCGACGGCCACGCTCATCAACATCGCCCGTGGCGGCATCGTCGATGATGCGGCGCTGGCCGTGGCGCTGCGCGAAAGGCGCATCGCCGCCGCCGGCCTCGACGTGTTCGAAGGCGAGCCCAAGGTGCACCCGGACTTGCTGACCGTGTCGAACGTGGTGCTCACGCCGCACATCGCCAGCGCCACGGTGCCCACCCGCCGCGCCATGGCCGACCTCGCGACCGACAACCTCATCGGCTTTCTCACCCAAGGCAAGGCGCTGACGCCGGTCAACCCTGCGGTTCTCACCGCCAAGTAAGACAAGACCTCATTGAATGAACGACTGGAACGTATGGATGTTGCCGGCAGCGCTGGCGGCGGTGGCACTGCTGGTGGGAATGTTGGCGGGCTGGCTTTTCGGCGGAGCCTCGGCGCGGGGTACTGCGCAAGATGCGATGCGGCAGCAGGTGGAAGAGGCGAGGGCGCAGGCACTGCAGATGGCGAAGGCCGAGGCCGAAGGCAGCTTGCGTCCGCAGATCGCGGTGGCGCAGGAGCGTGCTCGCGGGCTGGAGCACGAGCGCGACGCGCTGCATGCCGAGTTGGGCGCCTTGCGCGCCCAGGCCGAAGAATGGCGGGATGCATTGGACAAGGTGCGCGACGAGCGCGCACAACTGGCCGAGCGGGCCGAACGCGTGCCGGTACTCGATGCGGAGTTGATCCGGGAGCGCCGTGCACATGATTCGGTTCGCAACGAAGCCAATGCGCTGCGCACGCAGGTCGCGGAGCTGACCACGCAGATGGAAGCGGATCGGCACGAGGCCGAAAAGGTGCAAGCGCTGCAACGTGAACAAGCCGAAGAAAAGCTGGCCTATCTCCATGAAGCGCGCGAAGCGCTGGCCAACCAGTTCAAGGCGCTGGCCAACGACATCCTGGAGGAGAAGAGCAAGCGTTTCGTGGAGCAGAACCAGACGAGCCTTGGTGCGCTGCTCGATCCGCTGAGGATGCGGCTGGCCGACTTCCAGGGACGGGTCGAACACTTCTACGACACCGAGGGCAAGCAGCGCTCCGCCCTGTCGCAGCAGGTGACGCAGCTGATGGAGCTCAACCAGTTGCTCGGCGCCGAGGCACGCAACCTCACGCAGGCGCTCAAGGGCTCGTCCAAGACGCAGGGCAATTGGGGCGAGTTGATCCTGGAGCGCGTGCTGGAAGCCTCGGGCCTGCGCCGTGGCATCGAATATCACGTGCAGCAGAGCCATACCCGCGAGGACGGCTCGCGCGCACAACCCGACGTGATCATCCACCTGCCGGAAGACCGCAAGCTCGTGGTCGATGCCAAGGTATCGCTGCTGGCCTACGAGGAGTGCGTCAGCGCGGATTCGGACGAGCAAAGGCATTCGGCGCAGCGCCGGCATCTGGCGTCCATCCGCACGCACATCGACGGGCTGTCGAGCAAGCGCTATGAGCAGCTCTACAGCCTGAAGTCGCTCGACTTCGTACTGATGTTCGTGCCGATCGAGCCCGCTTTCATGCTGGCCGTGTCAGCCGACGACCAGTTGTTCATGGACGCCTGGACGCGGAACGTGCTGCTGGTCAGCCCCTCCACGCTGCTGTTCGTGGTGCGCACCGTGGCGCACCTCTGGCGGCAGGAGCAGCAGAGCCGCAATGCACAGGACATCGCGAAGCGCGGCGCCGAGCTCTACGACAAGCTTGCGGCCTTTGTCGGCGATCTCGAGCGCGTCGGCAAGTCGCTCGACCAGGCGCAGGCCGCTTATGGCGAGGCGTTCAAGAAGTTCAAGAGCGGCAACGGCAACGCGATCCGCCAGGCAGAGATGCTGCGCGCGCTGGGCGTGAAACCGACCAAGTCCTTCAGCGCAGCCACCCTGGATGCGGCCATGCCTGACTCCGGCGTCGAAGCGCCGGAGCCCGGGCTGCCCTTGATCGGCCTCCCGGAAGACTCGCCGCCGAAATGAAAGCGATGCGGGGCGCCACGCGGGCGCGGAAGGTCGATGGGCATGGACGATGACGCCTGACCTGCTGCGCCTGATCGTCGCGCAAGTCTGCCTGCACGCTGCCATGACGGGTACGCGACTCGCCGCACCGCTGCTGGCCCTGAAGCAAGGCTACAGCCCGGCGACGGTGGGTGTGCTGTTGTCGTTGTTCGCGCTCACGCAGGTGTTTCTTGCGCTGCCGGCCGGTCGCTTTGCCGACCGCCATGGCCTGCGGTTGCCGCTGCTGATCGCGGTCGGCTCAGCCACGACGGGCGCCGCACTGGCCGCGATGTTCCCGGTGCTGCCGGTGCTCTGCCTCTCGGCCTTGCTGACCGGAGGCGCCACCGGCATTGCGCTGATCGCGCTGCAGCGGCACGTCGGCCGGGCCGCGACCAACCCGACGCAACTCAAGCAGGTGTTCAGCTGGCTCGCAATCTCGCCGGCCGCCGCCAATTTCGTCGGACCCTTCGCGGCCGGCATGTTGATCGACCATGCGGGAAGCACGCCCGGCGACCTCGTCGGCTTTCGTGCGTCGTTCGTGCTGCTGGCCGTCTTGCCGGTGGTCTGCTGGCTGCTGGCACGCGGCACGCCGGAACTGCCGATGACGCCTGCGCCGCCGGGCGCACCGAAGCCGCGCGCCTGGGATCTGTTGAGCGAGCCGATGTTCAGGCGCCTGCTGTTCGTGAACTGGCTGCAGTCGGCTTCATGGGATGTGCATACCTTCGTGCTGCCGCTTCTCGGCCATGAACGTGGCCTGAGCGCATCGGTGATCGGCTCGGTGCTCGGTGCATTCGCGGTGGCCGCGGCGGCCATCCGCGTGTTGCTGCCGATGGTCGCCTCGCACCTGAAGGAGCGCACCGTCATCTCCGCGTCGAACATCATCACCGCGCTGGTCTTCGCGGTGTACCCGTTGATGTCCACTGCGCTCGGCATGGGCGCCTGCTCGGTCGTGCTTGGCCTGGCGCTCGGCGCTGTGCAGCCGATGGTGATGAGCATGCTGCACCAGATCACGCCGCATGCGCGGCATGGCGAGGCGCTGGGCCTGCGGGTGATGACGCTCAATGCGTCGAGCGTCGCGATGCCGATGCTGTTCGGTGCTGCCGGTTCGCTGATCGGTATCGCCGGTGTGTTCTGGCTGGTGGGCGGCGTGGTGGCTGCGGGGACACGGGCGGTGTGGGGGCTGAAAGTGCCAGCCCGCGCCGGTCACAACTTGTAGAACCGCTTGATCGCGTCCCACGCATCCGCCGGCGCATCGACGTACTCGAACAGGTTCACGTCGCCGGGCGAGATCACGCCTTCGTCCACCATGAAGTCGAAGTTCACCAACTGCTTCCAGTAGTCGGAGCCGAACAGCACGATCGGCACTGGCTTCGACTTGCGGGTCTGCACCAGGGTGATGATCTCGAAGAGTTCATCCATCGTACCGAAGCCGCCGGGGAAGGCGACCAGCGCCTTTGCACGCATCATGAAGTGCATCTTGCGGATCGCGAAGTAGTGGAACTTGAAGCTCAACGCCGGCGTGACATAGGGGTTGGCCGCTTCCTCCATCGGCAGCGCGATGGCCAGGCCGACGTTGAGGCCGCCGCCCTCGTACGACCCGCGATTGGCCGCCTGCATGATGCCGGGGCCGCCGCCGGTGCAGATGAAGAGCTTGTCTTCCGGGTCCTTGTCGTTGCTGTATTCGGCCACGAGCTTGCCGAAGGCGCGGGCCTGCTCGTAGTAGTGCGAGCCGCGCGCGAGCTTGTGCAGGCGCTCGGCCAGGGGTGCATCGCCGGCCGCTTCGGCCTGGGCGATCAGGGCGCGCGATTCTTCCTCGCTGCGAAAGCGGGCGCTGCCGAACACCACCACCGTGTTCTCGATGCCATGCTTTCGCATCTCCAGGTCGGGCTTCATCAACTCCAGTTGCATGCGGATGCCGCGCGTTTCGCGGCGCAGCAGGAACTCCGGGTCGGCAAAGGCGATGCGCGAAGGATCGGGGTCGAGCGGCAGGCCGCTGTCGGCGTGGGTCTGCAGCGTGGCCCATGCATCGGCCAGGCGCTTGTCGTGAAGGTTGTGGGTCTTGTTCATGGCAGTGCAGCGGAGGAGAAGTGGTCTCGATTGTGCGTGTTGCAGGATGCGGGCCAGTTCGCATTGTGATGGCCGGCTATTGCCCGTCCAGCGGTATGCGTGTCTCGAACTTGGAGCAGTTCATGGCGAACGTGCTCTTGAAGTTGCGCACGTTGTTGTTCGACGAAAACACTTCGCGGGTGAACGCGTGGTAGCGCTCCATCGAGGCTGCGTTGACCAGCAGCAGGAAGTCGAATTCGCCAGAAACCTCGTAGCAGGCCATGACGTTGGCTTCCGCGCTCATGCGCTTCTCGAAGTTGCGCAACAAGGCGTCGTTCTGCTTGTCGAGCTCGACCGAGACGAACACGGTGAGCGGCCACCCGACCTTCAGTCGGTCGACGATCGCCACTTGCCTGAGCAGTACACCCGCAGCCTTGAGTTGGGCAATGCGGCGCTGGCATGTCGCCGCAGAGGCATTGACCTTGCCGGCCAACTCGCGCAGGGGCAGCGAGGCGTCCTGTTGCAGCTGATCGAGGATCTGCTTGTCGATGCGATCGAGGTTCATGCGGTGATCTGTTTCATCCGGCGCTCAAGGTCGAGTGAAACGAGTCAAGAATAAGGTGCAAATGGTAAATCCGCTCGGCGATCCGTTCCTAAGATCAAACTCATGAGCACCTTACATTTCGATCAGCAATTGATGCGCTGGCGCCATCACCTGCACCGCCATCCCGAGACCGGCTTCGAAGAAAAGCAGACCGCCGACTACTTGGCGAGCGTGCTCCAGGCGTTGGGACTCGAAGTGCATCGTGGCATCGGCGGAACGGGCGTCGTCGCCAACCTGAAGGTGGGCGCAGGTACCGGCACGATCGGTCTGCGGGCCGACATGGACGCGCTCGCCATTACCGAAGACGCTGGCGATCGAGCGCATGCTTCGCAGGCACCAGGGCGCATGCATGCGTGCGGCCATGACGGACACATGGCGATGGTGCTGGGCGCGGCGCAACTGCTGGCCGAGCGGCGCGATTTCAACGGCACGGTGCGCTTCATCTTTCAGCCGGCCGAGGAGCACGGCCGCGGGGCTCGAGCGATGATGGACGACGGGTTGTTCCGGCGCTTTCCAGTCGATGAGATCTATGGCGCGCACAACATGCCCGGCATGCCGGCCGGCCACTTCTCAACCCGCGCGGGCGGCATCATGGCCAGCGAAGACAACTTCGTGATCCGCATCACCGGTCGGGGTGGCCATGCGGCCCGTCCGCACATGGGTGTGGACCCGCTGGTGATCGGCGCGGAGATCGTGTTGGCGCTGCAGACCGTGGTGGCGCGCGCGGTCGACCCGGGCATGTCGGCCGTGGTGTCCTGCACCGAATTCATCACCGACGGCATCCGCAATGCCATTCCGACGCACGTGACGATCAAGGGCGACACCCGCAGCTACGCACCCGAAGTGCAGGCGCTGCTCGAAAAGCGCATGCGCGGGATCAGCATGGGCATCTGCCAAGCGCACGGGGCCGAGTGCAGCTTCGAATACACGCATGAGTTCGCGCCCACCGTGAATTGGCCCGAATGCGTGCCGACTGCAGTCGCTGCCGCCACCGCCATCGTCGGCGCCGACAAGGTGGATGCCAACGTGCGGCCGATGATGATCTCCGAAGATTTCGGCGCCTTCCTGCGGGAAGTGCCGGGCGCGTTCGTCTTCATCGGCAACGGCGACGCGGGCGAAGGCAGCCTGCCGTTGCACAACGCGCGCTACGACTTCAACGACAGCGTCCTGCCTGTGGGTGCACGCTATTTCGCGAAACTGGTGTGCATCCGCCTGCCGCGCTGAAAGACATCATGCTGATTGCCAACACGCGCGCCCACCGCGGCGCCTACGCGCCTGCGCTCGCGCAGGTCATGAACATGGCCAATGCCCGCGAGAGCCGCCGCTGGCTGTCGCATTGGCCGGGCCTCAACGCCGGTGTCACTCCGCTGCGAGCATTGCCGGGGCTGGCGCAGCGCCTGTCGATCGCGAAGCTCGACCTCAAGGACGAATCTGCGCGATCGCCGCTCGGCAGTTTCAAGGCGCTGGGCGCGCCGATCGCGCTGCTGCGGCTGGTACTGCGGCGCTGGCAAGATTGCGGATTCGCGCCTGCGGACCTGTTCGCCGGCCGTCATGCACAGGTATTGAAAGATTTCACCGTCATCAGCGCCACCGATGGCAACCATGGCCGAGCGCTGGCCGCTGCCGCGCAAAGCCTCGGCTGCCGCTGCGTGATCGTGCTGCATGCGCATGTGAGCCGGGAGCGCGAGGACGCCATTGCCGCTTTCGGCGCGGAGATCGTGCGTATTGCCGGCAACTACGACGCGTCGGTGCAGGAGGCCGCGCGCCTTGCCGGGACCAACGGCTGGCAGGTCGTGTCCGACACATCGTATGAGAGCTACGAAGACATCCCGCGGGACGTGATGCAGGGCTACGCGGCCATCGTCGACGAGTTGCTGGACCAGGCGCCTGCCGCCTGCCCGTGGACGCATGTAGTCCTGCAAGGTGGCGTCGGCGGGCTGGCGGCGGGCATCGTGAGCTATTTCTGCGAACGCCATAGCGCTGCGCGGCCCATCTTCGTCGTCGCGGAGCCCGAGCAGGCGGACTGTCTGATTCAAAGCGCTCGCCTGGGCCGGCCGGCACTCGCGACCGGCTCGGTCGACTCGGTGATGGCCGGGTTGGCCTGCGGCGAGACCTCGCCCCTCGCATGGCGCTTTCTCGAGCCGGCGGTCGACTTCTTCATGACGATTCCCGACGCCGCGGCGGTGGCTGCGATGCGCACGCTGGCGGATGGCGTGGCCGGTGACGTTCCCGTATTGAGCGGCGAATCCGGCGCAGCTGGCCTGGCCGCGCTGCAGTTGCTCGCCGACACGCCGGAACTGCGACTGCGCGTCGGACTGGATGGCACATCGCGCGTGCTGCTCATCAATACCGAAGGCGCGACCGCGCCGGCGATATACCAGCAACTCGCCGGCCGGCCAGCCGCCGAAGTCCTGGCGGCGCAGGCCGCCTGGCTCGCGCGCAACGACATCGACCCGAGCGCGTTGATGCAACGCATCGCTCGCCACGCGGAGGTCGGTGCCACCGGCGACGGCGGAGTCTGCCGCATCGCACTGACCGATGCCGACCGCGAGGGCCGCGATCTGCTGGTGCACTGGATGAAGGCGCTGGATCTCGACATCCGCATCGACCAGATCGGCAACATCTTCGGTATTCGCGCGGGCTTGCAGGCTGACGCCGCACCGGTGATGACGGGCTCGCACATCGACACTGTCGCGACCGGCGGGCGCTACGACGGCTGCTATGGCGTGATGGCGGGCCTGGAGGTTGTGCGCGTGCTGAATGCCCAAGGCATCCGGACCCTTCGCCCTGTCGCGGTGGCTGCTTTCACCAACGAAGAAGGCGTGCGCTTCATGCCCGACATGATGGGTTCGCTGGTGCATGCTGGCGGCTATCCGCTGCAACGGGCGCTGGAAACCGTTGGTACCGATGGCAGCGTGCTTGGCGAAGAACTCCGGCGCATCGGCTACGCGGGCGGGATGCCGTGCGGCGCGATCCTGCCGCATGCGTTCGTTGAACTGCACATCGAACAGGGTCCGGTACTTGAAGCGGAAGGCATCGCCATCGGCGCGGTGCAGGACCTGCAGGGCATTTCGTGGAGGGAGATCACCGTCAATGGCCAATCGAACCATGCAGGCACCACGCCGATGCACCTTCGCCGCGATGCAGGATATGCCGCGGCCGCCATCGCGGTGTTCGTGCGCGAACTGGCGCATCGCTTCGGCGGCAGCCAGGTGGCCACGGTCGGCTCGATTCGGCTGCACCCGAACCTGGTGAATGTGATCGCGTCGCAAGCCACCTTGACCGTCGATCTGCGCAACACGGACGAGTCCGCCTTGCAGCGTGCCGAGGCGGAATTGGCCGGATTTCTCCAGGCCCTGTCCATGCGCGAATCCGTTCAGATCGAAACGCGCTCACTGGCGCGCTTCGAACCGGTTCGATTCGACGATCGAATCGTTGGCCTGATCGAACAATCAGCGGCCCGAAGGGGCCTGTCGCACCGCCGCATGACCTCGGGTGCCGGCCACGACGCACAGATGATGGCGCGCATTTGTCCCGCGGCGATGGTCTTCGTGCCCAGCCAACAGGGCATCAGCCACAACCCGCGCGAGCACACCGAAACCGCTGATCTGGTGCAAGGCGCCAACGTATTGCTGGACGTGATGCGCAAACTTGCCGACGAAGCCTTGTAGTTGATACCGCGTGCCAATGAAAAAAGCGCCCGGAGGCGCTTTTCTGGCAGCGAAGTGCGGGATCCGGTGCGCGATCAGACGCGCTTGCGGTATTCGCCGGTACGCGTGTCGATTTCGATGCGGTCGCCTTGTGCCACGAACAGCGGCACGCCGACTTCGAAACCGGTCGAGATCTTTGCCGGCTTCATGACCTTGCCCGATGTGTCGCCCTTGACGGCGGGTTCGGTCCAGGTGATTTCGCGTTCGACGCTGGTCGGCAGTTCGACCGAGATCGCCTTGCCGTCGTAGAACACCACTTCGACCGGCATGCCGTCGTCGAGGTAGTTCAGCGCGTCGCCCATGTTCTCGGCTTCGACTTCGTACTGGTTGTATTCGGAGTCCATGCAGACGTACATCGGATCGGCGAAGTAGGAGTAGGTGCACTCCTTCTTGTCCAGCACGATCTGGTCGATCTTGTCGTCGGCCTTGAAGACCACTTCGGTGTTGAAGTTGGCGATCAGGCTCTTGAGTTTCATGCGCACGGTGGCGGAATTGCGGCCGCCGCGGCTGTATTCGGTCTTGAGGACGACCATCGGGTCCTTGCCGTGCATGATGACGTTGCCAGCGCGGATTTCTTGAGCGATTTTCATAACAGGTCTCTGGATGTTGGGCCGCTCGGAGCGACTACAGACGGACTGCCTGAAGCTGCATGTTTCCCGCGGCGGGTTCAGCGAAAATTCGAGCAAAACAGGCTCGCGCCCGGTCCGAATTTCGCAAAGCCCACAATTTTAGCTTTTTTGCGAAATCAGGCCGCGCAACTGTGTCACGAGATCGTTCTGTTGCAACAGCCGGTCGCGCCCGGCCTGCACGCTCGCGCTCCAATTGGCCAGCGTGAGGCGGTCGAGCGGCGGCAGGGCACCGGCCTCGAAGCCGTTCCAGACCATGTGGGCGTGCCGCAGCGCGGGCGGTGCGCCGAGCCAGTCGAGGAAGGCCAGCAACTTGACGTGGTGAGCATCGTCGTCCTGCGGATAAATCTGCCAGACCAGTGGCGCGCCAGCCCAGATGGCGCGGACAAATGAATCCTCGCCCCTGGCGAAGTTCAGGTCGCAGGCCCAGAGCAGGTGGTCGAAATCAGGCTGCGAGAGATGTGGCAAGTATGAAATTGATAGCGCGCCAAGGCCGGCCGGCAAGGCTTTCCGGGCTGCGGAGCCCGAAAGAAGCGCCTTCACCGCCAGCGCGGCGCGGCCGGGCGTGACCAGGAGCCGGGCCGGTTCGGCTCCCGCCGCCAGCCGGGCGAGAAGTTCAAGCAACGCCGGTGGTTCGTAGCAAAAGAGCGAGATCAGCAACTCGCCTCGCCATTCGATGCCTTGACCGCCCAGCCACGCCGCGCGGTCGAAGGCGGCCCGGCGTGCCATCAGGTCGGGCTCGCGAAGCAAGCCGCCGGTGGCGGCGGTAAATCCGGGGTAGAAAAACCTCTTGGACAGGCCCTCGCCGGGCCCACGAAACACCGGCGAGGGAAGCCAGTGCAATCGCTCGACATAGGGCTCGGCCGACAGGTATTCGAGGTTGATCCACCAGCGATGCGGCCGGTTTGCGGAAACCGGCTCGGCGAAGCGGGCAATCAATTCGGGCGCGGGGTCGCAGCCAAAGGCCTCGATCAGCACATCGGGGGCGGCCGCCGCCGCGGCTTCTTGCACGGCGTCGGGATCCCGCCAGTCGACCACGGGGACGCCTGCATGCCCCGTCGGCGCCATCCACGCCAGCGCCGCGCCGTCGTCCACCCACAGCCGAACGCCGTCGCCCTGCGTCGCCAATTGGCGGGCCAGCCGCCAGCACACGCCGAGGTCGCCATGGTTGTCGATGACTTTGCAGAAAATGTCCCAGCGCATCGCGGGTTACTCTACAGCCCCGAACCGAGGTCCTTCGCCATGGCCGTCTACACCGCAGAAATTCATTGGGAACGCAATGACCAGGATTTCCTGGACAACCGCTACAGCCGCCGCCACCTGATCCGCTTCGACGGCGGCGCGACGCTGGCGGGCTCGTCGTCGCCGCACGTCGTGCCGCTGCCGATGTCGGACCCATCGGCGGTCGACCCGGAAGAGACTTTCGTCGCCTCCTTGTCGACCTGCCACATGCTCTGGTTCCTGTCGATCGCGCGGGACCGGGGTTTCCGGGTCGATCGTTATAGCGACACCGCCGAAGGCAAGATGGCGCGCAACGAGCAACGGCGCATGGCCATGACCGTGGTCACGCTGCGGCCCAGCGTCGCGTTCTCGGGCGACCACCGGCCTTCGAACGAGCAGGTCGACGCCATGCATCACGAAGCGCACGAGCAGTGCTTCATCGCCAATTCGGTGAGGACGGAAGTGCGCTGCGAACCGGTGGCCGGCGATTGACCGACCCGCAACGCCGCATCGGGGCGTGCTCGCATTCCCCAGTGCGGTTTCCCTGTGCGCACCGCCGTCTCCAACCGTCGGCCACGCCACAATAGTCGCCATGTCAGATGTGCATTCCGATCAACTCCTCAGCGAAGTCGCGGCCTTGCCGCAGCTTCCGGGCGTCTACCGCTACTTCGACGCTGCCGGCGCGGTTCTGTATGTTGGCAAGGCGCGCAATCTGAGGAAGCGGGTGGCCAACTACTTCCAGAAGAGCCACGCCGGCACCCGCATCGGCCACATGATCAGCAAGATCGCGCGCATGGAAACGACGGTGGTGCGCTCCGAGGCCGAGGCGCTGCTGCTCGAGAACAACCTGATCAAGACGCTCAAGCCCAGATACAACATCCTGTTCAGGGACGACAAGAGCTATCCGTACCTGAAGATCGCCTCGCACACCTTTCCGCGCCTGGCGTATTACCGGGGCGCGACCGATCGAAAGCACCGCTACTTCGGCCCGTATCCGAGCGCCTGGGCGGTGAAGGAGTCGATCCAGTTGCTGCAGAAGGTCTTCAAGCTGCGCACCTGCGAAGACACCGTCTACGCCAACCGGACGCGGCCCTGCCTGCTGTATCAGATCAAGCGCTGTACCGGCCCGTGCGTGGGCTATGTCACACCCGAGGCCTATGCACAGGACGTGGCCAACGCCGAGTCCTTCCTCATGGGCGATACGCAAGCCGTACTCGGCCAGCTCGAAAGCCGCATGACGGCACATGCCGAGAAGCTCGAGTTCGAGCAGGCGGCCGAGCTGCGCAACCAGATGTCGGCCATCTCGCGCGTGTTGCACCAGCAGTCGATCGAGATCGCGTCCGACAAGGACGTCGACATCCTCGCCGTCAAGGTGCAGGGCGGCAAGGCATGCGTCAACCTGGCCATGGTGCGCGGCGGACGGCACCTGGGTGACCGCGCCTATTTCCCGGTGCATGTGGAAGACGCGTCACTCATCCATCCCGACGAACTGGACGAAGGTGGCGCGCCCGCCGCGGTCGATTCCGTCGAGGTGCAGGTGTTGGAAGCCTTCATCGCCCAGCACTACATCGACGTGCCCGTACCCGCCACGCTGGTGCTGAGCGAACAGGTGAGCCGCGCGCTCATCGAGGCGATTTCGCAGCAGGCCGGAACGCGTGTGACCGCCGTGTTCCAGCCGCGCGAGCAGCGGCGCCACTGGCTGGAGATGGCGCAGACCAATGCCGGCCTCCAGTTGGCCCGCCTGCTGGCCGAAGAGGGCTCGCAGCAGGCTCGCACTCGCGCGTTGATCGATGCGCTGGAGCTGGCGCCCGACGACCTCGACAGCATGCGTATCGAATGCTTCGACATCTCGCACACGGCAGGCGAAGCCACGCAAGCCTCCTGCGTGGTGTTTGAAAGGCATGCCATGCAGAACCGTGAATACCGCCGCTACAACATCGAGGGCATCACGCCCGGCGACGACTACGCCGCGATGCGCCAGGTTTTGACCCGCCGCTACGGCCGCCTGGCCGAGGCCATGGCCGCCGAGACGGATGCACCGACCGCAGGCGACGGCGGCGGCGCCGACGCGCCCGCCGGAACCAAAGCCGCGCGCATGCCCGACCTGGTGCTGGTCGACGGCGGCAAGGGCCAGGTCTCGATGGCACGCGAGGTCTTCAGCGAACTGGGGCTGCCGCTGTCGCTGATCGTCGGCGTCGAGAAGGGCGAGGGCCGCAAGGTCGGCCTGGAAGAGCTGGTGTTCGCCGATGGCCGCGAGAAGGTCTACCTCGGCCGCGACTCCGCCGCCCTCATGCTGGTCGCCCAGATTCGCGACGAGGCCCATCGCTTCGCCATCACCGGCATGCGGGCCAGGCGCGCCAAGGTGCGCGTGGGCGGTAGCCAACTCGAGGACATTCCGGGCATCGGACCGAAGCGGCGCGCCCGGCTGCTGCAGCGCTTCGGCGGCATACGCGGTGTCGCATCGGCGAGTGTCGAGGACATTGCGTCGGTGGAAGGCATTGCCCTGGACCTTGCGGAAGACATCTACAAGGCCCTTCACTAATCCAGTCACAATCAAGCGCTTATGTTCTGGACCCTGCCGACCATCATGACCTGGACGCGCATCGTCGCGATCCCCTTGATCGTCGGTGTGTTCTATCTCCCGATCGCCGAGCCGATGCGCAATCTCATTGCCACGGTGATGTTCATCGTCTTCGCGGCGACCGACTGGCTCGACGGCTACCTGGCCCGCAAGCTCAACCAGACTTCATCGTTCGGCGCCTTCCTCGATCCGGTGGCCGACAAGTTCCTGGTCTGCGCCTCGTTGCTGGTGCTGGTGCATCTGCAGCGCGCCGACGTGTTCGTGGCGCTCATCATCATCGGGCGCGAAATCGCGATTTCGGCATTGCGCGAATGGATGGCGCAGATCGGCGCCAGCAAGAGCGTGGCCGTGCACATGATCGGCAAGGTCAAGACAGTGGTGCAGATGGTGGCGATCCCGTTCCTGCTGTTCAATGGCACGCTGTTCGACTACATCGACACGGGTCGATGGGGCCATTGGCTCATCTGGATATCTGCCGTGCTCACCGTCTGGTCGATGGTCTATTACCTGCAGAAGGCGCTCCCGGAAATCCGGGCCCGCGCCAAATGACAGCAGGGGGGCGTGACAGCGCCTGGCTGCGCCTGATGCCAGGGGTGTTCGTGCTCATCTGGAGCACCGGCTTCATCGTTGCGCGCTACGGCATGCCCTATGCGCCGCCGTTCAAGTTCCTCTCGGTGCGCTACGCGTTTTCGCTGCTTTGCTTTGGCCTGTGGGTTTTCGCCGCGCGCGTCGCCTGGCCGGCGCGAAGGGAGCAGTGGTGGCACCTTGCCGTCACCGGCGTCCTGATGCAAGCGGGCTACCTTGGCGGCGTGTGGGCGGCCGTCAAGGCTGGCATGGGCTCGGGCCTGGTCGCCTTGCTGGTCGGCATCCAGCCGGTTCTGACGGCGGTGTGGTTGTCATTCAACGGCGGCGCCATCACGAAGCGCCAGTGGACCGGCCTCCTGCTGGGGTTTGCCGGCCTCGCCCTGGTGGTGTCCCGCAAGTTCGGCCAGGGAGGGGAGGTGACCGCGGCGAGCATGAGCCTCGCGATCCTGGCCCTGTTGTCGATCACGGCCGGCACGCTCTACCAAAAGCGCTTCCTCGAACCCTGCGATGTGCGCAGCGCCAGCGCGGTGCAAATGGCGGCAGCGCTGGTCGTGACATTGCCCTTCGCATTGCTGGAGCCCGATGCGATCGTATGGAACGTACCCGTGATCGGGTCGCTGGCCTGGTCCGTTCTCGCGCTTTCGCTAGGCGGCAGTTCGCTGCTCTACATGCTGATCCAGCGAGGCACCGCGACGGCGGTCACCAGCCTGCTGTACCTGGTGCCGCCTTGTACCGCGGTCATGGCATGGCTGCTGTTCGACGAGCCGATCACCGCGACGACACTTGCTGGCATCGGCATGACTGCCGTGGGCGTCAGCCTGGTGATCCGCGGCGACGCCGCGCCGGCGTAGTGCTCACCTGCCGCGGCGAGCCTTCGGCGCGGCCGATGCCTCGGGCTTCCAGGGCTCCTTGCGAAGCGCCTCGATCAGGAAGTCGATCAGCAACCGCACGCGGCGCGGCGTCTTCGGTCGCCATGGCGCGACCCAGTGAATGTCCGCGTCGGGCATCGCGTAGTGCGGCAGCACCCGCACCAGTTCGCCCAAGGCCAATTGCGGCGCAATATCCCAGAGGCTGCGCAGCATGATGCCGTGCCCGTCCAGGCACCAATCACGCACCATCTCGCCCGAATTGCTCGCCAGCGAACCGCTCACCCGAACGCGCGCCGTGCTGCCGTCGCGCGCATGCTGCAAGGTCCAGAGATCGGCCGGCCGCAGCCGCGCATCTGCATGTTCGCGTGTCACCAGGCATTCGTGTTCGGACAAGGCCGGCAGGTCGGCCGGCATGCCGCGTCGGTCCAGATAGCTCGGCGCGGCGGCCAGCACGCGCTGGTTGCGGGCGATGCGCCGTGTGATCCAGTCATTCGCATGCCGACCCTGCACGCTCCACAGCCAGATGGCGCCGTCGTACCCTTCGGCGCCAAGATCGGGCAGTTGCTCGGCGAGATGAAGATCCACTTGCAGCGAGGGATGCCTCGCCTGAAATGCCGCAAGCGCAGGCCCGACCCAGCGACGGCCAAAGCCGAACGTCGCGACCAGCCGCAGCGAACCGCTCAGCGCGTCCTGCCGTTCGGACAGTTCGGTCTCCAACGCGGCAAAGCCATCAAGCAGGCTATCGGCGCGCAGGCAGAGCGCTTCGCCTTCTGCCGTCAGGCTCAATCGCCGCGTGGTGCGCTCGAACATGCGCTGGCCCAGGAGTGCCTCCAGCGCGGCCAGCCGCTTGGTGACGACTGAAGGCACCACTCCGAGCGCGAGCGCGGCGCCCGTGAGGCTTCCCTGCGCGCGAATGGCCTGCATCAGTTCAAGGTCGCCGCGATCGATTCGTGCCATATCAGAAAGTATCAATTGGCGGATTGTTGCTTGATGCGCCAGGGCGTGCAAAGCACAATCTTCACGTGCTCGATTCATTCACCCCCTTCGATGTCCAACGCGGCCCGGTCCGATTGCATGGCCGCATCGGTGGTCGCGGCGCGCCACTGCTGCTGTTGCACGGCCATCCGCAGACGCACGCGATCTGGCATCGGCTGGCGCCGACGCTCGCGCAGCAATTCACGCTCGTCATGATGGATTTGCGCGGCTATGGCGATTCCGGCCGACCGACCTCCGGCGCGGACCACGCCGCCTACAGCAAGCGAGAGATGGCACTCGATGCGCTGGCCGTGATGCGGCATCACGGATTCGATCGCTTCGGCCTGCTGGCGCACGACCGTGGCGCGCGGGTGGCGCATCGACTCGCCGCAGACCATGTGGACGCGGTCGACCGCATGATGTTCCTCGACATCGCGCCCACGCTCGCGATGTATCGCGACACCACCGAAGCATTTGCACGCGCCTACTGGCACTGGTTCTTCCTGATCCAGCCACCGCCGTTGCCGGAAGCCTTGATCGAATCCGATCCGGCGCGCTACGTGCGCAGCGTCATGGGCAGCCGCCACGCCGGGCTCGCGCCCTTTGCCCCTGAAGCGCTCGCTGAATATGAACGATGCGCAGGCATTGAAGGCACGGCCCATGCGATCTGCGAGGACTATCGCGCTTGCGCGTCGATCGATCTCGAACATGACCGCGCCGACATTGCCGCTGGCCGCCTGCTCACTCAACCGCTGCACGTCCTGTGGGGCGAGCATGGCGCCGTCGGCCGTTGCTTCGACGTGCTGTCGCTGTGGCGCGAGCGCGCGCTCGACGTACGCGGCCGCTCATTGCCGTGCGGCCACTATCTGCCCGAAGAAGCGCCGCAACAGATCGCCGACGCCGCACTTGCCTTTTTTGCAAACCGACCCCAGGAGACATGAATGAGCACACTTCGCATCGCAGTCATCGCCGGTGATGGCATTGGCAAGGAAACCATGCCCGAGGGCATCCGGGTGCTGGATGCGGCCGCACGCAAATTCGGCATCGACCTGAAGTTCGATCACTTCGATTTTTCGAGCTGGGACTACTACGAGAAGCACGGCAAGATGCTGCCCGACAACTGGAAGGACCAGATCGGTGGACACGACGCCGTCTTCTTCGGCGCCGTCGGCTGGCCGCAAAAGATTCCCGACCACATATCCCTCTGGGGCTCGCTTCTGCTGTTTCGCCGGGAGTTCGACCAGTACGTCAACCTGCGCCCCGCACGCCTCATGCCCGGCATCGTCGCGCCGGTGGTTCGTCGCGATGGCTCGCCGCGTCAACCGGGCGAAATCGACATGTACATCGTGCGCGAAAACACCGAAGGCGAATACTCGAGCATCGGCGGTCGCATGTACGAGGGCACGTCGCGCGAGATCGTGATTCAGGAAACGGTCATGTCGCGTATCGGCGTGGACCGGGTGCTGAAGTTTGCTTTCGACCTGGCCCAATCGCGCCCCAAGAAGCATTTGACGAGCGCCACGAAGTCGAACGGCATCTCGATCACGATGCCGTACTGGGACGAACGTGTCGCGGCGATGGCAAAGGACTATCCCGACGTCGCACTCGACAAGTTTCACATCGACATCCTCACCGCGCACTTCGTGCAGCGCCCCGACTTCTTCGACGTCGTGGTCGCAAGCAATCTGTTCGGCGACATCCTGTCCGACCTCGGCCCCGCATGCACCGGCACCATCGGCATCGCCCCCAGTGCCAACCTGAATCCACAACGCACTACGCCGTCGTTGTTCGAACCGGTGCACGGGTCCGCGCCGGACATCGCCGGCAAGGGCATCGCCAACCCGATCGGGCAGATCTGGTGCGGCGCGATGATGCTCGAGTTTCTCGGACACAAGGACGCGCACGACGCTATCCTGGCCGCTATCGAAGCCGCGCTGTCACCACAAAGCGGCGCGCCGCGCACGCGGGACATCGGAGGTACGGCGGGCACGATCGACCTCGGAAAGGCGATCGCCGCGGCTCTTTGAAAAGGACTTCACAAAAGGCCCCTAAAATTGCGGACCCCGTTGGGCTGACCGGCGTGCTGTCTTATTGACACCCCGTAGACCAGTGGCTTTAATCCTTGTCGGCAGTGCGCTGCCGACGCGCCGAAACTGCCTCCCCCTTCTCGCACCGCGCAGCGCGGCACCACCTCGGGTCGGTCGTGCAATCGGCGATACCTGATAACTTTTTTTCCGACAAGAGGCCCTTGTGAACAAGACCGAACTGATTGAGCACATCGCAAAGAACGCCGACATTTCCAAAGCAGCCGCCACCCGCGCACTCGAATCCACCATCGGCGCGATCCGCACCACGCTGAAAAAGGGCAACTCGGTCTCCCTCGTGGGTTTTGGTACTTTTGCAGTGGGCAAACGTGCTGCGCGCACCGGCCGCAACCCGCGTACCGGCGCTGCGATTAAAATCAAGGCCGCCAAGATCCCCAAGTTCCGTCCCGGCAAGGCGCTGAAAGATGCGCTGAACTGAGACATCGTTTTAGGTGGGGTGCTTAGCTCAGTTGGTAGAGCGGCGCCCTTACAAGGCGTAGGTCGGGGGTTCGAGCCCCTCAGCACCCACCACCGATGCAAAGGCGAACAGGTTGTTCGCCTTTTTTGTTGCCTGAGTACGGGCCGCGTTCGATAGAGAGAATGTTCAATGTTTGATTTCTTCCGCAAGTACAACAAGATCGTCATGGTGTTCTTGTTCTTGCTGATCATTCCGTCGTTCATATGGTTCGGCGTTGCCGATCGCTACAACCGGTCCGATCGGGGGGAGAAGGTCGCGAGCGTCGATGGCCGCGACATCACCCGGCCCGAATGGGACCAACAGCACCGACTTGAAGTCGATCGCATTCGCCAGCAGTCGCCCAATATCGACGTGGCACTGCTTGACTCCGATGCCGCGAAATACGCGACGCTCGAGCGCATGGTGCGCGACCGCGTGTTGCAGGTCGCTGCCGAGAAAACCAACATGACCGTGTCGGAAGACAAGCTGGCACGCCTGTTTGCCGCGGACCAGGGCCTTGCCATGTTCCGTGGTGCGGATGGCAAATTCGACCGCGCGCTGTTCCAGCGGGCAACGCAGCAAACACCCGAGCAATACGAGGCATCGGTGCGCGCGAGTCTTGCGACGCAACAGGTGTTGCAAGGCATTGCCGGGTCGGCATTCGCGACAAAGGCGCAAGCCGATGCAACGCTCAATGCGTTCTATGACCGACGCGAAGTGCAGGTGGCCCAACTCAATCCGGCTGACTTCGCCAGCAAGGTGACGGTCAGCGACGCGGACCTGGAGGCCTGGTACAAGGACCACAAAGCGCAATTCCAGGCACCGGAACAGGCCAATGTCGAGTTCGTCGTGCTGGATGTGGATTCGGTCAAGAAAAACATTGCCATCAGCGAAGCCGATCTCAAGACCTACTACGAGCAGAACAAGGCGCGCTTCACGACCAAGGAAGAGCGCCGTGCCAGCCACATCCTGATCACGGCGCCGGCCAGCGCCCCCGCCGCGGACCGTGCAAAGGCAAAAGCGAAGGCCGAACAACTGTTGGCTGAAGTGAAGAAGACGCCCGCCAGCTTTGCCGACATCGCTCGCAAGAATTCGCAGGATCCCGGTTCCGCTGAAAAGGGTGGAGACCTGGACTTCGTCAAGCGGGATGGCACGATGGTCAAGCCATTCGAAGACGCAATGTTCACGCTGAAGAAGGGCGAAATCAGCGACCTCGTGGAAACCGAATTCGGCTACCACATCATCGAGGTCACCGACATCAAGCCGGAGGCGACGCCCTCGTTCGAGCAGGTGCGCGCGCGCATCGAGGACGAGGCCCGAGCGCAACAGGCCACGCAGGAGTTCGCCAAGGCGGCCGAGTCGTTCACCGACATGGTCTTCCAGCAACCGGACAGCCTGCAACCCGTGGCAGACAAGTTCAAGCTCAAGATCCAGACGGCCAACGACGTGGCGCGCACACCGCCGGCAGGCGCCAGCGGCCCCCTTGCCAATCGCAAATTCCTGGACGCGCTGTTTGCGGCGGATTCGCGCGAACGCAAGCACAACACCGAAGCCGTCGAAGTTGCCGCGAGTCAACTCGCTTCCGGACGCATGACCAAGTACATGGCCGCGCGCACTCTGGAATTCGCCGAGGTCAAGGACAAGGTGCGCAGTCTGTTGATCGCCGAGCGCGCCAGCGCACTGGCCAAGGCCGACGGCGAGGCGAAGCTCAAGGCTTGGCAAGCCGATTCGGCAGGCGCGAAGCTGCCTGCTGCCGTCACCGTCTCGCGGCTTGACACGCGATCACTGCCCGCGCCAGTCGTCGAGGGCGCGCTGCGCGCCGACACTGTCAAGCTACCGGCATGGGCGGGCATCGATCTCGGCGCGCAAGGCTATGCCGTGGTTCGCGTGAACAAGGTGGTGCCGCGCGAGCCGCCCAAGCCCGAACAGGCACAGCAAGAGTCCGGGCAGTTTGCGCAAGTCGTTGCCGGCGCGGAGAACAATGCCTACTTCGAGTTGTTGAAGCAACGCTACAAGGCAGAAATCGTCGTGCCGAAGCCTGCGTCGCCGAACCCGTAAAATTTGACGTTATACTTGAAGGCTCTTTGGTGGCTGTAGCTCAGCTGGTAGAGTCCCAGATTGTGATTCTGGTCGTCGTGGGTTCGAGTCCCATCAGCCACCCCAAAACATCCTGAAACGCGCCGGTCCACGTGACCGGCGCGTTTTTTTGCGCCTACCCATTGGAAGCATTATTTTTTTGAATTAGAATTTTTTCTTTTCAGATTAGAGAAAGCAAGCCCAATGTCCTCTCTTGCAGATATCAATTCCCAGATCAAGAAGCACGACGAACAGATCGCGCAATTGCGCAAGCAGGCGGAGGAGCTGCGCAACCAGGAGCGTGGCGCCGTCATCGAAGAAGTGCGCCAGAAGATTGCGGAATACGGACTGAGCGCTGCCGACCTGAAACTCGTGGGCCGCGGCGCTGCTGGCAAGCGTGCCGGCGCAGGAACTGCAAAGGCCGCAGTCAAATACCGGGGGCCGAATGGCGAGGGTTGGTCTGGCGGTCGTGGCCGCAAACCGCGCTGGGTGACCGAAGCACTGGCAAGCGGCAAGTCGCTGTCCGACTTTGAAATCTGAGGACGACTGACGTCGATGGAAAAGCCCGCTTCGCGCGGGCTTATTCAATGGTGCTGTCGCCGCCGTCGGATGGCGACTGGCAGGAGGCGTTCCTCAGTTGACCATGACGAGCTTGCCTTTGACGCCGCGCGAACCCATGTGCGCGTAGGCTGCCTTCAAGTCCGCCATGGGCATCGTCCTGTCGATCACCGGCTTGACCTTGCCCTGGCCGTACCATTGAGCCAATTCGGCCATCATTGCCGCATTCGCCTTCGGTTCTCTTTTGGCAAAGTCGCCCCAGAACACGCCCACCAGAGATGCGCCCTTGAGCAGCATCAAATTGAAGGGAAGTGCTGGAATGGGTCCCGATGCAAATCCAACCACCAAATAGCGGCCGCGCCAGCCGATCGAGCGGAAAGCTGGCTCGGCAAAGTCACCGCCCACCGGGTCGTAAATAACGTCAGGTCCTTTACCGTCGGTCGCCGCCTTGATCGCGTCGCGGAAACCGTTTGGCAACGCGTGGGTCGTGTAATTGATGGTGATGTCGGCGCCGATCGACCGGCACAACTCGCATTTCTCGTCCGTCGATGCTGCCGCAATCACCCGGGCGCCTGCTGCCTTGGCAATCTGGATCGCAGCAGTGCCTACGCCGCCGGCTGCGCCGAGTACCAGCACGGTCTCGCCAGCCTTGAGCTGGGCCCGGTCCATCAGTGCATGCCAAGAAGTGGCGTAGATCATGATGAAAGCGGCGGCATCGACATGGCCGAAGCCGTCGGGCAACGGCATGCAGAGCGCTGCCGGCGCCAGCGTATGCGTGCCGAAACCGCCGGTGCCGGACAGGCAGGCCACGTTCTGGCCGACCTTCAGGTGGCTCACGCCTTCACCCACCGCCTGCACGACGCCGGCATATTCCGAGCCCGGCACGAAGGGCAGAGGCGGCTTCATCTGGTATTTGTTCTGGACGATCAGCAGGTCCGGAAAGTTGAGGCTGGCAGCCTTGATCTCGATCAGCACCTGGCCGGGGCCGGGTTGAGGTGTCGGCAGTTCTTTCCAGGTCAGGGCATCGACGCCAACCGGGTTTTCGCAAAGCCATGCGTGCATGTCAGGTCTCCGATACACGAAGTGAGGTACGTGAGGGCATCTATGTCTCCTTGAGGGCGGCCATGATACGGTCGGTCGACGCGCCCTCAATGTCTCTGGCGTGACCGGGTGCAACCCTAGAATGCCTGCATCAACGCCATGAAAATTCTCATTTCCAACGACGACGGCTACCAGGCACCCGGCATCGTCGCGCTGCACGCCGCACTGAAAGACATCGCGGACGTCGAAGTCGTCGCACCGGAGCACAACAACAGCGCCAAGTCGAATGCGCTGACACTGGCCGCGCCGCTTTATGTGCATGCTGCGCAGAACGGGTTTCGCTATGTGACCGGCACCCCTGCGGATTGCGTCCACATTGCGCTGAAGGGCCTGCTCGACTACCGGCCCGACCTGGTGGTGTCGGGCATCAACAACGGTGCCAACATGGGCGACGACACGATCTACTCGGGCACGGTCGGCGCGGCGATGGAGGCGTATCTTTTTGGCATCCCGGCCATCGCGTTCTCGCAAACGGAAAAAGGCTGGGCACACATCGACGCGGCGGCGGAAGTTGCACGGCGGCTCGTGCTGCAGATCGAGCGCGAGCGCATGCTCGAAGGGCCTTCATTCCTGCTCAATGTGAACGTGCCGAACCGGCCGTTCGGAGAATTGCAGTCCACCAGGGTCTGCCGCCTCGGACGTCGCCATGTCGCAGAGAAGGTCATCACGCAAGATAGTCCGCGTGGCGAAACCATGTATTGGATCGCCGGGGCCGGCGGGGCCAAGGACAGCGGGGAAGGCACGGACTTCCACGCCACTTCGCTGGGCCACGTCGCGCTGACGCCGCTGCAAATCGACCTGACCGATCACGCGAACCTCGACGCTTGGCGCGACGCCGTAACCCGTCTCGCCACCTGATGGCCACGCAGCGTCCGAGTTTCCCGGTCCGGCTCAAGCCGACCGCCTCCGCCGCCGCGCAAGGTCGCACGTCGGCTGTTCCGGTGCGGCCTGTTGTGATCAGCAGCACACCGTCCATGGCGTCGGACGCGGTGCGCGCCCGCATGGTGCAAAAACTTGCGGGGCAAGGCATTTCCGATACGCGCGTGCTGCGCGCCATGGACACGGTGGAGCGCCATCGTTTCGTCGACAGCGCGCTGGTCAATCAAGCCTATGAGGATACGAGCTTGCCCATAGGACTCGGCCAAACCATTTCCAAGCCGAACGTCGTCGCCCGCATGATCGAACTGCTGTTGGGGGCACCTGCCTTGAGCGGCAGACCGAACGATCGGCTCGGCCGCGTGATGGAGATTGGCACCGGTTGCGGCTACCAGGCTGCCGTGCTGAGCCATGTGGCAAGTGAGGTCTACAGCATCGAGCGCCTGCGCGGACTGCACGAAAAGGCGCGCACCAACTTGCGGCCGTTTCGCCTCGCCACGGTGCACCTGCTGTTGGGCGACGGCATGATCGGGTATGCCAAGGGTGCGCCGTACGCGGGCATCATCGCGGCGGCGGGCGGCGAATCGGTGCCTGAGGCTTGGATTTCGCAGCTTGCCGTGGGCGGGCGTATCGTGGCGCCGACACACTCCGATGCGGGCGGTCAGGCGCTGGTTGTTATTGACAAAACCGCCGCTGGCGTGCAGCGCCGCGTCCTTGAGGCGGTTCACTTTGTCCCTCTAAAATCGGGAATTGCTTGAAGGAAGAACAAATGCAGGGTTTTGGCAATCGGAGCTGGGTCGCCGGCATTTCGCTGGTGTTGACGCTCGTGATTGCGGGTTGTGCCACGCCACGCAGTCCCGCACCCGTCGAGGACCGCGGCACGATGACGAAGGCGCCGTCGGCCCCCGCGGTCGTCGTCGCCAACCCCGGCGGCTCGCCGTTGACGGTGGATCAGCAAGGCCGACCTTTGGCGGGCATCGAAAACTATGGCAAGCCGGGCTACTACGCAGTGCGTCCAGGCGACACCATTCGCCGCATCGGTCTCGACACTGCGCAGCGCTGGCAAGACATTGCGCGCTGGAACAACCTCGAGAATCCCGACCAGATCGAAGTGGGCCAGGTGCTGCGCGTCATCCCGCCGCTTGGCAGCGGGGCAACGGCGGCAACGTCGACTGATTCCGGCGCCGCTGCGCGCGCTGCGACCCCGACGGCTGGCGCAGCCGCCTCATCGACAACCGCTGCCAGCGCCGCTGCTGTAACTGCCGCAACTGCAGCTGCCGCAACTGCAACTGCTCCTGCTCCTGCAACTGCAACTGCAACTGCTCCTGCCGCGAGCGCGCCGTTCAAGCCGCCTGTCACGACCTCATCCGTTGCCCCCGCTGCAGCGGCCTCTGGCGACGAAGACGTGGGCTGGATCTGGCCGGCCCAAGGCAGCTTGATCGCAGGATTCGATGAGGTCAAGAACAAGGGCCTCGACATTGCCGGCAAGGCTGGCGAACCGGTGCTTGCGGCTGCTGACGGTCAGGTGGTGTATGCAGGTGCCAATCTGCGCGCCTATGGCAACCTGATCATTCTGAAGCACAACGGTACCTACCTCACGGCCTACGCCCACAACCAGACGCTGCTGGTCAAGGAAGACCAGACGGTGCAAAAGGGCCAGAAGATTGCCGAGATGGGGAACAGCGGGACGGACCGAATCAAGTTGCATTTCGAGATTCGTCGCCAGGGCAAGCCGGTTGATCCGGCACGTTACTTGCCGCCGCGATAGCGTCGTGCGAACCTTCGCCGCCGGAAAGCTCCCGGGGCGCGAGGCGACGGATTGCCAGAGCGCCGATCTCGCACAACGCTTGCCACTTCCGCAAGCCTGGAGGGAACAGATGGAGTCCCGGAGCGACGAAGATCCACATCGCCTCGCAGGTGAAGAACCATTGCTGGGGCTTGAGGGCGGCGACTCGCTGACGCGCTACTTGCGCGATGTCCGGCGTACGGAACTCTTCACCTCCGCCGAGGAGTTCCGGACCGCGAGCGCGGCCCGCGCTGGCGACTTCGCGGCGCGACAGTCGATGATCGAGCACAACCTGCGGTTGGTGGTCAATATTGCCAAGGGTTACCTTGGCCGCGGGGTGCCGCTTGCCGACCTTATCGAAGAGGGCAACCTCGGGCTGATGCATGCAATCAGCAAGTTCGAACCCGAGCGCGGGTTTCGCTTCTCGACCTATGCGACATGGTGGATTCGCCAGTCGACAGAGCGGGCTGTCATGAACCAGGGCCGTGCCATTCGTTTGCCGGTGCACGTGGTGCGCGAGTTGCAACAGGTGTTGCGCGCGAAGCGAACGCTCGAAGGCGATTCCGATTTCCTGGCGAGTCGACCCGACGGGGTTCGTGTCGAGGACATTGCCGCCTTGCTGGGGCGCGACGTGCAGGAGGTGAGCGATCTGCTGGTGCTGGCCGAGACGCCGCGATCGCTCGATGCGGGTGGCGATCACGGCGGCGAAGACAGTTTCAGCCTGGCCGACACGGTGGCATCCGACGACGACGCAACCGATCCGACCGGCGTGACGCAGTCCCATGAAGTCGAACGCCTACTTGACAACTGGATCGAGACACTCGGCGGCCGCGAGCGCGAGGTGCTTGAAGGCCGCTACGGTCTGCACGACCGCGAGCCCGAAACGCTGGAGATACTGAGCGTTCGCCTGGGCCTCACGCGCGAGCGCGTGCGCCAGATCCAGAACGAGGCGCTGGCCAAGATGCGGCGCCACATGACACGCGCGGGGATCGGGCGCGACGCAATTTTCTGAGGACTCGCGAGGTCCTCGTCCGCCGTTGTCCCTGTGCGATCGGACGTCGCGTGCGGCGCTGAGACAATCGGCGCATGACAACAGAAACAGCAGAGAAGAAAGCGCTGCCGCTTTCCGATGAATGGCTGCAGGTCGAATCGCTCGACCTTGACGCCCAAGGTGTGGCGCACAAGTCCGATGGCAAGGTGGTTTTCATCGAAGGCGCCTTGCCTTTCGAGGAGGTCCAGATCAAGGTCTTGCGCAAGAAGAACAACTGGGAGCAGGGCGTGCTCACCGCGCTGCGGCGCGAGTCTTCGCAGCGAGTGCGGCCTGGCTGCCAGCATTTCGGCCTGCACGCTGGCGCATGCGGCGGCTGCAAGATGCAGCATCTCGACATTGCCGCTCAGGTGGCCGTCAAGCAGCGCGCGCTGGAGGACGCACTCTGGCACCTTGGAAAGGTCAAGCCCGACAACGTATTGCGCCCGTTGGAAGGCCCCGCCTGGCACTACCGCTATCGCGCGCGGCTGTCTGTGCGGCATGTGATCAAGAAGGGCGCGGTGCTGATCGGCTTCCACGAGCGCAAGAGCAGCTATGTGGCCGACATGACGGAGTGCCCGGTGCTTCCGGTGCAGGTCAGCGACCTGCTGGTGCCGCTGCGCGGCCTGATCGAGTCGATGGAGGCGCGGCAGACCTGTCCGCAGATCGAGTTGGCCTGCGGGGATGCACCCGGCGGCACGATGCTCGGCGTGATCGCGCTGGTGCTGCGGCATCTCGAGCCACTGTCCGCCGCCGACGTCGCACGACTCAGGGCCTTTGCACTCGAGCATCCCGGCGTTCAATGGTGGCTGCAATCCAAGGGTCCGGAAACGGTCAAGCTGCTCGACGAAGGCGGTACGCCGCTGTCATACGAGTTGCCCGATTTCGGGATCAGCATGCCGTTCAAGCCCACCGATTTCACCCAGGTCAATCCGCACATCAACCGCGTGCTTGTCACACGCGCGTTGCGCATGCTCGACGTGAGGCGCGACGAACGCGTGATCGACTGGTTCTGCGGACTCGGCAACTTCACGCTGCCGCTGGCCACGCACGCTCGCGAAGTGTTGGGAATCGAGGGTAGCGACACGCTGGTGGCGCGTGCCAATGAGAACTTCGACCGAAACCAGGCGGCGGCGCCCGCCAGCCGTCCGCTCAGTCCCACCCGATTCGTCTCCCGCAACCTGTTCGACATGACTCCGGAAATGCTGGTAGCCGATGGCCGGGCAGATCGTTGGCTGGTCGATCCGCCCCGTGAAGGCGCCTTTGCGCTGGCCAAGGCAGTGGCAGACCTGCATCAGCAACCCGAACTCCGAGGCGACTGGATGCCACCGAAGCGCATCGTCTACGTGAGTTGCAACCCCGCCACGCTGGCGCGCGACGCGGGTCTGCTGGTGCACCAGGGCGGCTACCGTTGCAGCAGCGCCGGGGTGATCAACATGTTCCCGCACACTGCACACGTCGAGTCGATGGCCGTGTTCGATCTCGCATAGCCCGCAAATGAAAAAGGGGCCAAATGGCCCCTTTGCTCTGCTACCCGAAGGGTTGCCTTCAGTCGCGCTCGCCGCCAAAGATGCCCAGGAGCGCCAGCAGGCTCTGGAACACGTTGAACAGGTCGAGGTAGAGCGCCAATGTCGCGCGGATGTAATTGGTCTCGCCGCCATCGATGATCTGCTTCAGGTCATACAGCATGTAGGCCGAGAAGATGCCGATCGCAGCGACCGAGACTGCCAGCATGCCGGCTGTGGAGCCAACGAACACGTTGATGATCGAACCAATGAACAGCACCATCACCCCGACGAACAGGAACTTGCCCATGCCCGACAGGTCGCGCTTGATCACGGTCGCCAGCGAAGCCATCACGAAGAAGACACCAGCCGTGCCACCAAATGCGGTCATGACGAGTTCCGCGCCGTTCTTGAAACCCAGCACCTGCGCGATCATGCGCGAGAGCATCAGGCCCATGAAGAAGGTGAAACCGAGCAGCACCGGTACGCCAGCGGCCGAGTTCTTGGTCTTCTCGATCGCGAACAAGAAGCCGAACGCGCCAGCAAGGAAAACGACCAAGCCGAGGCCGCCGCCAAGACGCAGCGTGATGCCGGTCTGCACGCCAATCCAGGCGCCGAGCACGGTTGGGACAAGGCTCAAGGCCAGCAGCCAGTAGGTGTTGCGCAGGACGCGCTGGCGCTCGGCCTGCGGTAGCGTCTGGCTGTAGCCGGCAGCGACGTCGATGGATGTGACGCGGTCGTTCATCTTGAATACTCCTGGTGGATCTGCAGACTGCAGTTGGGCACATTTTAGAGGGCTGCAAGGGGGTACCGCAAAAACCGCGCCGGCCTGTCGCCGTTATGCTCCAAGGCTCACTTCGCAACCAGCATCGATCATGAATACCAAGTCCTATCTCGAACTTGCCGACGTCAAGGCCATTGCCGCCGCCGCCGAAGCGGAAGCCCTCAAGAACAATTGGGCGGTCACCATCGCCATCACCGATGACGGCGGCCACCTGCTGTGGCTGCAACGACTTGACGGCGCCAACGCACTGTCGGCGCACATTGCACCCGCCAAGGCGCACACGGCGGCCTTGGGTCGTCGCGACAGCAAGAATTACGAAGACATCATCAATGGCGGACGCACGGCGTTCCTGACAGTGCCAGCCCTGCACGCCATGCTCGAAGGCGGCGTGGCCATCGTCAAGGACGGGCAGGTGATCGGTGCGGTGGGTGTGAGCGGCGTCAAGTCGAATGAAGACGCACAGGTTGCCAAGGCCGGCATCGCGGCGATCGGCCTCTGATTCTTCGATTGCCGATAAAGCAAAACGCCGACCCATGGTCGGCGTTTTCATTTGGCGCTTCGATCGTGAAAAAAAGCATGGCTGGTCGGCGGACCGTTGGCTAGCAAAAAACGACCTTCGGAGAATTGCTCTCCTCCAGTCGCCCCACGATGAAACTTGCCGGGGCAGCAGCTATTTGGTCAGGATCAGCTTGCCGAGTTTGGTGGCCTGAAGGCGGTAGAGAGACCCGTTGTGGAGGATGCCGACTGTCTTGTTGCCTTGCAGCAGCGTTGCGCTTTCAACAAGCGGCGCCGGTCGGCTATCGATTGGCGCCGCGCCGCGACCACCCGATTGGTCGAGCGATGGATGGCTCAAGACGGAAAAGGAGGTCAGGGTCGTTTGCATTGCGTAGGTCCTCGCTGAATCAATTTAGTAATGATAATGATTCGCAATACGGCTGTCAATCGCAATGATTGAAAGATGCTGAAGAAAGGGCCTTGACTACTTCACGTCAGGTTCGGTGATGAACCCGATCTTGCGCACGCCGGCTTCGCGTGCCGCCGACATGGCCTTGGCCACGCGCTCGTAGCGCACTTCCTTGTCGCCGCGGATGTGCAGTTCGGGCTGCGGCTCCTTCGCGGCTTCGGCGGCCAGGCGCGGCTCGAGGTCGGCATCGCCGATCTGCTGATCGTTCCAGTAGTAGCTGCCGTCGGCCTTGATGCTGAAAAGGATGTTCTCAGGCTTGGTCAACTCGCGCTCGCTGCTGGCTCGCGGCAGGTCGATGGCGACGGCGTGCTTCATCACCGGCACCGTGATGATGAAGATGATCAACAGCACGAGCATGACATCGACCAGCGGCGTCATGTTGATCTCGTTCATGACCTCATCGGGTTCGTCTTGCGTTCCGAAGGCCATTGCGTTCAGCCTTTCTTGAGCGGCAGGACGGTGGCCGGCTCGCTGCTCTGGACGCGGGCGCCGGTCACGAAATAGGCGTGCAGGTCATGCGCAAAGCTGTTGAGCTTGGTCAGCACGAACTTGTTGCCGCGCACCAGCGCGTTGTATCCGAGCACGGCGGGAATCGCCACGGCGAGGCCCAGGGCCGTCATGATCAGCGCCTCGCCGATCGGGCCGGCAACTTTGTCGATGGTCGCCTGCCCGGCCGTGCTGATGCTCATCAGCGCGTGGTAGATGCCCCAGACCGTGCCGAACAAGCCGATGAACGGCGCAGTAGAGCCAACCGATGCAAGGACGGCAAGCCCGGTTTGCAGGCGCGCCGTGAATTCATCGATGCCATTGCGCAGGCAGCGCGTGACCCAGTCGCTCACGTCCAGCGTATCGTGCAGATGCGCCTTGGTGTTGCGATGGTGTGCGGTGGCCTCGCGGCCTTCGAGCGCAAGCGCGCGGAAGGGGTTCGTGTCGTCCCTGCCGAGCTTGTTCAGCGCGGTGGCGAAATCTTCGCTGTGCCAGAAGTCGGACGACCCGCGCGCCAGGCGCTTGTAGCGGATCACGTCCAGTGCCTTGATGAGAATGACGATCCATGAGGCGAGCGACATGCCGACCAGCATTACCGCGACGCCACGGGTGACGATGTCGCCCTGCGCCCACAGGTTCATCAGGCCAAATTGGTTATCCATGCGTTGCTCCAGATCTACTCGGGTTTCGTGAAATTGATGGGCGCCAGGAAATAGCGCAGTGTTTCTTCACTGGCGCCAGGGCGATTCAGCGGTGTGATTTGCGATTTCAGGACGGCATCGCGGGCCGCATGGTCCAACCGGTCGTAGCCGCTGGACGTTCGGATTTCGGCGCGCTTCGGAAAGCCGGCATTGTCGAAATACACGGCGATGACGACCCGCCCGAATTCGCCCATGCGTTCGCTGGTGCGCGGAAGGATGGGCTTCGGCTCGCGGATGTACTGGACCTGTCCTTCGGTGAGTTCAATCACGCGCGGAGGTGCGGGCGGCGCGGGCGGGGGCGCGGGTGGGGCCGGCGGTGCCTCGACAGGGGCGGCGACCGGCGGTGGCGGCTCCACGGTGCCGGTCGGTGCGTTGGGCGTCGGCGGCGCTGGCGTGCGGATGGCTTGTGGGCGCGGCGGCGGAGGCGTCTTCGTGATTTCGCGCCTTACGGGCGGTGGCGGCGGTGGCGGCGGTTCCACAGGCTTGGGCGGCGCAATCATCTCGCTCAGGATCTCAACCGGGATAACCGCCTCGGCTGCCCTGCGGATCAGCCCGGTCTGGAGGGCCCAAAGCGCGGCGACGTGGAACAGCACCACGCCGCCGGCAATGACAGTATTGCGGGAGAACCCGCTGGGAGCGGAGAAGCGGTCAGACACGATCGATCTTTTTACGAGATTGGGCACGACCTTGTGCCCGGATGCAGCAAGAAACCGCTATTTGCGAAATATCCACCAAGCCGAGCCGGCCACGAAAATCAGGCTGCCGCCGAGAGTTGTGAGGAGTCCCATGCCCTGCTGTCCTTGATGGAGTTGGCAAGCTGGATCACCTGTGCCTCGTCACCGCGATGAATGGCGGCAACCGGATGCGAAATGCTGCACTGCGCGACGAGGTCGCGTGCGCAGCCTTCACACTGGCCACACTGGGTGGCCACGCCGAGTTCGAATTGCACTTCGTCGAATGACATGCCCGCGCGCGCATGACGCGCGATTTCTCGGTCGGACACTCGGCGGCAGACGCAGACGATCATGGCGAAGAAGGCAACTATTGGCTGGCTGTTGGTGGAGACTCGATTATAAATACGAATCTCTCGCATTTGCAATAACAATATAGGCGGCGGGGTTGGGCCCCGAGGTTTTTGCCGGATGCCGGGCAGGCCCGCGACCGGGCGACATCCGACCGATTCAGACCTCGGACCAGAGCCTCAGCAGGTTGTGATAGTGCCCCGTGAGCGCGACCGTCTCCTCGCATTCGCCAATGCGCGCACGCAGCTTTTGAATCTGCTGGTCGAGTTCGAACAGCATCGCGCGCTGGTGGTTGTCGCGCACCATGCTCTGCACCCAGAAAAAAGAGCAGATCCGCGCACCTTCCGTGACCGGATGCACCCGGTGCAGGCTGGTGGATGGGTAGAGGATGAGGTCGCCGGCCGGCAGTTTGACCTCGTGCGTGCCGTAGGTGTCGACCACCTCGAGTTCTCCGCCGTCGTATTCCTCGGGTTCGCTGAGAAAGAGCGTACAGGACAGATCGGTGCGCAACTGCTCGCCCGTCCCGGGCACGGAGCGCACCGCGCCGTCTACATGCAGGCCGTAGTGTTCGCCGCCTTCGTAGCGGTTGAACAGCGGCGGAACAAAGCGCAGCGGCAGCGCCGCAGAAAAAAACAGGTGGCTGCGCGCCAGGGCCGCCAGCACGCTCTTGCCGAGTTCGTGGCTCACGGGCGCGTGCTCAGGCAGTTGGCGGTTGCGCTTGACCCGGGCGCCTTGCTCGCCGACCGTTTGCCGACCGTCGACCCAATCGGTCGCTTGGAGCGCCGCGCGCAGGCCGCGCACCTGGTCCTGGGTCAACACATCGGGTACGTGCAGCATCATTCGGGAGATACCTCGCAAGGAAAAGGCCCCGGTGGTGAAGCCGGGGCCAGAGTGTCGCACCGCATCGGCGCGACAAGTTGCGCCACGTCAGAACGCGACGTTGGCCGTGATGCGCGCAGAACGCGGCGCACCCGGCAAGTAGCGGTAGCCGCTCTTGTTGATGGACGCGACGTACTGCTTGTCGGTCAGGTTGTAGATGTTGAGTTGGATGTCAAGGTTCTTGCTGATGCGGTACGAGGCCATCGCATCGAACACCCAGTAGGCGTCCACGTAGGCCGGCGTGCCGACCGCAGCGTCGTATCCCCGGGTGAGCTTGCCGTTGTAGCGCGCGCCGCCCCCGATCGTCAGGCCGAATGGGAACACGTAGGTGGTCCAGGCGCTGAAGGCGTTCTTCGGCGTGTAGGCGACCACGGTGATCCTGTCCAGTGTGTTGTTGGAGCCGTCGACGCTGGTGTCCTGCGTCGTGAAGCCGGCGCTCACGCCCCACGCGTTGGTGATTGCGCCGGCCAGGCCCAACTCGATGCCCTGAACGCGCTTCTTGCCGATCTGGTAATACAAATTCGGATTGGTTCCGTCTTGCACCACTTCGTTCTTCACGTTGGTGCGGTACAGCGCGGCGGTCAATGAGAGCTTGTTGTTCAGCAGATCCCACTTGGTGCCCGCTTCATAGGTCTCCGCCTTTTGGGGCAGGAAGTCGGTGCGCCCTGTGCTGTTGCCGGCGCCAGCCGCAGCCAGCGCGAAGTTGGAGCCGCCAGGAGGCTGGGCGCCGTTGCTGTAGCCGGCGTAGATGCTGCCGTTGCTGGCCGGCTTGTAGACCAGCCCGATCTTGCCGGTGAGCAGGTTGTCCGACACGCCCAGGTTGGTGGGGACCAGCGTACCCACGGGCAGCGACGGGAAGGTGGTCGCGGTCGAGAGCGTCGCCGCGCTGTAGTCCGTGTTGTAGTGTTCGTAGCGCAGCCCGCCGGTGAGCGACCATTGCTCGTTGAACTTCATGGTGTCGAACACATATCCAGCGACGGTGGAGGTCGTGCCGTCGCTGTCGGCGCCACTGCGCAGGCGGGTGTAGCCCGTCACGTACGGCTGGGGCGCGTAGAGGTTGGCGGCGGGCCAGAAGCCGTTGTTGACCGGGCGGCCGTTGAACGTTGCCGCAGGGCCGAAATAGCCGAGCGCCTGTTGCTCTTCGCGCGTCAGCTCGAGGCCTGCGTTCAGCGAGTGACTGAACGAACCTGTGTTGAACTTCGCGCTGAGGTTGGTTTGGTTCACCAGGATCGTGTTCTCCTGGTTCTTGTTGGTCGGAATATTTCGACTCACCGTCCAGGTCAGCGGATTGGCCGGGTTCGGCGTGGCCAGGAAGCCAGCGGTCACAGCAGGCACCGTACCCGTCGCCGTCAGGCCGCCAGCCTGGAACGACGTCAGCATGTAGTCCTGTGTCGTCTTGCCGTAGCGCGTGGTGTTGCGCAGCTTCAGGTCGGATGTGAAGTCGTGTTCGATACGCGCAGTGAACATGTCCGACTGCACTTTGTCGAAGTCGGAGCTGGTGCCGTAGAAGTTGCTTGAGTCGACCGGCTGTGCAAAGTTCAGGAAGGTGCGGCGGCGCGCGCCGAGCGCGATTGGATCAGGGTTGGTGTAGCCAGGCAGACCGACGGTGGATACGCCGCCGTCCGGAATGTTGTTCTGGTCGATATGCACGTAGTCGAGGTACACGCGCGTTGGCGAATTCAGGCCGAATGCCAGCGAAGGCGCAATGCCCCAACGCTTGTTCCTCACGAAGTCGCGCCCGGCCACGCCGGTGTCTTCGGCCAGTGCATTCAGGCGGAAGGCGGCGCCAATGCCGTTTTCTCCGGTCAGCGACTTGTTCCAATCGATGCTGCCGCGCTTGTAGTCGCCGCTGCCGTAGCCGAGCGAGCCGTAGAAGCTGTCTTGCGTCTGCGGCTTCTTCGCGATCATGTTGATGTAGCCGGTCGGCGCTGTACGGCCGATGTCGACGCCGGCTGCGCCCTTGACCACTTCGACTTGCTCGATGTTGAAGAGGTCGCGCGACACGGTGCCAAGGTCGCGAATGCCGTCGACGAAGATGCTGCTGGAGGTGTCGAAGCCGCGCAGGTAGATCGAGTCGCCGGTGCTGGTGTTGCCGTTTTCGCCAAGGTAGAAGGCACCCGCGCCGGGTGTGTTGCGCAGGGCTTCGGTCAGCGTGGTGGCGCCTTGCTCGCGCAGGATCTGTTCCTTGATCACCTGCACGGTTTGCGGTGTTTCGAGTAACGGGGCGGTGAACTTGGGGTTCGCCGACGTGTCGGCCTTGTAGTCCGCGGCGGCGACACCCTGGACCTGAATTTCTTTCAGTGTGCTGGGCTGCGTCTGGGCGCCGGCGGGCAGGGCAAAGGCGACGAGGGTGGCGGCGGCAACGCTGCCCAACGGGGGAACGGAACGCGCGACCGCGTGCTTGCGACTCTTGATGTACGCCATGAGAAAGGACTCCGATGCAGAAGGGGAAATCGTCTCGACTGGCGGGTCTGGCATTGCGCGGCCACGGGGCGGCAAGCAGATTTGGCTGGGTGAGCGGGGAAGCGGAAGCGCTTCAGCTCAAATGATAACCAATCGCATTCATATTTCGTTCATGTTGCAGCAATTTCCTTACGATTTCGCGTGCTGGCGTTGCCATACAGACACCATGGCGTTTACATGCGCAGTCCTAATACACGTCGCGCCGGTAGCGCCCGGCCGCTACGAGCGCGGCAAACCGATCCGGGCCGGTGACTTGGCGCAACGCCGCATCCACGCCGCTGGCCATGCCTTCCAGGCTGCCGCAAACGTAGATGGCGGCACCGCGATCGATCCATGCAACGACGTCATCGGCGGCCTGAAGCAGGCGGTGTTGCACGTAGAACTGCCCGGGCTGGTCGCGCGAAAACACCATGTCGAGCCGATGCAGCAGGCCGGAGGACTGCCAGGCTTCCATCTCGTCGCGAGCCAGCCAGTCGTGCGCCGCATTGCGCTCGCCGAAAAGCAGCCAGTTGTCGCCTTCGCCGGTCGCGGCACGGGCGCGCAAGTGGCTGAGCAGGCCAGCGAGACCCGTGCCGTTTCCGACCAGCAGCAAAGGCCGCGTCGCATTGCTGCCCAATCGGAAATTGGCGTGGGGCTTGATGCGCAAGGGCACGAGGTCGCCCGGTGAAAGGGCAACGGTGAGCCAGCCTGAGGCAAGGCCGAGCCCGCCGTCTGCGTGCCGTTCCTGGCGTATCAGCAGTTCAATGCCGCCGTCCGTGGGAATCGACGCAATTGAATATTCGCGTGGGCGCGTCGGGTCGTCTGGTGCTTCGATCTGGACCAGGTCTCCGGATTGCCAGGCGGGCAGGTTGCCGGATGGCGGCGTCAGCACAAGGCGGTGGATTTCACCGCCGACGCTGCCCGGATTGAGCAACTCGCGCTTCGACAACTGCCAGTGTGCGAAGGGACGCTTGACTTCTTCTTCGCCGTTCCCGGCAAGTCCCAACCGGCTGTTCCATTGCGCGAGCGCCGAGGGATCGGCATTGTCCATTTCGATCCGCGGGAACTCGCGCGTCGCGCCGTTCGAGTGGAGCCACTCGTCGAGTTGTCGACCGAAGCCGCAGAAGTTCTGGTACTGCCGATCGCCGAGTGCCAACACGGCATAGCGCAATGAGGGCAGGGCGTTGATGCCTGCCATGAGCTTCTCGACGAACAGGCTTGCCCCATCGGGTGCATCACCTTCGCCGTAGGTGCTGGCGACGAACAGGGCGCGTGGGGTCGCGCGCAACATGTCGGCATCGAGTGAATTGAGCGACAGCACACGCACCGGCAGGCCACGTGAATGCAAGGCTCTGGCGGTTTGCCACGCGAGCGCTTCGGATTGCCCGGTCTGCGTGCCGAACAGCACGAGCGCCGGCGACGTGCCATGGCCAGCCAGCGCGTTGGCATCGGCCTGGATGGAGGTACGCCGGCGTCGCTCGCGCCACCAGATCGCGCCGCACAAGGCTGCGTAGCCGAGCACCGTGGCCGCCGCCGCGGCACCGCGAATCGCATCGATGCTCATTGCCATGCGCGCGAGGTGTGCAAGGCCAACCCGTCGTTCGTGCGCTCGAAGAACAGCGCCGCAACGCCGTGCGCGTCGGCAAACGCCAGGCCGTCCGCCAGCCCTAGCACCGTGAGCACGGTGGCCAGTGCATCGGCGTGCATGCATTCGGCGTGCAACACGGTCACTGAGGCCAGTGCGTTGCCGACGGGTTCGCCGGTACGCGGGTCGATCGTGTGCGACCAGCGGCGACCGCTGTGTTCGCGTTGGTGCCAGCGGTCGCCGGAAGTGGCGACGGCAATGTCGGTGAGCGCGATCGTGCGCGAAGGCGTGCTGGCGTCGTCGGGCGCGGCGATCTGCACGGTCCAGGGCGTTCCGCCCGGGCGACGCCCGAGGCCTCGCAGTTCACCGCCGACCTCGACCAGCAAGTCTTCCAGGCCAAGCGCTCGCAAGCCATGGAGGACGCGGTCGACCGCGAAGCCCTTGGCGATGCCGGAGAAGTCCAGCGTCAGGCCACCGGGCTGCGACAGCGTCCGGGCGGTCGGGTTGAATCGAAGGCGCTCCCAGCCACAGCGCGCCTGCACTGCTCGAATGGCTGCGGGCGTTGGCATCTGGACTTCGTCGATCGCATCGGGTCCGAAGCCCCACAGTGCGACCAACGGCCCGATTGTCGGGTCCAGTGCACCTCCGCTGGCGCGTGCCCAGTGCAATGCGCACGCCAACACTTCGGCGAACTCGGGCGCCAGCGTATGCACGGTGCCGGGACGTGCGCGACCATAGAGGCTCAGGTCCGAGTCTTCTTGCCAATGGCTCATCTGCGCGGTCACCTGTGCGAGAGCGGCTTCCACCGCCACGCGAACCGAGGCGAGTGCCAGCATGCGCGGGTTGTCGAAGCGCACCGACCAGGTCGTGCCCATGGTGCGGCCTGCCAACTGGTGCAGCGCGGCTGGATCCGGCCGGCGTGCCGCGGCGACGTTGGCATAGCCGCCCGCGCGCCAAGTCGCAAATGAAGGCCGCGAATTCAGGGCATCACTTCCAGGGTTGCCGCATAGCTCAGGCGGCGCTCTTTCGCCTGCGGCACGGAGGTCTTGTTGTCCCGGGTGTTGACGTCGAGCCAGTACATGCCAGCGGTCGGCCAGGTCACGCTGAACTGGCCCTTGCCGTCGGTCTTGACTTTTAATTCATCGAGCTTGTCGCGGTACTGCGTGTTGCCCGCGGTCACGGTGACGTCAAGGTCTTTTGCGGGCTGGCCATCGAGGTGGATCGTGAAGGTGGCCTTCTCGCCCTTGACCAGGTCGGTCGGGCTGCCTGTGGAGATCAGCTCCAGGCCCTGTCCGATCGGCCTGAGCGGCGAAGGCTTGCCGACCGTCACGAAAGTCTCGATGCGGCCCAACGACTGCGTGATGCTCACTTCCTGTGCATCCCCGGGGATTTCCTTGCCGATGGTCTCTGCGGTGCCGCGCGCACGCTTCTGCTGTCCCGTGGCCTTGTCTTTCCATGCCGCGAAGATGCCGGCGTTGAGGACTGCGATACGGTAAGTGCCTGACTGCACGACGTTGACGTCGAACACGTTGCGCTGCTTCAGCTTGGCTTCGCTCTCGGGCTTGATGTTGCTGCCGTCAGGGGCGGTGATCTGCAGTCCTTCGAGCCGCAATGCATTGTGGTTGGCCACGAACAAGTCGTTCGATACGGCCGCATCCACGGTGACAATATCGCCCTTCGACAGCACGGTGGTCGATGGCAACAGCCACGCGTTGTGCGCTTGGGCGCTGCCCAGTGCCGCTGTGAAGGCGATGGCAAGCAGGGATGTCTTCATGAGTGACTCCGTTGATCTGTGGTGGGTCGAAAGCGCCCGTCACGGCTTGAGTTCGAGCTTGACGGCGCCGAGCTCGTCCTTGCCTGCCGCGGCCAGGGGCTGGGCGGAGGTCGGTGGCCACTGGAATGGAATGCTCACGACCTCGCGGCCACCCTGTTCGCGCGCAGCCTCGACTACGAACTTGTAGGCGCCCGGCGCCAGCTTGGGCAAGGCTGCCGAGCCTTCGTTCGCGTTGATCTGGTGCGTGCCGGCGGGCCTGGTCGCTCCCGTGATGCCATCCACCGGTACCGTCAGTTCTCGTCCCCCGCGGCGCCACCATTGGCGCAGGTCTTTCAGCCACTTGGTACCTTCGCCCTCGGGACTGTTCGTCTTGGTACGGATGTCGTACCAGACGCCGAGCGTGGCCGCGACCGTGTTGTCGGCGCGCTCGATCCAGGCGGCCACATAAGGCCGGTGGTACTCGGCCACATTCAGGCGCGGCACTTCGATGCTCACGCCAAGACCGGCTGCAAAGGCTGGCGCGCCAAACAGTGCGCCGAGCGCGAGGGAATAACGGACGTTCACAAGGCAGCCTCGTTTCTCTTGATGATTTCAATGGATCAGGAGCAGGGCGAGCAGCATCGGAATCACCAGGCCCATTCCGACGATCGGCCAGGTGAAGGGGCGATTGCCCGCGTGCATCTTCAGGATGAACAATCCGGTGATCGAGAAGACCAGCGTCGCCGCTGCAAAGATGTCGATGAACCAGCTCCAGGCGACGCCGGTATTGCGGCCCTTGTGCAGGTCGTTGAAGTAGGAGAGCCAGCCGCGGTCGGTGCGCTCGTATTCGATCTCGCCGTCACCCAGGTTCAGGCGCAGCCAGGCATCCCCGCCGGGGCGGGGAAGCGAGAGGTAAATCTCGTCATCCGACCATTCGGCCTGCTTGCCTGCTGTGTCGATGGCCCAGCGCTCGCGCACCCAGTCTTGCAAATCGGGTGGCAGCACAGCCTTGCCTCTGGCTTGCTGCTTCACTTGCGCAACCTGTGCTTCGAGTTTGGCAAGCAGCGGCCCTTCTACTGTGCCGCGCCGCGCTTGCACGACCGGCCGTGCCTCGATTTGCGCGGAGTGATTCAACGTGAACCCCGTGATGCCAAAGAGCAGCAGCCCGATCAGGCAGACCGCCGAACTGACCCAATGCCACTCGTGCAGGGTCTTGAGCCAGTAGGCTCGGCGGCGGTTATCGGAGGGGCCACTCATCACGCTGAAATCGGGTCCGGAGAAGGGAGGAGCCCTCGATTCTAGCGACACAAATGCGAATGAATGCTATTTACATGTAAAGTCGAGGCGCAAAAAAGGGGCCGAAGCCCCTGTGGCGCATAGCGTATTGCCAGTTGATCCTCGGACTCAGCCGACTTCGCCCATCTGGCTTTGCAGGTAGTTCTGCAGGCCGACCTTTTCCACCAGGTCGATCTGGGTTTCGAGGAAGTCGATGTGCTCTTCGGTGTCGTCCAGGATCTTCTGCAGGAGGTCGCGCGAGACATAGTCGCGCACCGATTCACTGTGAGCGATGCCGGCCTTGATGGTGGCTTGCGCGCTGGTCTCGCTCTTCAGGTCGCACGCGAGGATTTCAGGCACGTCTTCGCCGACGTTCAGCTTGCCGAGGTCCTGCAGGTTGGGCAGGCCGTCGAGCGTGAAGATGCGGTCCATGAGCCAGTCGGCGTGCTTCATTTCGCCGATGGATTCTTCGTATTCCTTCTTGGCGAGCTTGTCGAGGCCCCAGTGCTTCAGCATGCGGTAGTGCAGGAAATACTGGTTGATGGCCGTCAGCTCGTTCTTGAGCTGCGCTTGCAGGTGTTCGATGACTTGAGGGTCGCCCTTCATGATTTTTTCCTTATTGTGAACAGGCAATTGTGCAAGGTGGTTCACCCGTGGTGCAAGGCAAGCCCCCGTCTTTGCGGTCTGCATGCGTTTGATGGCGATAAGCGTTCGCATTGATTGGCGGTAGCCATAGCCTTGGCGGATTCGATTGATAGCTATGTACTATTAAATTGTGATTTTCAATATGTATACTCATGGCTCACCCTTTTCAATTCACGTCTCCATTGCAAGGAACAGGCATGTCTCTTATCAACACCGAAATCATTCCCTTCAAGGCCACCGCGTACCACAACGGCAAGTTCGTGCCGGTGAGCAACGAGAACTTCAAGGGCAAGTGGTCGGTCGTGGTGTTCTATCCGGCAGACTTCACTTTCGTCTGCCCGACCGAACTGGGTGACCTGGCCGACAACTACGCAGAATTCCAGAAGCTCGGCGTCGAGATCTACGGCGTGTCGACCGATACGCACTTCACGCACAAGGCCTGGCACGACACGTCGGACACGATCCGCAAGGTGCAGTACCCCCTCGTCGGCGACCCGAGCGGCCAATTGGCCCGCGCCTTCCAGGTGATGATCGAAGAAGGCGAAGACGCCGGCCTCGCATACCGCGGCACCTTCGTGATCGACCCCGAAGGCAAGATCAAGACCATCGAAGTGCATGACAACGGCATCGGCCGCGACGCCGCCGAACTGCTGCGCCGCGTGAAGGCTGCGCAATACGTGGCCGCCCACCCGGGCGAAGTCTGCCCCGCCAAGTGGACGGAAGGCGCCGAAACCCTCAAGCCGTCGTTCGACCTGGTCGGCAAGATCTAAAGCCCCGCTGGCCAAAGCCCGGGTGCGCTCCTGGCCCCGGGCTTTTTTGCTCCTCCCCGTTCCCGAAAGTGAGATTTTCATGCTCGATGCCGCCACCAAAGCCCAGCTCAAAAGCTATCTCGACCGCGCTACCCAGCCCATCGAGATCGTCGCCTCGCTCGACGACAGCAAGGCGTCGAGCGACATGCTTTCGCTGTTGAAGGACGTGGCTGATTCGTCGGCGCTGGTCAAGCTGAGCGAGAGCCGCGACGACACCCATCGCAAGCCGTCGTTCTCGATCAACCGCCCGAGCGAAAACCACGGACCGCGTTTTGCCGGCTTGCCGATGGGCCATGAATTCACGTCGCTGATCCTTGCCTTGCTGCAGGTCGGCGGCTACCCACCCAAGGTCGAGCAGGCTGTGCTCGACCAGATTCGTGCGCTCGATGGCGATTTCGAATTCGAGATCTACGTTTCGCTCACTTGCCACAACTGCCCGGACGTGGTCCAGGCGCTGAACCTGATGGCGGTTCAGAACCCGCGCATCCGCACCACGATGATCGAGGGCGGCACCTTCCAGCAGGAGGTGAAGGAACGCCAGGTGATGGCGGTGCCGACCGTATTCCTGAACGGTACCGAATTCGGCCAAGGTCGCATGAGTCTGGAAGAAATCCTGGCGAAGATCGACACCAGCGGCGTCGAGCGCGAAGCGAAGAAGATTGCCGGCAAGGAGCCATTCGACATGCTGATCGTCGGCGGCGGGCCTGCGGGCGCGGCATCAGCCGTGTACGCGGCGCGCAAGGGCATTCGCACTGGCGTCGCGTCGGAGCGCTTTGGCGGCCAGGTGCTGGACACCATGGGCATCGAAAACTTCATTTCGATCAAGGAAACCGAAGGACCGAAGTTCGCGCATGCGCTCGAAGAGCACGTGCGGGACTACGACGTCGACATCATGAACCTGCAGCGCGCCAAGGCGCTGGTGCCGGGCAGGGAATTCATCGAAGTTCAACTCGAGAGCGGCGCGTCGCTGAGAAGTCGCTCGGTCGTCATCTCGACCGGCGCTCGCTGGCGCAACATCAACGTGCCGGGCGAGCACGAGTTCAAGAACAAGGGTGTCGCCTATTGCCCGCACTGCGACGGCCCGCTGTTCAAGGGCAAGCGCGTCGCGGTGATCGGCGGAGGCAACTCGGGCGTCGAAGCGGCGATCGACCTGGCCGGAATCGTGGGCCATGTGACGCTAGTCGAATTCGACAAGCAGTTGCGTGCCGATGCAGTGCTGCAGCGCAAGCTCAAGAGCCTGAAGAACGTCGAGGTGTTCACCAATGCGCAGACCACCGAGATTACCGGGGACCAGAAGGTCAATGGCCTGGTTTTCAAGGATCGTGCGAGCGGCGAACTGCGCACGGTGCCGCTCGAGGGCGTGTTCATCCAGATCGGCCTGGTGCCCAACACCGACTGGTTGAAGGGCACGGTCGAGTTGTCGAAGCATGGCGAAATCGTTGTCGACGCCAAGGGCCAGACGTCAGTGCCTGGCGTGTTTGCAGCGGGCGACGTGACGACGGTCCCGTTCAAGCAGATCATCATCGCGGCGGGCGAGGGCGCGAAGGCGGCGCTGAGCGCGTTCGACTACTTGATTCGTACGTCGGCACCGGCGGAAGAATCGGCGCCAGTGCCGGAAATCGCAGTCGAGACGACGTCTTAAATGCGAATCATATAATTGGCGACCCGGGTACTTTTGCCCGATTCACCGCCAGCCAGTCCACGGCGCGCATCCGCGCGCGGTCCAGCGAGCAGTCCTCGACACAACTGTTCTCTGGATCTCACGTGCCTCCTCATTGCGCCCGCGTATTCCGTCTTCGCGCCCTGACCTTGCTGATCGCGTGCGGCTATGCTGCCGGCGCCTCGGCACAGGACAGCGCGCGTCCTCCCGTGCTGAAGGAAATGGTGGTCAGCGCCACGCGTTCGGAGCAGAACAAGGACGACCTGGCCGCGACCGTTGAGGTGATCGATCGAAAGACGATCGAGTCGGAGCAGATCAACGATATCCGCGACGTCGTGCGTGATGAGCCCAATATGTCGGTCAAGCGCGCGCCCGCCCGCTTCGGGCTGGCCCTCGGAAATACGGGGCGCGACGGCAACGCCGGCTTCACCATCCGGGGCTCGACGGCAACCGCGTGCTGCTGCTGACCGACGGCGTCCGCACGCCGCGCAGCTACGCATTCAGCGCCAATGCATTCGGGCGCGACTACTTCGACATCAACCTGGTCGAACGCATCGAGATCATCAAGGGTCCAGTGTCGGTGTTGTCTGGCTCCGATGGCCTGGCGGGCCTGGTCAACTTCATCACGCGTGACCCGTCCTCGTATCTTCGCGACGGCAAGACCTTCGGCGGCAGCGCCAGCATCGCATACAGCGGCGACGACAACGGCTGGAACACCGGGCTCACGCTGGCGGGCAAGCCGAGCGACACCGTGCAGTGGCTCGTGTCGGCCACGGCGAGCCGTGCCCACGAACTCGAGAATATGGGCGAGAACTACTCGCGCAACACCGACCGCACTGCGCCCAATCCGGAGCGCGACAAGAACCAGGGCCTGTTGGCCAAGGTCATCCTCACGCCCAACGCCGACCAGCGTCACGCCTTTACGCTGGAGCACGTCGACAAGACGGCGAAGTACGACCTGCTGTCGGGCCTGTCGAAGCCGCCGCTCGCTTCAACCTCGGTGATCGGCCTCGATGCCAAGATATCTGTTCGGCTGAGCGCAGAGGGCGCTGAGCGGAGAGGGCGCTTCAATCAGTACGTCAGCCGCTCCGGACGCAGTTCCTGAAGGATCGTCGTAGCGATCTCCTCGATCGACTTGGTCGTCGTCGACAGCCACCGGATGCCGGCGCGCCGCATCATCGCCTCGGCTTCGGAAATCTCGTGGCGGCAGTTCTCGATGCTTGCATAGCGCGAGTTCGGTCGCCGCTCGTTCCGGATCTGCGCCAGCCGCTCGGGCTGGATCGTGAGTCCGAAGATTTTTTTCTTGTGCGGCAACAAGGCGGGAGGCAATTGACGCCGGTCGAAGTCTTCCGGAATCAACGGGTAGTTCGCCGCCTTCAGCCCATGCTGCATGGCCAGGTACAGCGAGGTTGGCGTCTTTCCACTGCGGCTCACGCCGACCAGGATCACGTCCGCCCCATCGAGATCGCGATTGCTCTGCCCGTCGTCGTGCTGCAGGCTGAAGTCGATCGCCGCGATGCGGGCGTCGTATTCCTTGCTCTTGCTCACGTCGCTGAAGCGGCCGATGCGGTGGTTCGACTTCATCGCCAGTTCAATTTCCAGCGGTCGCACGAAGGTGCCGAACATGTCGAGCAGCATGCCCTTGCAGCCGGTCTCGATGACTTCGAGCACATCCATGTTGGCCAAAGTCGTGAAGACGATGGGCCGCTGCCCCTCGATTTCCGCCGTGTGATTGATGCGCCGGACGGCCTGGTGCGCCTTGTCGACTGTGTCGGTAAACGGGAGCCGGACGTGGCGTGGCGTTATTTCAAACTGGGCCAGGACCGCGTTGCCGAAGGTCTCGGCCGTGATGCCTGTGCCGTCTGAAACAAAGAAAACTGTGCGCGTGTGCATGAAGGGCCGCCTTGTGTTGCGGCGCGCAAAAACGGGGCGGCGCCTACAATTCAGTCCAATTATGGGGAATCTCTTTCCCCGCGCCTGATTTCATCCCCATGCCTTCAGCTACGACACCCCAAGCAACGACAACGATCGTGCGGCGCTGGATGCATGGCACAACGGTTTTAACTTCTGGAGCTTTCCCATGTCTGCACTCTTTGAAGCGACCGCCCTGGTCGTTCCGTTTGAGAACCTGAGAATGACCGACGTCGAGTCGGTCGGCGGCAAGAACGCCAGTCTCGGCGAGATGATTTCCCAACTGCCGCAAGGCGTGCGGGTGCCCACCGGCTTCGCGACCACGGCCCATGCGTTCCGCCAGTTCCTGGCACATGACGGCCTGGCCGACAAGATCAGCAAGCGCCTCGCCGCACTCGACACGGAAGACGTGCGTGCCCTGGCCGCGGCCGGTGCGGAGATCCGCGCGATGGTCGAAGCCCAACCATTTCCGGCCGACCTGCAGAAAGCCATTGCCGATGCCTTCGCCACGCTGAGCGCCGGCAACCCGCAGGCCAGCTTCGCGGTGCGCTCGTCCGCCACGGCCGAAGACCTGCCCGACGCATCCTTCGCCGGCCAGCAGGAGACCTTCCTGAACGTGGTCGGCATCGACGACGTGCTGCACAAGATGAAGGAGGTGTTCGCCTCCCTCTACAACGACCGCGCGATCAGCTACCGCGTGCACAAGGGCTTCGCGCACGACGTGGTCGCGCTGTCGGCGGGCGTGCAGCGCATGGTGCGCTCCGACCTCGGCGCCGCCGGCGTGATGTTCACGATCGACACCGAATCTGGTTTCGAAGACGTGGTGTTCATCACCTCCAGCTACGGCCTGGGCGAGACGGTGGTGCAGGGCGCCGTGAATCCCGACGAGTTCTACGTGCACAAGCCGATGCTCAAGGCCGGCAAGCGCTCGGTGATCCGCCGCAACCTCGGCTCCAAGCTGATCCAGATGGAATTCGCAACGCCCGAAGAGAAGAAGGCCACGGGCAAGCTGGTCAAGACCACCGACGTGCCGGCCGAACAGCGCAACCGCTATTCGCTGACCGATGCCGATGTCGAGCAGTTGGGCAAGTACGCACTGGTGATCGAAGAACACTATGGCCGGCCGATGGACATCGAATGGGGCAAGGACGGCACCGACGGCCAACTCTACATCCTGCAGGCGCGTCCTGAAACGGTGAAGAGCCAGCAGCAGGGCAAGGCCGAGCAGCGGTACAAGTTGCTCGGCAAGGGGGCCGTGCTGGCCGAAGGCCGCGCGATCGGCCAGAAGATCGGCACAGGTCCGGTGCGACTGGTGCACAACATCAGCGAAATGGACAAGGTGCAGGCTGGCGACATCCTGGTCACGGACATGACTGACCCGAACTGGGAGCCGGTAATGAAGCGCGCTTCCGCCATCGTCACCAACCGCGGCGGGCGCACCTGCCACGCAGCCATCATCGCGCGCGAACTCGGCATTCCGGCCGTGGTCGGCTGCGGCGACGCGACCGAACTGCTGAAGGAAGGCACGCTGGTCACGGTGAGTTGCGCCGAGGGCGATACCGGCTTCATCTACGACGGCCTGCTCGAGACCGAAGTGACCGAGGTCATCCGCGGCGAGATGCCGTCGATCGACCTCAAGGTCATGATGAACGTCGGGAACCCGCAACTCGCATTCGACTTCGCGCAGTTGCCGAACCACGGCGTGGGCCTGGCCCGTCTGGAGTTCATTATCAACAACAACATCGGCGTGCACCCCAAGGCCATCCTCGACTATCCGAATGTCGACGCGGACCTGAAGAAGGCGGTGGAATCGGTGGCGCGCGGCCACGCATCGCCGCGCGCTTTCTACGTCGACAAGGTGGCCGAGGGCATCGCGACCATCGGCGCGGCCTTCTGGCCCAAGCCGGTGATCGTGCGCTTGTCCGATTTCAAGTCGAACGAATACCGCAAGCTGATCGGCGGCTCCCGCTACGAGCCGGAAGAGGAAAACCCGATGCTGGGTTTCCGGGGCGCCGCGCGCTACGTCAGCGAAGAGTTCCGCGATGCCTTCCTGATGGAATGCGAGGCGCTGCGCCGCGTGCGCAACGAAATGGGCCTGACCAACGTGCAGATCATGGTGCCGTTCGTGCGCACGCTGGGCCAGGCTGAGCGCGTTACCGGGCTGCTTGCTGCCGAAGGCCTCAAGCGCGGCGAAAACGAACTCAAGCTCATCATGATGTGCGAAGTGCCCAGCAACGCCATCCTGGCCGACGAGTTCCTGCAGTTCTTCGACGGCTTCTCGATCGGTTCCAACGACCTGACCCAGCTCACGCTGGGCCTGGACCGCGACTCCGGCCTCGAACTGCTCGCCGCCGACTTTGACGAGCGCGACCCGGCCGTCAAGTCGCTCTTGAGCCGCGTGATCAAGGCCTGCAAGACGCAGGGCAAGTACGTCGGCATCTGCGGCCAGGGCCCCAGCGACCATCCCGACTTCGCGTTGTGGCTGGCCGAGCAGGGCATCGAGTCGATCTCGCTCAACCCTGACAGCGTGATCGAGACCTGGCAGCAGCTTGCTGCGCGCTGACGCTAGGTGAAAAGAAGCAGCCCGGGCAATCCGGGCTGCGTGAGCGGCCGCCGTGTCGCCCGCGCTACGCAATCGGTCACATCGCGTCGGTAATTTTCCCGTCAGATTGTGTCTATTTGCAACTTGTTGCCAGTTTGGTGTCAGACTTCCATGCGAGCAGGGTGGAAGTCTGCCGATTTGCCAGGGGCGCAAGACCCATGCAACGGCTCCCGCGAGCAATTCGTGTGAGGGACAGCCATGATTCTTGTGAAGACCGAAGCCGGGCAACAGGCGTTCAGGGACCGGACGATCCGGCTCGCGCCCCGCCAGCGCTCGGCATTCTTCCTCTGTGACGGCAAGCGCACCATTGAAGAAGTGCAGGCCGCCGGCATGAACATTGCGCGCGAAGACCTCGAAGAGATGGTCTCGCTCGGCATGTTGAAAGCGGTGAACGGCTTCTCGCAAGAGCCCGCACTGCTCGCACTGGCAGCACTGCCATCTGTGGCTGCAGCGGCGGCAACCCGCGCTCCCGCGCCAATCGTTGCCGCCACCCAGGCGAGCAGTGGGGCCCGTTCCGCCCAGGACCGCTACAAGGACGCCTATCCGATCGCGACGCGCCTCTCTGGCAGCTTGGGGCTGCGCGGGTTCAGGCTCAACCTGGCGGTCGAAGGCACGACCAGCTACGAGGAACTGCTGGCCCTGGCACCCAAAATCCGCGCTGCCGTCGGTCCGGAGAAGGCGGCCGAACTCGACCGGGCGCTCAGCGGCTGACGCGGCCAGCCAAGTTCGCCGGAACCGGGCTATAATGATCGGCTTTGCCTTGCCACACCGCTTCGCACACTGCGGGTGGCTTAATTCCTTCCCCCCGGGAAGATCCACAAGGAGTGCCATGCGTCACTATGAAATCATTTTGCTGATCCACCCGGATCAGAGCGAGCAAGTTCCGGCCATGCTGGAGCGTTACAAGGGCCTGATCACGGCCGGCGGCGGCAAGATCCACCGCGTTGAAGACTGGGGCCGTCGCCAGCTGGCCTATCAGATCAACAAGCTCAACAAGGCTCACTACCTGTGCGTGAACATCGAAGCCGAACAGGCTGTGATGGCTGAACTGGAACACGCGTTCAAGTTCAACGACGCCGTGCTGCGCCACCTCACTGTCCAGAAGAAGAAGGCCGACACCGCGCCTTCGTCGATGATGAAGACGGTCGAGCGCGAAGAAGCCCGCAAGGCTCAACAGGCCGAATACGCTGCCGCCAACAACAACTGATGGCGTGAAGGTTGCCGCAGCCAATCGGGTCCTCCTGACTGCCTGCGTTGCCGAACTCGGAACCTTGCGATACACGCCTGCCGGATTGCCAGCCATCGACCTGAAGCTCGAACACGAGTCGACTGTCGAAGAGGCCGGCAAACCAAGGCAGGTCAAGGCGGCCCTCAAGGCCGTGGCGTTCGGCGCAATCGCCGAGCGGCTCGCAAGACAGGCGATGGGAAGTCTCTGGTTGTTCCAGGGATTCCTGGCCACCCCGGGCAACGGCAAGCACCCAGTTCTGCACATCCAGGATTTTCAGCAAGATTAATTTTTCAGAGGTCCAACCATGGCCACGTTCAAGAAATTCAACAAAGACAAGCGCCCGAAGCGCAACACCCAGTCGCTGCTGTTCAAGCGCAAGCGCTTCTGCCGCTTCACCGTCGCCGGCGTCGAAGAGATCGACTACAAGGACATCGACACGTTGCGCGACTTCATCAGTGAAAACGGCAAGATCATCCCCGCGCGGCTGACCGGCACGCGCGCGATCTACCAGCGCCAGCTCAACACCGCCATCAAGCGCGCACGCTTCCTTGCGATGGTGCCGTACAGCGACCAGCACCGCGTCTAAGGAGCCAGACACCATGCAAATCATTCTTCTGGACAAGGTCGTCAACGTCGGCGCCCTTGGCGACATCGTCAAGGTCAAGGACGGCTACGCCCGCAACTTCCTGATCCCGTCGGGCCGCGCCCGTCGTGCGACCGAAGCCAACAAGGCCGAATTCGCCGCAAAGCGCGCCGAACTCGAAAAGGCTGCCGCTGCCAAGCTGGCCGAATCGCAAGCCCAGGGCGAAAAGCTCAACGGCACTGCCGTCAAGCTCACGCAAAAGGCTGGCGTCGATGGCCGCCTGTTCGGCTCCGTCACCAACCACGACATCGCCGACGAGCTGAACAAGCAAGGCTACAAGGTCGTGAAGTCGCAAGTTCGCATGCCCAATGGCCCGATCAAGGTCGTTGGCGACAGCACGGTGAGCGTGGCGCTGCATACCGACGTGGTGGTCGACATCACCGTCACCGTGTACGGCGAAACCGCCTGAACGCTGCAAGAAGGGGGCTGCCTTCGGGTGGCTTCGAACCAAAGGCCGCCTTCGGGCGGCCTTTGTTTTGGGACGCGCAAGTTGTCCTTTGCGCTCCACCGAAATCCCACTGTTTATCCACAGCGTTATCCAATGACGCGACCGTCCGTGCGCCGTAGCATGCACGGTTGCAAGGAATTCCATGTCCGCCGTTTTCTCCTATGCCGACAATGACTCGTCGGACGACCGCCAAGTCGCACAACTGCGCATCCCGCCGCATTCGATCGAGGCCGAGTCGAGCGTGCTTGGCGGCTTGCTCCTCGACAACGGTGCGTGGGACCGGGTGGCCGACCTGCTCGACGAAGGTAACTTCTACCGCTACGAACACAAGCTGATCTTCACGGCGATCAGCACCCTGATCAACGCCAGCAAGGCCGCTGACGTGATCACGGTATTCGAGAACCTGCAAAGCCTGGGCAAGTCCGACGAGATGGGCGGCCTGACATATCTCAACTCGCTTGCGCAGTACGTGCCGAGCGCGAGCAACATTCGCCGCTATGCGGAGATCGTTCGCGAGCGCTCGATCCTGCGCAAGCTGGTGAGCGCGGCCGACGAGATCGCAACCAACGCGTTCAACCCGCAAGGCAAGCCGGTCGACAAGATCCTCGACGAGGCCGAGCAGAAGATCTTCCACATCGGCGAGGAAGGCTCGCGCGGCAAGCAGGGCTTCCAGAGCATGGACTCGCTCGTGGTCGAACTGCTCGACCGCGTGACCGAGATGGCCGACAACCCGAACGACATCACCGGCATCCGCACCGGCTTCGACGAGTTCGACAAGATGACGTCGGGCCTGCAGGCGGGCGACATGATCGTGCTGGCCGCGCGTCCGTCCATGGGAAAGACCTCGCTCGCGATCAACATTGCCGAGCATGTGGCGCTTAATGAAGGCCTGCCGGTGGCCGTGTTCTCGATGGAAATGGGCGCTTCGCAACTGGCGGTGCGTATCGTTGGCTCGATCGGCCGCATCGACCAGGGACACTTGCGCACAGGCAAGCTCACCGACGAGGAATGGCCGCGCCTGACCGAGGCGATCGAGAAGCTGCGCACCATCTCTCTGCACATCGACGAGACGCCCGGCCTTACCACCAGCGAACTGCGTGCCAACTCGCGCCGCCTCGCGCGGCAGTACGGCAAGCTCGGCCTGATCGTGGTCGACTACCTGCAGCTCATGAGCGTATCGAGCGCGATGAACGACGAGAACCGCGCCACCGCGGTCGGCGAAATCTCGCGCGGCCTGAAGATGCTGGCAAAGGAACTCAAGTGCCCGGTGATCGCGCTGTCGCAGCTGAGCCGCGGGGTGGAAAGCCGCACCGACAAGCGCCCCATGATGAGCGACTTGCGCGAGTCCGGTGCGATCGAACAGGATGCTGACCTGATCATGTTCATCTACCGCGACGACTATTACAACAAGGACTCCAAGGAGCCCGGCGTGGCGGAAGTGATCATCAGCAAGCACCGTAACGGCCCGACCGGCACGGTGAAGCTGGCCTTCCTGAAGCCGCTCACCAAGTTCGAGAACCTGATGGGCGGCGGGCACGACTTCTAGGTCTTTTGGCCATGTCGGCAGCCTCCAACGGCGATGGTGCGAGCGCCGCCAAGTTCATTCCCAAGAATATCGCGCCGACGCAAGAGCAGTTGGCAATACAGACGGCCGTCGACAACACGATTCTTGTCGAGGCCAATGCGGGCGCCGCGAAGACGACTACGCTGGCGCTGCGCATGGCAGAGTCGTGGTCGCGCGGTGTTCCGCCTGCGAACTGCATGGCGCTGACGTACACGGCCACTGCACGCGATGCGCTCGCTGCGGCGTTGAGCAAGATTGGCGTGCCTGCAGCAGTTGTCCGGCAATTCCGCATCGAGACATTTGAATCATTTGCGCGGGCAGTGCTCGCCGAGGTCGATGGCGGCGTGGTTCCGACCCGGCCGACTGCGGAATCGCTGAAGGCGACCGTATGGGATGCCATCGAGGCGATTGCAAAGGACGAAGGCGAGCGCTGTCGCGCCGAGTTGCAGATTCCGTCGCTGGGCGACAACTCGGCCGTTGAGTCCTTCCTGCGCGTGGATCACAGCCTGAAGGGCCGGATGTTGCTGGCCCTGGACCATGGCGACAGCCCAATCACGCCGGAGCTTGCCGCCTCGCTCGGCTGCAGCTACACGCACTTGCGTGTGTTCAAAGCGTACGAACAGATCCGACAGCCCTGGCATCTCGACTACCCCACGTTCCGGGGCGCCTTTGACGCGACCTACGACCTCGCCGCGCTCATCCTGAAAGACGAACTGCCCGCAAACCTCAAGGCATGGCCGGAGCGTGTTCGCGTGCTGCTTGTCGACGAAATGCACGACATGAACCAGGCGATGAACGTCATCCTCACCCGCCTGCTGGAGGCCAACTGCTTTTTCTGCGGCGTGGGCGACGTCGACCAGGTGATCTATTCGGCGGCGGGGGCGGATTCGAAGTTTCTGCAAGGCGAGATCAAGCGGCGCGGCACGCGACGAATCAAGCGCCTTGCGCTGACGTCGAGCTTTCGTTTCGACGCCACGCTGGCGAAGGCTGTTTCGCGGTTCAAGCGCAAGCCATGCGTGTCCGGCAGCGCGCATGCGACCAAAGTGGCCACGCACGGCTATGCGGATGATGCCGAAGCAGACAGTTGCGAAAACCAGATCGTGCATGCGATCAGGCAATGGGCTTCTTCGCGTGAAAAGCTCTCTGGCTTTGCCGTGTTGCTGAGGCATCCGTCCCAGTCCGTCGCGCTGGAAAACGCATTGCTCGCAGCCAGCATTCCATACGTGTCGCGCGGATTCGACAGTTACCTCATGCGTCCGGAGATTCTCTTGATCCGCGGATTGCTGGCTGTGGCGACCGACAGGTTCGACAGCATCGACGACCCGCAGACGCGGCGCAAGGTGGTGGAGGCGTTTGTTTTTTTCTGCGACGTGAACATCCGGGCCGCAGGTCTGGATCACCTGTCGCAGCGCGAGTTGTTGAAGCGGGCCGTCGACGCTGTCTGCGACAACCCGCTGATCCTTCGCGATTTCTTCGAGAACCAGGTGCTCAAGGGCGTAACCCCAATGGTCGCGAACCGGCTGCGCAACGCCGTGCGTGTCGTGCAATCTGAGTCAGGTCCTCGCTTGCTGGCCCGCGTGATGGATGCACTGCGGCTCGATCTGCTCGCGATCGGTGTCTTTGTGGAAGGCGAGCGACGCGAAGAAGTGCAAGGAAACCTGCTGGGGTTGATGCAGTTGGCCGACCGCTTCGCAACGCCGGCGGACTTCTTCCTGAGCCTGAACGAATCCGAGGTCAAGCTGCGCGGGTTGCGTGTCGCGCCGGCCCGGGTGGTCCTGGCGCACGTGGCGTCGGTCAAGGGGCTCGAGTTCGACCATGTGGCGCTGCCGTACCTGCGCCAAGGCGAGTTTCCGGGCCCGACCGGAACGCCGCTGGAAGAGGAAAACCTGTTCTACGTGGGCATCACGCGGGCTCGTAGATTCTTGAGTCTCTACGCGCACCGTGAACTCCCGAGCGCCTTCGTCGGGCGCCTTCATTGATTCAGGGTCGCGGCGCGTTCCGCGCGCACCTTGCGCAAGAGATCGGCCAGCGTCTTGCCGGCCTCGTCGCGAAAGCGCTCTGGCAGCACTTCGAGACCGTCGATGCGATCGACCCGAAAGCCGCGAAAGTCATTGCGCAATTCGCACCAGGCCGAGAGCGTCCAGACCTTGCCCCAGTAAAAGCAACCGAGCGGACGCACGGTGCGCTCGCTGGCCGCATCGTTCACGTCACGGTAGACGAGCCGCAACTTGTGATGCGAGTGCACGGCCTCGCGCAGGGTCTGAAGCCGTGCCCGCGTTGCGTCGTCCAGCGCAAGCGCCGGTGCGTAAAGGGCGATGGCTTCGGCCGACACGCGTGCCGCGGGCGGCAGCACCGAGAGGATCTTTCCGAACGCGGCTTCGATGTCGCGCGCCATGGCCGGGTCGACCCAGCTTTGCGCGAGGCGTGCCGCGGCAACCAGTGAACTGGCCTCGTCCTGCGTGAACATCAGCGGAGGCAGCTCGAAGCCAGCGCCGAGCCGATAGCCGACACCTGCTTCTCCCTCGATCGGCACGCCTTGATGCTGCAAGTCGGCGACGTCGCGGTACACGGTGCGCTCCGACACTTCGAGGCGCCGCGCCAGGAAGGCGGCAGTCGTGAGTCGACGGCCGCGAATCAACTGGACGATCTGGAAGAGCCGGTCGGCGCGCCGCATCAGATGAGCTTTTTCTCGAAGTCTTCGACGAGGTAGCGCTTGCCGCGTTGCACGATGGTGTGGCCTTCGGCTTCGAGCTTGCTTATCTGCGCTTCGATGCCGCCGGGGTACTTCGGGTTGAGTTCACCGCCGATCTTCAGGGTGCGCCACGAGGGGGTCGTGCCATGCGCTTCCTCGACGGCATGCGCCACCAGATGCGAAAAGATTGCCGTGATCACCGTGCAGCCGATCGTCGCGCCGTGACGCGCCGCAATGTCTTCGCCGATGCCGAACACGGTGGCGAGCCGGCCTTCAAGCACGCCTCGCATGGCGGCTTCGACTTCCTGGGGCGAGGGCGTGGCGATCGTGCCTTGGCCGCGGCGTGCGCGCATCGCCTCGGGAATGGGCTTCACGTTGGGCAGGTGCGGATACTTGGCGAGCCTGCTTTGCCAGTTTTTCCTCCAGGCGTTCAACGGTGCCCTCGCATTCGGTTCATTCCACACCGATGTAAACCGCAGCAGAGATCGGGCTGGTGTAGGCCTCGAAGTCGGTGCGGTAGCGGCGCTGTAGTTCGGGGTGCGCTTCGAAGTATTGCCAGACGCGCGACCATGCATCGATCACTGCCTGTGGCATCGGGCCGCTGGCGTCGAACACCAGGTAGTCGCCGGCCTCGATGTTGACGGTCGCGCCTTGCGTCACGGCGACGCCCGCCGTCACGTCGAAGGCGCCTTGCGCATTTGATTCGTAGGCGGAGTAGACACCGAAGTTGCGAAGGTCCGCACTGTCCCGATGCGGCGTCTGCCCCATGACGTTCTCGGCGAAGAAGCGCCCCCAGAGCGCAGGGATGCGCCCGGTCGCGGGATCGCTCTCCTCGCGGTTCGTCGTGCGCACGGACGGGCCCGCAACTGCGAAGGCCGCCTGGGTTTTGCGGACGGGTTCCATGTGTTCTATTCCCTGATTCAGATGATGTTCAGAGACTTCACGTCGGCGCGCATGGCATCGGCGATCAGTCTCATGTCGTGTGCGTCGATCTCGAACAACCCGAAGCGGAACTTCGCGCCCCAGCGCTTCGGGTCTTCCACGAAATCGAAGGCTTCGATCAGCGGCGCGATCGGTGCCTCGCGCGCGGTCGCGTAGCGTACATCGCGCCGCCATGGCACGAAGCCGTTGCCCATCATGTCGGCCAGGTACGGTTCGCCAGGCTGCACGACGCCGATCGAGACGAAGATTTGCAGTTTGTCCGTGCCGCCGAAAACCGTGGCGGGCGCGTAGTAGGCAACCCGATCGCCGGGCGCGATGCGCTTCAGCGGCGCGCCCTTGCCGTGCCCGACCTGCATGAAGCCGACAGGCTCGTGATCGCGTCCGATCCGCGCGTGCTCGGCGCTGGCAATGGCGATCCAGTTGCGGGGCGTGTGCATCACCGCTCAGGCCAGTGCGTGAAGGCCCACTTCATTGCCTTCGGTATCGCGCAGGTGGGCGATGAAGCCCATGCCGGGCGGCAGCGCCATCTTGGGCGACACGATCTTGCCGCCTGCATTCTCGATTCGCGCCAGCACCGCGTCGAGACTCGGCATGCAATCGAGATAGATGCGGATGCCGCTGCCGGCCGCCGCGCTGACGTTGGCGCCGGCCTGCAGGCAGCCACCGGTCGCGGGATTGTCGTAGGGAAACACGGCCAGGATCTGTCCGCCGAAGTCTTCGCGGCGCAGCGTGCGGCCGAGCACCGTCTCGTAGAAGCGCTGCGCGCGGTCCATGTCGGCGACGGGAATTTCGAACCAGCTGATGGCGTTGCTCATTTCAAACTCTCTTTTGTTGGAAGGGAGCATTGATGGTGCGAGGGTGCTACTGACAGCGTATTGTCAGTAGCCTGTCAATCAGACGCAAAAAAGCCCGCGAGGGCCCATGAGGCACACGCGGGCTGAGCGGGATTCAGCGCGTCAGAGCACTTCGCTCGCAAAGTCCGCCAGTCGCGAACGCTCGCCGCGTGCCAGGGTGATGTGCCCGCCGTGCGGCCAGCCCTTGAACTTGTCGACCGCGAACGTGAGGCCTGACGAGCCTTCGGTGAGGTAGGGCGTGTCGATCTGCGCCAGGTTGCCCATGCAGATGATCTTGGTGCCGGGGCCGGCGCGGGTGATCAGCGTCTTCATTTGCTTGGGCGTCAGGTTCTGCGCCTCGTCGACGATCACGTACTTGTTGAGGAAGGTACGGCCGCGCATGAAGTTCATGCTCTTGATCTTGATACGCGAGCGGATCAGTTCGTTGGTGGCCGCGCGGCCCCATTCGCCGGCACTGCCGCCGTCGCCCTTGGCCAGGAATTCGAGGTTGTCGTCGAGCGCGCCCATCCACGGACCCATCTTCTCTTCTTCCGTGCCGGGCAGGAATCCGATGTCCTCGCCCACGCTCACCGTGGCGCGGGTCATGATGATCTCCGTGTAGCGCCGGTCGTCGAGCACCTGCGTGAGGCCCGAGGCAAGCGCCATCAGCGTCTTCCCGGTGCCGGCCGTGCCGGTCAGCGTGACGAAGTCGATCTCCGGATCCATCAGCACGTTCATCGCGAAGTTCTGCTCGCGGTTCTTCGTCGACACGCCCCATACCGCGTTCTTGGCCGAGCTGTAGTCCTTGAGCGTCTTGAGCACCGCGGTCTTGTCGCGGATTTCAGTGACGCGCGCGTACATGCTTGGCTCGCCGGGGGCTTCGAAGTAGACGAACTGATTGATGAAGAGGTTCGGCACGATCGGGCCGGTGATCCGGTAGAAAGTCGTGCTGCCGGATTGCCAACTTTCGACTGTCTTGCTTTGGCGCGTCCAGAAGTCGGCCGGCAGCGCGAGCGATCCGGAATAGAGCAGGTCACCGTCTTCCAGTGTCTTGTCGTTCTGGTAGTCGTCAGCGGCAAGGCCGAGCGCGCGCGCCTTGACGCGCATATTGATGTCCTTCGACACCAGCACCACTTCCTGCCTTGGATGACCGGGGCGGTCCTCCGAATACAAGTCGCGCAGCGCGTGCACCACGCCGAGGATCTGGTTGTCGGCCTTGCCTTGCGGCAGGCTGCTCGGCAGCGAGAAGTCCATCACTTCGGTCTGGAAGAACAGCTTTCCGCCGGCGCCGGTGTGGCCCGTCGTGTCCAGCCTGAGACCCTTGGCGATGTCGGCACCCTTGGCACCCGCCAGGGCATCGAGCGTGCGGCTGGTCTGGCGCCCGTTGCGCGCGACTTCGGTGGTGCCCTTCTTGTGGCCGTCGAGTTCTTCGAGAACGATCATCGGCAGGTAGATGTCATGCTCCTCGAAGCGGAACAGGCACATCGGATCGTGCAGCAGCACATTGGTGTCGAGCACGAACAGCTTGGCCGGGCCGTTCGATTTGGCGCGACGGGCGCGGCCTTCTTGCTGGGAGGCCTTGGGACGCGCGGCAGGAACCGGCGTCGCGACGGTGGTGGATTCGCGTTCCAGGCGGGCCTGGGTCGGTTCGGGCGCACGTTCGACGGTGTGTTCCGCCGCTGCCTCGGGGCGAGGCTTGGTTTCGATCTGTTGCAGGGGTTCGGTCAGCGCTGCACCACCGGCATCGCGCCCATGGCTGTCGAACAACTCCAGCGGCCGCGATGCTGCGCCCCGTGCTTCCTCCGCATGCCGGCTGCCGCTGCTGCGCCGCGGTGCCTTGGACGACGAATGCGCAGGGGCATCAAGCGCGTCGGGCGAAAGGATTGCTGCGCGTTTCGTGGGGGCGGGGGGCAAGGGCATGGAGTGGGGTGCTCGCAAAAAATTGGGAAGCAGAAAATTAAAAAGCCGCCTGGCGAGCCGGGCGGCTTTGTTCGGGGAGCGCGGTTGTTGCGATCAACGGCATGAGACCACTATACACGCCGCATCGCCGCGTCAATCTCGCTCGTGGCGAGAATGAAACATATTGTTTCAGGCGGCTTTCTTAAGTGCCTTGACGGCCTTGAGCACGTCGTCCACGTGACCGGGAACCTTGAGGCCGCGCCACTCGGCCTTGAGGATGCCATCGGCGCCGATCAGGAAGGTGCTTCGCTCGATGCCCTTGACCTTCTTGCCGTACATGATCTTGTTCTTGACGACGCCGAACATGTGACACATTTTTTCTTCCGTGTCGGCGATGAGTTCGAAGGGAAGTTCGAGCTTGGCCTTGAATTCGTCATGCGACTTCATGTTGTCTCGCGAGACGCCGAACACGGTGGCGCCGGCCTTCTCGAAATCCTTGTAGCGATCACGGAACTGCATGGCTTCCGTCGTGCAGCCGGGCGTGTTGTCCTTGGGGTAGAAGTACATCACCAGCACGTGGCCGAGGTGGGAAGTGTTCGATACCTTGATGCCGCCGGTCGCGTTGGATTCGAATTCGGGAATGGGTTTGTTAACAACGATCGCCATGAAACTTGTTTTCTCCGTTATGGTTCCCGAGGGAAGATTGGCCGTTGCTTATCGAAAGCCACCGGGACGGCTTTTGGAGCTCGCAACGCGTCCGCCAGCCTTTTCGCAACCGATAATTTTACCCTGAAACGCTTCGATCGCCCGTCGACGGGCTCTCGACAAGCAGAGCCGCGAGCACATGCCGGCCTTCGCCCGCCAGGATGTTGTAGGTCCGGCAAGCGGCCGCGGTGTCCATCGTCTCCACCCCGGTGCGCAAAGCCATCAACGGCCGCAACCATTGCGGCTGGGGGAAGCGGATTCGAACCCCGCTGCCGAAGATCACAAGCTCGGCCCCGAGAGATGCAAATTGCGCGAAATGCCCGGAATTCAAGTCCTCGAAACTTTTGCAGTCCCAGGCGAAGCGTTCGCCGCGCGAGCCGACCACGACGCTGTGCTCGATCTTCTCGTTGTTGATGGCGACCCAGCCCGGGCCATGAGCGGTGATGGTTTGAGTGTCGGATTTGTCGGGCTGTAGCTTCATCAGGCGGGGTGCGGAACTGTGGTCAAATTATAGGTTTTCCCCAGTGACAAGCCGCCCGGGAGGGCCTTTGAAAACGCTCAAGAAATCGACCAAGCTGGCCAATGTGCTCTACGACATCCGTGGTCCGATCATGGATGCGGCCAAGCAGATGGAGGAAGAGGGTCAAAAGATCATCAAGCTGAATATCGGCAACCTCGCGATTTTCGGCTTCGATGCGCCCGAGGAAGTCCAGCAGGACATGATCCGCAACCTGCCGGCCTCGGCGGGCTACTCCGACAGCAAGGGCATCTTCGCGGCGCGCAAGGCAGTGATGCACGAAACGCAAAAGCAGGGTATTGCCGGCGTCACGCTCGACGATATCTACCTGGGCAACGGCGCCAGCGAACTGATCGCGATGGCGACCAACGCGCTGCTGAACGACGGCGACGAACTGCTGTTGCCGGCCCCCGACTATCCGCTGTGGACGGCCGTATCGAGCTTGTCGGGCGGCAAGCCGGTGCACTACATCTGCGACGAGGCCGATGGCTGGATGCCGAGCCTGGACGACATCCGCGCGAAGGTCACGCCGCGCACCAAGGGCATCGTTGTCATCAACCCCAACAACCCGACGGGCGCGCTGTATTCGGTCGAGTTGCTGAAGGGCATCATCGCGATTGCGCGCGAGCACAGCCTGGTGATCTTTGCGGACGAGGTCTACGACAAGGTGCTGTACGACGGCGTCAAGCACACCGCCATTGCCAGTCTCAGCACGGACGTGGTGACGCTCACCTTCAACTCGCTGTCGAAAAGTTACCGGTCGTGCGGCTATCGCGCGGGGTGGGTCGTGGTGTCGGGTGACAAGAAGCGCGCGCAGGACTACATCGAGGGGCTCAACATGCTCTCGAACATGCGCCTGTGTGCCAACGTGCCGGGGCAGTGGGCCATCCAGACGGCGTTGGGTGGCTACCAGAGCATCAATGACCTGGTCGCGGAAGGGGGAAGGCTGCGGCGCCAGCGCGACCTCGCCTATGAACTGATCACTGCGATTCCAGGCGTGACCTGCGTCAAGCCGGTGGCGGCGCTGTACATGTTCCCCAAGCTCGACCCGAAGATCTACCCGATCGAGGACGACCGCCAGTTCTTCCTCGAATTGCTGAAGGAAACCAAGGTGATGCTGGTGCAGGGCACCGGCTTCAACTGGGCCACTCCCGACCACTTCCGCATCGTGTTCCTTCCCCATGAAGAAGACCTCCGCGAAGCGGTGAACCGCATCGCCAGATTCCTAGAGCGCTATCGCAATCGAAATGACTGAATCCATGAAACCCATCCAGGTCGGCCTTCTGGGCATCGGCACCGTCGGCAGCGGCACGTTCAATGTGCTCAAGCGCAACCAGGAAGAAATCAAGCGCCGCGCCGGCCGCGGCATCGAAATCACGATGGTGGCCGACCTTGACACCGCGCGTGCCAAGGCCGCCGTTGGCGAGGGCGTGCAGGTGGTGAGCGATGCGCGTGCCGTGATTGCCAATCCGGACATCGACATCGTCATCGAGCTGATCGGCGGCTATGGCATTGCGAAGCAACTGGTGATGGAGGCCATCGCCATGGGCAAGCACGTGGTCACGGCCAACAAGGCGCTGCTTGCGGTGCACGGCACCGAGATTTTCGAGGCGGCGCAGCAGAAGGGCGTGATGGTCGCGTTCGAAGCGGCGGTGGCGGGCGGCATTCCGATCATCAAGGCGCTTCGGGAAGGCCTGACTGCGAACAGCATTCAGTGGATCGCCGGGATCATCAACGGCACGACCAACTTCATCCTCTCCGAGATGCGCGACAAGGGGCTGGACTTCGCCACGGTGCTGAAGGAAGCGCAACGCCTGGGATATGCAGAAGCCGATCCCACCTTCGACATCGAAGGCGTGGACGCTGCGCACAAGGTCACGCTGATGAGCGCGATCGCGTTTGGTATTCCGGTGCAGTTCAGCAAGGCCCATATCGAGGGCATCACCAAGCTCGCGGCGCAGGACATCAAGTACGCAGAGCAGCTCGGCTATCGCATCAAGCTGCTGGGCGTGACCAAGCGCGCGAAGAACGGCATCGAACTGCGCGTGCACCCCAGCCTGGTGCCGGCCAAGCGCCTGCTTGCGAATGTCGAGGGCGCGATGAACGCAGTGGTGGTGCATGGCGACGCCGTCGGCACCACCCTGTACTACGGCAAGGGCGCCGGCAGTGAACCGACCGCCAGTGCCGTGATCGCCGACCTGGTCGACATCACGCGCCTGCACACGGCGGATGCGGCGCAGCGCGTACCGCATCTGGCCTTCCACCCGAACGCGATGAACGATCACCTCGACGTGCTGCCGATGCGCGAAGTGATCACGAGCTATTACCTGCGGTTGCGCGTGGCCGACGAGGCTGGCGTGCTCGCCAAGGTCACGGGCTTGCTGGCCAATGCGGGCATCAGCATCGATGCGGTGTTGCAGCGCGAGGCCGATGAAGTGGGCGGCGAAGGCTCGACCCAGACCGACCTGATCATCCTCACGCACGACACGCGCGAAGGCACGGTCGACGATGCGCTGGCCGAACTGCAGGCGCTGCCGACGGTGTTGGCGCCGATCGTGCGGATCCGCAAGGAAGAGTTGAGCTGATGCGTTACCTCTCGACTCGCGGCGACGCCACGCCGCGCAAGTTTTGCGACATCCTGCTGGAAGGCCTGGCGCCCGATGGGGGGCTCTACCTACCGGAGCGCTATCCGCAAGTCGATGCCGCAACGCTGGCGAAATGGCGCAATCTGCCGTACCACGAACTGGCGTTCGAAGTCCTGTCGCTCTACATCGACGACATTCCGCCCGCCGACCTGAAGGCGCTGTGCGCGAAGACGTACACGGCCGAAGTTTTCGGCACCGAAGAGATCGTGCCCCTGCGCGAGCTCGAGGACGGTGTGTACCTCGAAGCGCTGTCGAACGGCCCGACGCTCGCGTTCAAGGACATGGCAATGCAGTTGCTCGGCAACCTGTTCGAGTACGAACTGGCGCGCCGCGGCGAAGAGCTCAACATCCTCGGCGCGACCAGCGGCGATACCGGCAGCGCCGCTGAATACGCGATGCGCGGCAAGCACGGCGTGCGCGTGTTCATGACCTCGCCCGAAGGCCGCATGAGTCCGTTTCAGCAGGCGCAGATGTTCAGCCTGCAGGACGCGAACATCCACAACATCGCTGTCGCCGGCGTGTTCGACGATTGCCAGGACATCGTGAAGGCCGTGTCGAACGACCTCGACTTCAAGCGCAAATACAAGATCGGTACGGTCAACTCGATCAACTGGGCGCGCCTGCTCGCACAGGTTGTCTACTACTTCGCCGGGTATTTCCAGGCGACGGCGAACAACGGCAAGCCCGTGAGTTTCACGGTCCCGTCGGGCAACTTCGGCAACGTCTGCGCAGGCCACGTGGCCCGCATGATGGGCTTGCCGATCCACACGCTGGTCGTGGCCACAAACGAAAACGACGTGCTCGACGAGTTCTTCCGCACCGGCGTCTATCGCGTGCGCTCGGCTGCCGACACGCACGAGACGTCGAGCCCATCGATGGACATCAGCAAGGCCAGCAACTTCGAGCGCTTCGTGTTCGACCTGCTGGGGCGCGATGGTGCCAAATTGCGCGGATTGTTCGAAGGCGAACTCGGCAAGGCAGGCCGCTTCGACCTGGGCAAGGATGCGGCTTTCGCGCAGGCTGCGGAGCGTTTCGGCTTTCGCAGCAGCCGCAGCACGCATGCCGACCGGCTGGACACCATCCGCGACACCGACAAGCGCTTCGCCACGCTGATCGACACGCACACGGCCGACGGGCTCAAGGCCGCGCGCGAATTCCTGACGCCGGGCGTGCCCATGGTGGTGCTGGAGACTGCGCTGCCGATCAAGTTTGCCGAGACCATCGTCGAAGCATTGGGCCACGAGCCCGATCGGCCGAAGCGCTTCGTCGGCATCGAGGACTTGCCCAAGCGCGTGACGTCGCTGCCTGCGGATGCCGGGGCGGTCAAAGCCTACATTGCCGCGCACTGTGATTGACGTGGGCCGCCGTGCCCATTCCGCGACATGAAAGTGATCGGCTTCGCCGGCTATTCAGGGGCGGGCAAGACGACTCTGCTCGAACGCCTGATTCCGGTGCTGAGACTGCACGGGCTGCGCGTGTCGGTCGTCAAGCACGCGCATCACAAGTTCGACATCGACCATCCCGGCAAGGACACCTACCGTCATCGCGAGGCCGGCGCGTTCGAGGTGGTCGTGGCATCGGACCGGCGTCTGGCCTTGATGCGTGAGTTCGAGCAGCCGGCGCAACTGTCGGTGCATCAACTCATTGCCGAGTTGGACGATGGCGTCGACTGGGTCCTGGTCGAAGGCTTCAAGCACAGCGACCTGAAGAAACTCGAGGTCTGGCGAGCCGCCACAGCGGGCGAGGCGCCGCGGCCTGCGCGTTTCGTCGAGGATGACTTCGTGGTGGCCATCGCTTGCGATACGCCCGACAAGCTGCCGGTGCCCACCAGCCTGCCCGTGTTCGACCTCGACGACGTCGAGGCCATCGGGCAGTGGCTGATCGACAGCGGCGCGCGCTTCGAATACAACTCCCCTCACGATGTCTGACGCTGTCCCATCCAAACGCCCCCCATTGATTCCGCTCGACGAGGCGCTGGCCAGCCTTCTTGCGAAGGCCCTGCCGGTGCTCGGTAGCGAGAGTGTGTCGACGTTCGAGGCGGATGGCCGCGTGCTGGCGCAGGACGTGATCTCCGGCCTCACCGTCCCGCCGCGCGACAACAGTTCGATGGACGGCTACGCGGTGCGCGCAGCCGACTGCGGCACGCTCGGTGCGGTGCTCACGGTCGCGCAGCGCATTCCCGCCGGCGTGGTTGGCGTGCCGCTGGCGGCGGGCACGGCCGCGCGCATATTTACCGGCGCGCAAATCCCTGCGGGCGCCGATGCGGTGGTCATGCAGGAGGACACGACTGCGTTGCCGGAGGAAGGCGCGTTGGGCCGCGTGCAGATCGAACTTGTACCGGCGCCCGGTCAATGGATTCGCCGAGCGGGTGAAGACGTCGCCAGCGGCGATGTGGTGCTCTCGCGTGGCGAACGCCTGTCGCCGGCCGGGCTGGGCCTGGCCGCCAGCGTGGGCCTGGACCGGCTGCAGGTGGCCGTGCGTCCGCGTGTCGCGCTGATGTCCACGGGCGATGAACTGGTGATGCCCGGCGAGGTGGCGCCCGAGGCGATGAAGCCCGGCGCGATCTACAACTCCAACCGCTTCTTCATGCGCGCGTTGCTTCACCGGCTGGGTTGCGAGGTCAACGACCTTGGCATCGTGCCCGACAACCGCGAAGCGACCATCGAGGCCTTGCGCGGCGCCGCGGAAAGCAACGATGTGATCATTACGACCGGCGGCGTCTCGGTGGGCGAGGAAGACCACATCAAGGCCGCTGTGCAGGCACTGGGCGAACTGCAGTTGTGGTCGTTGTCGATGAAGCCCGGCAAGCCCTTCGCGTACGGGCGCATCGGCAAGGCGCACGTGACGGGGTTGCCGGGGAATCCGGTGTCGAGCTTCCTGACCTTCCTGCTGCTGGTGCGTCCGTTCCTGCTGACGTTGCAGGGCGCGACGCGCGTAGCGCCGCAACCGGTCGCCCTGCGGGCAGACTTCGATTGGCCCCGCGCCGACAAGCGCCGGGAGTTCCTGCGCGCACGTCGCAATGCGAAGGGCGGGCTCGACCTGTTCGGAAACCAGAGTTCGGGCGTGCTGACGTCCGCTGTCTGGGGCGATGGCGTCATCGACACGCCCGCGGGCCAGCCATTCAAGGCGGGCGACATGGTGCAGTTCATTCCCTTTGAGTCGCTGCTCGCATGATGCGGATCACGGTGCGTTACTTTGCGTCGGTGCGCGAGGCCCTGGGCAAGGGCAGCGAGACACTCGAAACGAATGCGCTGACGCTGGCCGCGCTGCGCGACGAGTTGATCGCGCGCGGCGAGCCTTACGCGACGGCGCTCGCGCGCGGCAAGGCCGTGCGCATGGCACTGGACCAGTTGATGAGCGCAGAGGACGCGGCGCCGAAGGATGGTGGCGAGGTTGCGTTCTTTCCGCCGGTGACGGGCGGATAGGCCCAAGCAGCCTGGAGGGGCGGACCCGAGGGCCCGGGCGCGCCGAACGGCTTGGGCGGACGGTGGATTGCCCGCCGGCCCATTGCCTCACATCACGCCGAACGTCTCCAGCGCCTTGCAGGCGCTCATGCCGCCGCGAATCGCGTCGGCCACCTTGTTCTCGGTGCGTACTTTCTCCAGCGCCTTTGCGACGGCGTCGGCCTCCACGGCGCGCGGGATGACGATCACGCCTTCGCGGTCGCCGAAGAGCAGGTCGCCGGGCGCGATCCGCACGCCGTCGATCTCGATGGTGCAGCGATAGTCGATGACCTGTCCGCGCACGCCCTGGTCCTGCGCATAGGTGCCGCGGCAGAACACCGTGAAGCCGAGGCTCTCGATCTCGTTGGCGTCCCGCACGTAGCCGTCGAGAACGACGCCCGCCGCTTTCAGGTGTTGGGCGCGCGTGGACATCAGGCCGCCCCACAGCGCATAGCGCAGCGACGCGCCGGTGGCGATGTAGATCTCCCCCGGCTTCAGGTCGTCGAGCGCTTCCAGCATCAGGCCGAAAGGCTTGCCCGACAGCGGCCCCTTCGAGCGTGTGCCGTCGTTGATGACGTCTGCCTCCAGTACCGGCATGGCGCGGCCGATGATGCGCATGTTCTTGTCCAGCGGCATGATGCCGGCCGGCAGGAACTGGTGCTGGTAGCCCATCGTGTCGAGCACGTCTCCAACGGCGGCAACGAACAATTCGTCGCGCATCTGCTGGAACAAGACTGCATCGCTGTGGTCGCTCATGGTGTCTCCGAAAGGATTGGGGGTGGTGCGCGGTTCCGCAGGCAGGCGCTGCGGGTCGGCACCGCGATGCTACGCAAGGTGCGCTCGTATTGCTTGCAGGCGGTCGCGCACCGTTTCGCTGGCTGCGGTCATCGGCGCGCGCAACGCGTCGTTCATCAGCCCCTGCATCGCCAGTGCTGCCTTGAGCGGTGCCGGGTTCGGCTCGGCGAACATCAGCTCTATCAACGGCAACAGCGGTTGCCACAGTGCGCGTGCCTCGGCGATCCGGCCTTCCTGCAGCAATCGGATGACCTGGACGAAGCGCGCGGTTTGCAGGTGTCCGCTGGCTGCGATGGCGCCGACCCCCCCTTCGGCGACCGTACTGAAGATCTGCGCGTCTTCACCGGCAAGCACTTGCAGGCGGCCATCGGCGATGAGCGCGCGCGTCTTGTCGGCATCGCCGCCGCAGTCCTTGACCGCGGCGATGTTGGGGTGGGCTGCCAGCGCGAGGAGGGTCTCGCGCTCCAGCGTGGCGCCGGTGCGGTAGGGGATGTCGTAGATCAACACGGGCGCTGCACTCGCTTCGGCGATGGCGGTGAACCAGGCCGTCAAGCCTTGCTGCGACGGACGGATGTAGTGCGGCGGCGGGACCAGCAGGCCGGCCAGCGGCTCGCGATGCAGTCGCCGGACCCAGGCCAGCGTCTGGCCCAAGTGGTAGCCGGAGATGCCCATGATGCGTGGCAAATCGGGCGCCGCCTCTGTCACGGTGGCCAGGGCGGCGAGTTGCTCGTCTTCGTCGAGCGCTGCCGCCTCGCCCGTGGAGCCGCAGACGACCGTGCCGGCAATGCCCTCGGGCGCCAGCCGTTGCACGAGCGCTCGCAGCGCCGCGTGGTCGACCGCATCGCCGTTGAACGGAGTGACGAGCGGCACCCACAGGCCGGAAAAATCGGGAGGAGTCGGAGAGATGATGGACACGCAATTTCCTTTCAGGAAGCGACCGATGGAATGAACCACCGTCGGATGCGCGCACATCAACACATGGGGAACCGGAAGGCTCCTGCTGGCTCCGTCGCTCATCCGACGACGGAACCGCGGCTCCGGTCAGACGAGCTTTGGTTTTTTGGCTTTCCCAGTCAGGCGAGCAACGTCCAGGCCTTCGGGCGAAGGCGATGGGCACTGCAGGAACCGGGAGGACATGCGTTGCAATGTACTACCGCCGCGGCGCAAGTGCCACAATTTGCCCATGAGCCAGGCACCGCGCGTATCCATTCAGACACACGACTTCGATCTGTCCGCGGAGTTGGCAGCCCTGCGCGGGAACGACACGCGCGTGGGCGCGGTCTGCAGCTTCGTCGGCACGGTGCGTGACCGCAATGACGGTTCCGCCGTGGCTTCGATGGAACTGGAGCACTATCCGGGCATGACCGAGAAGGCGATCGAAGCCATGATCGATGAGGCGCAGCGGCGCTTCGGAATCCTCGGGGCGCGCGTGGTGCATCGTGTCGGGCTGCTGCAGCCGCTGGACCAGATCATGATGGTCGCCGTTATTGCGGCGCACCGCGGACAGAGTTTCGAGGCTTGCGAGTTCCTGATGGACTACCTCAAGACCCAGGCGCCGTTCTGGAAAAAGGAACAGACGCCCGAAGGCGCCCGTTGGGTCGATGCGCGCGTGGCCGACGACAAGGCGCTGGCGCGCTGGGGCATCGAGGCGGGCAACGCGCGCTGACCGCCGTTGCGTCCGGTGCGATCAGGGCGCCATCGAGCTTGAACCCGCGATGGTCGCTGCTTCTGCCGCGCATGCAGCCGACTGCGGCGTGCCGGCCGCACGGGCCTTGACGATCTCGTCCTTGGCCGCGGCCATCTGTGCGTTGAAGACAGCGTTGCCGTGCAGGCGTGCCACCGCGGCGGAACCGACCAGGCGGCCGGCCTCGATATCGCTCTGCCAGTGAACGCCGCAGATGGCGCGGCTCTGCGAGAAAGCGCGGCCGCGCTGCAGGATCGCGTCGGCGCGGTCAGGCGCCAGTTCGACCAGCACCAGCGCCCAGCCCCAGCCGATCGCCGAATGCCCTGACGGATAGGACCCGTCTTTCGCGAGGGAAGCTTCTTCCTTCGGCGTGCAGGTGGCGGTCTGGTACATGACGAAGGGCCGGGTGCGCACGTACTTGTCCTTGGCCTTGTAGGTGGCCAGTCCGGTGTCGGTCAGCGTGCGACGCAGCAGCATGTTGAGATTGGGTGTCGCCTGCTCGGAGATCTGGACGCCCAATGCGCAGGAAAAAGTCGATGCGGCTTCCGGGAAATGCAGATCAGCATCCTTCACCGCCATGGCACCGCGTGGCGTGTCTTGCAGCTTGGTGAGGTTGAGGAAAGTCGCGGTGTCGGCCGCCAGGACGGGCGAGTCCGCGGATGGTGGCGGCGGCAGCAGCGCCAGGCTGTCTGGCAATTCGGCGGGCGAGAGATAGCCTTTCAGAATGCCAGTGCCCGCGCGAAACTCGCCCACTTCGGCGGCCGATGTCGGCGCGACGACCCGTGGAGTCGACGTGCACGCGCCTGCCAGCAATGCGACGGCGAGAGTGGCGGCCAGCGACTTGATTTCCACGCATGTCTCCTCTTCGTTGTGACGGTGCGATGGTAATGGCAGCACTTACAGCGCCTTGAACCCGCTCGCCTGGATGATGCGCTCCCACGCTTGCGTATAGGTGCGCACGCGGCCGGCGAACTGGCCCTGCGATTCGTAGCCGACGGTGAGGCCCATGTTCGTGAGCTTGTCGCGCACTTCGGGCATGGCGAGGACCTTCTGCAGCGCGGTGCCGAAGCGGTCGATAGAGGCCTGCGGCGTGCCGACCGGGGCGAACACGCCGTAGTACGGCAGGTCGTCGAGGTTGGCGAAACCCAGTTCGGTAAAGGTTGGCACTTGCGGCAACAGGGCTTGACGCCTGGCCCCGATGGTGGCGACGATGCGCAACTTGCCGGCGCGGTGGTTCTCGATGAAGTCGGGCACCGAGGCGATGCCGGCGCTGATCTGGTTGCCGAGCATGTCGGCCGTCAGCGGCGCACTTCCGCGGTAGGGCGCCGACTGGATGTCGAGCTTGTATTTGTCGGAGATCATCTTGACCAGAAACTCCGGAATCGATGCGGGTGCGGGCACGCCGATGGTGTCCTTGCCGGCGCGCTGGGTCTTGACCCATTTCAGGTACTCGTCGAAGGTCTTGGCCGGCGTGCCGCCCGAGACTGCGAGCACATTGGCGAAGCTCGCGAAGCCGGCCACGGGCACGAAATCGGTGGCCGAATTGAAGCCCGGGTTCTTTACGACCTGCGGCAGGATCGAGATGGTGTGGTCGTGAGACAGCAGCAGCGTGTGGCCGTCGGCAGGCGCGGCCTTGAGCGCCTGCGCGGCAATCTGCCCGCCGGCGCCGGCGCGGTTTTCGACGACGACCGGTACGCCCAGTTCGTCCTTGAGCTTTTCGCTCAAGAGGCGGGCAATGGCATCGGTGCCGGCGCCGGCCGGAAAGCCGACGAGCAGGCGGATCGGCGTGCCGCTTTGCGCCTGTGCGAGGCCCGTGAACGCGGTGAGCGCAGCCAGCGCCAGCGCGCCCCGCATGCCGCGCAACAGGGCGCCTCGTCTTGAAAAGACCATGATCGACTCCAGAGCAGTGATGAATGAAAGAAGGCGGCCGGGCGAGATTGGCCCTTGAATCGCCGCGCAACAGCCCTATTTTGAATGCAGGAATCAAGCCATGCGCCAAGACAAACTCACCACCAAATTCCAGGAAGCCCTCGGCGACGCCCAGTCGCTCGCCTTGGGTAATGACAACGCCTATATCGAGCCGGTGCACCTGCTGCTCGCGATGCTGCGCCAGGACGAAGGTCCGCGCGCGGTGCTCGAGCGCGCCGGTGCCAACGTGCCCGGCCTCGTGCAGGCCGCCGAGGCCGCGATCAAGAAGCTGCCGCAGGTGCAGGGGCACGATGTCGTGCAGGTCGGGCCGGATCTCAACAAGCTGCTGCAGGCGACCGAGAAGGAAGCCATCAAGCGCAATGATCAGTTCATTGCCGGCGAGTTGTTCCTGCTCGCCGTGGCGGACAGCAAGGCCGAGATCGGCAACATCGCGCGCGGCAACGGGCTGACGCGCAAGTCGCTCGAAGCCGCGATCGAAGCGGTGCGTGGCGGGCAGGGCGTGAACAGCGCCGATGCCGAAGGCCAGCGTGAAGCACTCAAGAAATACTGCCTCGACCTGACCGAGCGGGCGCGCCTGGGCAAGCTCGACCCGGTGATCGGCCGCGACGAGGAAATCCGCCGTGCCATCCAGGTGCTGCAACGTCGTACCAAGAACAAC
>NZ_JBBKZV010000019.1:0-125362 GCF_037889915.1 Variovorax humicola | reverse complement strand
CCGACGGCGCGGCTTCCTGTTGACATGCATAGACGTCCATCAAAACTTAGATGGACATCATGGTCAGCGCCTTGGCCTCTGGCCTCAAGATGGGATCACTGGCCGGTTACTAAAGATGCGCGTGCTGAATAAATAGTTCACGCGTGGCATCTGGGCAACTCCGGTCAACCAATTGATGAATGGAGACGCTGTGAACCGTAGGCTTCGGAGATTGAGGCGACCACCAGCAGATCGCGTCATCGCGTCGTCGGCATGAACGACTGCAAGCGCTCCTGCAAAGCGCTTGTAGTTGAGCGCTCATCGAATGTCGGCTCGGGGCATCTACTCGAAATCCGCAACTGGCAGGCGGTCCTGCCGCGCGGCGGCCGATGCCGACGGGCAGAAGAGGCGGGAAGCGCCCGAACTTTGAAGCCTTGCAACAGTGCACGGATGCGGCGACACCTACCCGCGCCGAACCGACTTTCTGCCGCGCAATCAATCGAGCCGGAGCGGGGAGGTAGTCACACGTCGGTCAAGTGACAGGAAACTGCGGTCATGATTGAGAGCCGTCAGGGCTACTTGGCGCCGGATGAGTGAACCGACTTCATAGCCTCTACCACAGGCATGATAAAAAACATCTTACCGGGGTGGTTCTTCTCGTCGTCTGGTTGAACGAGCTCCAGCGTTGGCGAAGCCTCATCCTGCTCCCGAACGATGTTCCAAGCGACAATTTGCGAAGCTTCAGTAGCGTCTGCGCCCACGACGTTGAGCTGTTCACCAATAATTGGCAACTTCCGAATGGGCCTCTCGTCGTTGTGGGCCTTGAGATCGCGAAGCCATGATTCGCAAGTCCACACCATTGCGTATGCCTTGAGGTACGCCGCCCGCGCCGCGACGTTTCTCCAGAAGAGATATTTCTCAGCCTGGTCCGTGAACGCGGTGGACATCATGTCGATCTGATTCCACTCCTTGTCGTAGAGGGCAAGCATAGGAACGTGGTTTCCGTGGAGTTCAAACGTTACCTTCGCCATCCTCGCATGCTTAGCAACCAAGTCGGCGAGGGATGCTGGCTTGGGGGTTGAATCCAGTTCCGCTTTTAGTCTTACGATTTCGGGAGGCGGTTGATAGTTGCGATCGCGTTCAACTCGAATTCCCTTGCTACGGCCTATACCCTCCTTTTCGAACCTTAAGAATCGGGCACGACCAGCGTCGTGCGCGACAGGATCGAAGTCGGTCGGATGGCGCACCGTCGTGTCCAATTCATCTCCGATATGCAATGCCAACGCGGAACAGGCCTCGTGCAGGCGGGCGTATGTGTAGGTTAGGGCATGAAGCAGTTCCCATTTCGGCAGCGAGTTTGCAATCCATCTGCGCTCGATCTTGAGAACTGCGGCATCTGCAAGTGCCGGAGTCAGCTTGGAGCGGGCGAAGCGGAGTAACCTTGCGAGATCGGCTTTGAGCAACTCCGCTCGCGCGGTCTCTACTACCATGTCTTCGGCGTCCAAATAGGAGAACAGCACAGTCGCACGAAGCGAACTGTGCATGTCGAGGTCGCCCTCTTTCTCGATCACATTTCGAGAATCCTTCGCCCACGTCATCACCGGATCGGAAGCCCAAGGTGTCAACACGTTCGACCTATACCAAACATCGAAGCCGGAGATGGCGGCTTTGTTCTTTTGAATTATGAAGGTAACCGTACGAGACGTTTGGAGAAACTGATTTGTGTTTTGTCGGAAGAGGTCAGGCACGAAGTATGTCTCGGCGCAGTTCTGCAGCAGCTGGCCAAGATCGCGAAGACGGCGTTCCCACGGGCGCATGGATATTGTGGCTGATGATTCAGACATGGGACGTGGCTAGACGTCCCGCTAGATTTCTGCCGATTCGATCTCCGGCGAGCCAGAAGGATAACCGGCGTCGGCGTCAGGTTCTCATCATTCGGCCTGCTTTGCTCGCTCGTGAAAACCACATCCAGTCCGGCCCTTGAGGCGTCGCTCCCACCGGGGTGGGTGCAGGCTCTCTACTGTCTGAGGCGTGGTTAATCAACATCTGGTGCTGCAAACGAAGGAGGGCACTGTGAATGTGACCTTGCCCCTGGAATCCGTACCCCATAGCCGAGTTCATGAGTTGGCTTGCCGTGGTTGATTGGCAAGCCATTCCTGCTCGAACTGCATCGGGCTGACGTAGGCCAGCGTTGAGTGCAGTCGAGTGCGGTTGTACCAGAGCAGCCAATCGATGGCCTCGTCCTTCGCCTCGCGCCTGGTCTTGAAGCGTTGTCCGTGCAACCGCTCCACCTTCAACGACCCGAACAGCGTCTCGCTGCAGGCGTTGTCCCAGCAGTTGCCTTTGCGACTCATCGAACTGGTGATGCCGTATTCCGCGAGCACGTCCCTGAAGTCGTGACTTGCGTATTGACTGCCTCTGTCGCTGTGGAAGGTCAATCCGGCTTGTTTTCCCGGATGGCGCTTGAACCACGCCATTCGCAGCGCATCGATCACGATGTCGCGCGTCATGTCCTCGCGCAGCGACCAGCCCACCACCTGGCGGCTGAACAGGTCGATCACCACCGACAGAAACAGCCAGCCCTCGTCCGTCGCAATGTAGGTGATGTCGCCCACCCAGACCTTGTCGGGCTCGCTCACGGTGAATTCGCGGTTCAGCACATTGGGCGAGATCGGCAGATCGTGGCGACTGTCGGTGGTGACCTTGAAACGACGCTTGCCTCGGGCGCGAATGCCGTGGCGTTGCATCAGCTTTTGCACACGGTCCTTGCCCACGCGGATGCCGCGCGCCAGCAGTTCCTTCCAGATGCGCGGCCAGCCGTAGCCGCCACGGGTCTCGGCATGGATGGCCTTGATGTGAACCAGCAAGGCATCGTCGCTCAGATGGCGGCGCTGCGCGCCGCTGGCTTTGCGCACGAAGTGCTCGTGGTATCCCGTCATACTGATTTGCAGCACCCGGCATTGCACCGAGATCGGCCACACACGTCGGTGGCGTTGGACAAAGGCGTACTTCACCGCTGCGCTCTCGCGAAGTACGCCGTCGCTTTTTCCAGGATGTCGCGCTCCATCTTCACGCGCGCCAACTCGGCGCGCAGCCGACTGATCTCCATCTGCTCGGCACTCACCGCCTTGCTGTCAGCCCCGGTGAGCTTGCCTTGGCGCTGTGCCTTGACCCAGTTGAACAGGGTCTGCTCCACCACGCCCAACGTACGCGCCGCCGCCGCGATGCTCTGGCCACCTTCGACCAGCCGCACGGCCTCCTTCTTGAACTCCAGCGTGTAGCGCGCTCTCGTCGTCTTCGTCATTACCGTTCTCCTTGCTTGCATTGAAACACTCAGCAAGGGATACGTTTTTCGGGGGCAAGGTCAATGTCCCTAGAGCGCCGGCTTGCCGTTGTCCGTGCTTGCCTGCTTGGAGGACCGCTTTCGCTACGGTCCGGTTCAGGCAGGCCTCCGATTCGAGTCGAGTTTTCGACTATCGACCTACGTGAGCTTGGAGTCGATGCGCTCGCGCTCCTTCTGCTTGAATGCGACGTTGTGCCGCTCAAGATATGACGCACGCTCAGGATTGGGCGGCTGCCGCATGCTCCCCAGAGGCCCCAAGTTCGCTAAGTCGGCCTCGGTAAGTAGCCTGGACAACGCGATTCGCCCCTCGATGTCGAACGTGATCAGATGACGGTCGAAGAGTGCGTCCAGATTGGCGGAAAGTAAGAGGCCATTGTTTGGGTCCAGCCGTTCCTCGTCAGTGGAAGATCTCCACGGCACAATGTGCGACGCACGAAGGGTAGGGCTCAGCATCAGACCTGATACTGCGCAGGCGCCGCTGAACGATTTCATGAGGTCTATACGGAATTTGCCCTGCCCCAACCGCGCATCGATCAAGGACTTCCGAATGGTGTCAGGGATGTCTGTTCTGCCGTCAAGTTTGTCGAGATCCTCCTGCACCGTTGCTGCGGCGTCTCGGTCGGAACTCGCAAGAAGACCAGCTCCCAAGAAGTCCGCAATCTCCAACAATAAGTGCACTGCAGTAGCTTCGTCGTGAACTTGTAGGTAGGACCCGCTTTCCTCCGTGTAAACAGCAAACGATGAAGGAGCGCATCCATGTTCAAGACAAAACGCCGATAGGTCGAACCCGGGCGGGCATGCGTTGGTTGCTCGCCGTTGCCCTATGTTGAAGCGGTAACCGTAAAAGCGGCCATGCCTCCAGAGGTTGTGGTGGGTGTAGGCCACGTACACCCCCCTCCACTCGATGCACAGAGTCTTCTTAGCGGGATTGCTGGCCGCCCGTCCCCGATTGCTCGTAGTGATGTGGAAGCCAAGAGCCTCTATATCCTGGAAAAAGTCACTCACCCACACGGGAGGTTCCTTGCCGGTGTATTGCCGCAGGTCAGCCACGATTGCTCCATGTTTTATGATGTATCCGCGAGCATAGCTTCACGAGCGCGTAGGTGGGGCCGTAGAGCCTAAGGCGGAGGGTTCCACACGCTGAAGCCCGGCGCTGCGGCGACGATGTGATCCTCTCTTGGGCTGGGTGGCCCGGTTCGGCCGGATGACCGCTCACCCTCAGAGCAAGCATGCACGCGCCGGACATAGACTTGGGGCATGTTTTTCGAAGCCCCGTCTGCATCGACGCCAAGGTGCTACGCCCACCACCTGGGTGGCTGTTCGGCAAGTCTTTCACGAGAGCACGTTTTCACCAGATCCGTAATGGGCGAAGGTGGCATCGGGCTGGACGGTTATACGGGCATTCCCGATTGCACGGTTGTGGGGATTTCAAGTGCAGCATCCAAGATCCTCTGTACCGAGCACAACTCAGGCCTGAGCTTGCTGGACTCGGTAGCAAAGAAGCTAAGCGAAGCGCTTGGCAGTTTCCATGAGACTAGGTCTGGCTCGGTAGCGGTCGAACTCGACGGGCCGCTGTTCGAACGATGGCTGATGAAGGTCAGTATGGGTTATCTTGCCGCCGGGCACACCCCGTTGGGGCGGCGGTTCCCTTCGAATCCGAGCGTTGTTGCAGCTCTGTTTGGAACTATTCCGATGGAACCTCCGATCGGCATGTACTCGATGGTAGGGGTAGCCCGACACACGGATCGTGTCAAGGAAGTCCTATTTCGCGAACTCGTCGCGATTGACCCTAGTGGAACCAGCCGTGTCGTTGGAGCGATGGTCGCTCTTCACGGGATTCCGTTCCTTTTTTCGTTCGGTGGCCCTTTTCCCATTGAAGACTATCTGCGGCGGCCGGATGGGAAAAGCTACCTTGACCCGTATGACTGCACGTCTGCACGTGCTGTTTTCCACCCACCGTACTTACGCGTGAGCAACGAAGGCAAGAAGCAACTTGAGGTGCACATTCGATGGCCGACTTCGACAGTGGAGTCGCGCACAACCTTGTAGCTGACGACCGGAATAGGGCCCCATGAGCGTCCGCAGAACGCCAGCCTGCGGTCGTCCGTGCTTGCCTGTCTGGAGGGCCGCTTTCGCTGCAAAGGCGGTGTTGGCCTTGACGAGAGGTGACCAAGACCTTCGAGCCTCTTGATGCGACGAGCGGTCCCCGCCTGTCCGCCTGTTTCGTCCACTGGACGTTCGGTGACTGAACTCGCCCCAGGGCTGAACCCAGGGTTCAGTTTCGAGTCAGCCGCGTCAGCCGCGAGATCGTCCAGCGCCAGCGGCGCGGCGATTCGCGCTCGCATCCATTCGAGGATCGCATTCAACTGCCGCGAGTGAACTTGGCCACGTCCGTCCTTGGCAACGGGTTTATCGCCAGCGCATTTCAAATGCCTCCATCGCCGCGTCAGGGCGCAGTCTTGAGCACCTGAACCGCTTCTTCCTCCAGAAATGGACCTTCCACGCTCACTGCGGGAGAGGCATTCGCCAGCACGCTCGCGCAACGCGCACCCAAGGTCGCACCGCCGAGGATCGCATCCATGGCGGGCGAGGAGGCCGCGTAAACGACACGGCTGATACCGGCCCAGAACATCGCGCCTGCACACATCGCGCACGGCTCGCCGCTGGCATAGACGGTGGCCCCGCGCAGTGCTGCTTCGCCCAACGCGCGCTGGGCCTCGCGAACCAGCACGGTCTCCGCGTGCCCGGTGCAATCGCGTGCCGAGTTCTGGTTGTTCAGCGCCGTCAGCAAGGCGCGGCCATCCTTCACCAGCACGGCGCCGAAGGGCATGTCGCCGCGTTCCCGCGCCTCGCGGGAGGCCGCGATGGCGGCACGCATGTGGAGGCTGTCGTCGTCAGGATTTTTCATCGTGTGCTTCCATTCAGGTCAGATTTCGTCGATCGACGTATGGCGCCCGGTCCCCTTGGCATCTTCCATGGCGAAGCGGTCGCGCGAGCGCAGGTAGAAACTGGCGCCGAAGCGTGCCACCGGAAAGTAGTCCTGCAGCCGTACGCGCCAGAGTTCGGTGTCGACCAGTCCTTCTCGCGCGCGCAGTGCAATGACTCTGCCGAAGAAGACATAGCGGCTCTCGTTGACCAACTGCTCGTGCAGCACGCACTCGAAGGCCACCGGCGCCTCCGCAATCGTCGGGACGGCCACCGTGCGCGAGGGCCGCAAGGTCAGACCGGTGTGTTTCACCTCGCTCTCATCCGGCCCGAGCATCTCGCCGCAGGCGTGCATCTGTTGCGCAATGGATTCATCGGGCAGGTGCACCACGAACTCGCCGCTTCGCAGGATGTTGGCGGCCGTATCCTTCAGTCGCCCCTGCGAGTTCTGCCGGTTGACGCTGATCATCACCAGCGGCGGGTCCTCGCCCACCATGTTGAACATGGAGAACGGTGCCGCGTTGACGACCCCGGCTGCGCCGAGCGTGGTCACCAGCGCGATCGGCCGCGGCACGATCAGGCTGGCCATCAGCTTGTAGCGTTGGTAGGCAGTGATCGCGCCAAAATCGATGTGCATGTGCGGATGCTCCTGGAGATTCAAGGTTGCTTGCCGGAGATCCCGTCGACGTACCATTTCATCGTCCACAGTTCCGACTCGGGCACGACCTGGCCCGCGGCAACGCGGGGCTTGCCGCCCTGGTCGACGATCGGGCCGGCGAAAGGATGGAGCTTGCCGGCCAGGATCGAGGCCTTGCGTTCATCGAACGCCGCCGCGGCCTCCTTGCTCACCGAGGGACCGAGGGCCGCCAGCTGCACGATGCCCTCCTTCATGCCCCACTTGGTGTCCTCGGACTTCCACTGCCCGGCCAGCTTCTGGCGCACCTTGTGCACGTAGTAGACACCCCAGTTCAGCACGTTGGCGCTCAAGTGCGCGGTGGGGCCGAAGCGCGACATGTCCGAATCCTGTCCGATGGCCCACAGCCCCTTGGACTGCGCAAGTTGCACGATCGCGGGCGAGTCGGTGTTCTGGTACATCACGTCGGCACCCTGGTTCATCAACGTCAGCGCCGCATCGCGCTCATTGGCCGGGTCGTACCACGAGTTGATCCAGACCACCTTGGCGCTTGCGTTCGGATTGACGGCGCGAGCGCCCAGCACGAACGCGTTCAGGTTGCGGATCACTTCCGGGATCGGGAATGGCGCGACATAGCCAAGCGTGTTGGACTTGGTGCGCTTGCCGGCCAGCATGCCCATGAGATAAGCGCCTTCGTAGAACCGGGTCTGATAGATGCCCACGTTGGGGGCTGTCTTGTATCCCGAGCAATGCTCGAATGCCACTTCGGGGAAATCGGCCGCCACGCGGATCGTGGGTTCCATGAATCCGAACGAAGTGGTGAAGATCATCGTGCAACCGTCGTCGACCAGCTGACGCAGCACACGCTCGGCATCAGGGCCTTCGGGTACCTTCTCGACGAACACGGTCTTGACCTTGTCGCCGAACTCCGCCTCGACCATCTTGCGGCCGAGGTCGTGCTGATAGGTCCAGCCGACATCGGCGAGGGGACCCGGATAGATGAAGCCGACCTTGAGCGGCGGATTGGCCGCGTTGGCCATGCTCGCGGCCGTGGCGCCGAGGCCGAGCGCGGGAACGGCAAGTCCGACGCTGGCGTGCTGGAGGAATTGACGACGTTTCATGATGACTCTCCGGAAGACAGGACGATGGACGGAGCAAAACAGAAGCTCCTGGAAGCGATCATGTATCCTTGATTATTTAATCATGTATACGTGATCTTGCGCAAGACGTATGCAATCTGCGTGCCAGCGGCAGGAGGCGAAATCGCCCGTTTTTTTTTGTCGCGGTGGGTTCGACTGCCCCAGGACGGGGCGAAACGGCACCATCGCGATGAGGTCCAGCACCGCGCCTGTGCGGCAGCACGTACGGAACGCAAGCTGATCTGGTATACAGTCAAGCGTCTTCACGTACTTCTTCAGCACCCCACTTGAGCCTCTCCACGAAAGCCGATGGCGCATACCTCGCACTGCGACGCGCGATCGTCGAGCACGCCCTGAAGCCAGGCACGAAACTGCCGGAAGACAAGCTTGCCGAGCAATTCGGCATCAGCCGCACGCTGGTGCGCGCCGCGCTGGCCCGGCTCGCCGCCGACGGCCTGATCGACATCGGCAACAAGCGAACAGCCGCTGTCGCGCGCCCCAGCCTGGAGGAGGCACGCGCGGTGTTCGAGGTCCGCCGCTGCCTGGAGGCTGAAGTCGTGCGCCTCGTCATCGCGAAATGGAAGCCGTCGATGGGAACGGCATTGGAAGCGCATGTCAGGGAGGAGCGCGCCGCGGCGGCGGAACGTCAGGCGACGGCGTCGATCCGCCTCGCCGGGGAATTCCATATCAAGCTTGCCGAAATGGCGGCCAATCCGATCCTGCAGCGCTATCTCGACGAGGTCGCCACGCGCTGTTCACTGATCCTCGCCGTGCATGGGCGGCCGCATTCGTCGGAATGCGCCATCAGCGAGCATCGCGACCTCATCAAGGCGCTGCGCGGAGGCGATTCGAACAAGGCCGTCGCCTTGATGCAGGCGCATCTGAACGGCATCGAAGAGCGGGCGCTGCTGCCGGCTCTCGCCAACGATGAAGAAGAGCTGGCCGTGATCCTCGCGCCCTACGCGGGCGCCGCAGGATCAGGCAGCTAGGCATCTCGCGATGCTGATACGTCACGGGAGGCGTCGAGCCGTTGACCGTGAAGGCTGGCGCCACAAGAGCGGACGCGAACAGGCACCTGAGACTGGTTGCTGCAATTCAAGTTTTCGAGCCAAGCAGCCGTGGCTGCTGAAAACTGACCTCGGCGCCTTTGCCGGTGCACGACCGGTGTACCTCCGAACTTGACCTCCGATAGCAGATCACATGCGACAGCCAACGAAGGCGCGTTGAACGGCCGCGTCCGCATACCGTGAATTTGCGTTGGGGGCCCACCTCGGCCCCTTCGACTGAACGCTCTTGAATCAGCTCCACGCCGAACTCGTCGGACTCGGACATGACGATCACCCGAGGCTCCGGCGTTTTGACCGGATGACTCATGCTCAATAGCCCACCGTGAATCTCTGACGTGGATGCGCGCCAGCTTCAAGCTCATCCACCAGCGCGAGCGCGTAATCCTCTTGCGAAATGCGGCTCTTTCCATCCTGGCCGATGAGCAGATCGTCCTTGCCAAGGCGGTAACTGCCTGTGCGCTCCCCCGGCGTGAACAAGGCCGAGGGCGAGATAAACGTCCAGTCAAGGGACTCGTCCGCACGCTGCAATGCTTCGAGCACCGTGGCGCCGGCTTGAGCTTCGAGCTTCGCCACTTCCGGGAAAGCCGGGGTGTCGACCAGCAATTGACCCGACGCCACCCTGAGCGATCCGGCGCCCCCGACGACGACGAGGCGAGGCACGCCCGAGGCACGCACGGCTTCGAGCAAATCACCGACGTGGAAGTCTCGGAAACGTACCGCACTGACCACCACGTCATGCCCCTCGAGGGTCTTCGCGACTTCCAACGGACGGGCGAGATCTGCATCCTTGGCTCTCAAGCCATTGCGCGCTTGCAGCTTCTCGGGCTGCCGGGCCAGTCCGGTCAGCATGTGCCCCCGCGTCAATGCCTCCGACAAGATTCTTGAACCCACGCTGCCAGTGGCACCAATCAATGCAATTTTCATAATCGACTCCAAGTGAAGAGGCTCCATCGTATGTTTCTCCATGTGAACGAAAAAGCGCTGAAAATGAGCTTCTTTATTTCTTCATTCGAGCAAATGATGGATCGCCTGACCGCTGCGAAGGTGTTCATGGGCATCGCCGCGCGCGGCAGCCTGACGGCCACAGCGGAAGCACTCGAAATGTCGCGGCCGATGGTCACGCGCTATCTCGCCGAGATGGAAAGCTGGGCCGGTGCGAGGCTGCTGCACCGGACAACCCGACGCATCTCACTGACGCCCGCGGGCGAAGAAACGATGGCGCGTTGCCAGCGCATGCTGGACGTCGCGGCTGACATGGCGATCGTGTCGCCCGAGGGCGCAGTTGCACCGCGTGGCCTGTTGCGCATTGCATGTTCCCAATCGCTGGCACAGGAGGTACTCGCTGCCGCAATGGCGCAGTACCTGCGGATATATCCGCAGGTACTCGTGGATCTCCAGATCGGCGCTCGCGCGGTCAATCTGGTGCAGGAGCGCATCGATCTGGCGATACGCATCACCAACGAGGTCGATCCCAACCTGATTGCCCGCCCGTTGGCGCAGTGCGCATCCGTCATTTGTGCAGCTCCCTCGTGGGTCGTCGAACATGGCCTGCCCCAGAGGGCCGAGGATCTTGCATCGCACAACTGCCTGACGTACTCCTATTTCGGCAAGAGCCTATGGGAGTTCCACCGGGCCGGCGAGCGCATCACGGTGCCGGTCAGTGGGAACCTGAGCGCGAATGAACCCCAGGTGCTGCTCGCGGCGGCACTTGCGGGTGCAGGCGTTTCGATGCAGCCCGTGTATGCCGTGGCACGTCTGGTGGCTGATGGCAAATTGATCACCTTGCTCCCTGGCCATGAACCGCTGGCGCTCGGCGTGCACGGAATCTTTGCGTCGCGTAGCCAGATGAGCCCGGCTTTGCGAACGATGATCGACTTTCTGGCAACCTGGTTCAAGGACCCGGCACGCTGGGCGCCAGGCCTGAAAGGTGAGGCAAGGAGAAGGAGGAAGTCGATCAACCCTCATGCCGCAAACGGTTCGATGTAGATCACGACGCGGTGTAGATGAAACACCCCCGAAGCGCCTGCGGCGCCTCCCCCTCGAGGGGGCGCACCCAGCGGCCCGGCAAAGCCGGTTCCGCGGTGTAGATGAAACACCCCCGAAGCGCCTGCGGCGCCTCCCCCTCGAGGGGGCGCACCCAGCGGCCCGGCAAAGCCGGTTCCGCGGGTGCCCACGAACTGACCTCGCCATGCTCGTGCTGGTTTCATGCGTCATGGGTCACGCGATAGCGTGGTAGCAAACTGATATGAAGTTGGTCGATGAGATAAGCGACGCCGTCACTTGTGTGCGTCTCGATGACGCGACGCAGCGCAGACGACGGTTCGAAAGCCTCATGGGCCGCTGCAACGCTGTCGAACCAGACGCAAATGATACCGGTGGGGGGAGACGGCTCCGTCCATAGTCGCTCACGACGAGCCGTGGAAACCGTCCAGTTCAATTCGATCTCGTGGCCGGCGTTGCTCGCGACTCTGCGAAGTTCACGCCAAAGCGTATCCCGCGATTCGCGCTGCGCATGGAATGGGACGAGTACTTTCACCGACTGCTCGGCAGGCTCATCTCCATCGGTCTCCACCACGCACAGCGTCCACCCCTTGAGGAAGTTCGGCTCGTCGGCGGGTATGTACTTCTGGCCGATGGCCGACGCTTGAGCCAGGCGCATCGCTTCCGCGTCAGCAAAGACGAGTTCGACGACGCCATCGACGTTGAAGGCAGGCTCTCCGTCGCTGGCCCACAGCACCTTGTCCGCGCGGTTGTGGGTGTACTTTGCGATGCCCTCCATGCCGAGGGCCAGCTGCGCATGGGGTCCCGCCCAATACGCCCGGAAGTCGCATGTAGCTGTCCCCTCCTTCCTTGCAAGAAGGGTCATTCGTTTCATCATTCGCGGCCTTTCGCAACTAGAGAATCTGGCGCTCGGCCACGACAAAGGCAGTGATCTCCGCAAGGAAGGTCTTTGCGTGGTCCATCGACTCCTTCCCGGCTTCCGAGCCGAAAGCCGCCTCAAGTGTCGCGGCGTCCTCGAACCAGAGTTCGACGATGCCGTCGATTGCGAAGTCGTCGTAGCCACAGGGCTGCCCTTTCACCAACTCGCGGGCAATCACCACGTTCTGCCTGTAGGCGCTTACGCCTGGCATCTTGCGCACCAGATCACCGTGAACCTTCCATTCGCGGCGGAAGTCCTCCTCGCCGAGATCAGGACGTCGCTTCAGGATCGACATGCGCTTCAGCAGGCGCGCGCGGGATTGCCGCTCGGGCAAGTCGATCACCACACGTTGCTCGGCGGTCACGATGTGCAGACCACCAAGGAAGTGGCTCTCGTCCGCGATGAGGTCTGCCGCGAGCGCACTGTCGTTGAACGCGTGGTCTGCCCTGCCAACGTCGTCGAACCACAGCTGCGAGAAGCCGTCCAGGTCCCACGGTCCTCGCGGGAAATCAATACCCCTTTGCAAGCGCTCCGTCACCGGGTTCTGCCAGTAGCCACGCAAACCGGGGGCTCGCTTGGCGAGCGCACCATGATGGCCGCGCCAGTATTCGCTGAATGCTTCAGCCGACCACTCCGGCTTCTTGCGGATCAGGCCCATTCTTACGTTCATGTCGATTACTCCTGGTTGACTGTCAGTTCAATGAGTTCGGTTGCCGCCTGCGCGCGGGCGCGTGCGAGGCCTGGGGCGCGTTTGGCCAGCCAGACGCCGTGCCGCACTGGCCAGCGCTTGTATGCGGGGTCGACTCCCAGGGTGAGTGCGGCGTGATGCGGCCAGTAGGGATCGAAAAGCGCTTCGCGACCCAACGCGATCAGATCGGCCTTTCCGTCGACAAGCACCGCTTCAGCCTGACGCGCGTCGACGATCATTCCCACGGCCTGCGTCCTGATCTGCGCCTCTCGACGGATGCGTTCTGAAAACGGCACCTGGAACCCGAGTCCCCGTGGCACCGGGAGGGCGCGCGTTTCTTCGGTAAGGCCACCAGAAGAGCAGTCGATAACGTCAACGCCGCAGCGCGCGAGTTCGCGCGACAGGACGATTGAATCCTCAAGGCTCCAGCCGTCCACGCTGCCGTCCACCGCCGAAAGCCGGCAGAAAAGAGGCTTGCCTGCGGGCCACGCTGCGCGAACCTTGCGCGCGATTTCGAGGGCCAGACGCATGCGCCCTTCGACGTTGCCTCCCCACTCGTCGTCACGGTGGTTCGAGTTCGGTGACAAGAAGCTTGCCACCAGATAGCCATGGCCGAAATGAAGTTCCACCACGTCGAAGCCGGCCTGATCGGCGCGCAAGGTCGCATCGACGAAAGACTGCACCACGTCTGCGATGCCAGCGGCGTCCAACGCAAGTGGCGCCGACCATCCGGGGCCTGCAGGCAACGCACTCGGCCCGAGGCGTTGCCAGGGCTGCGGATCCGATGCCAGGCGCTGTTCGGACAGCGCCGCGCCCCCTTCCCACAGTGGCTGGCTTCCCGACTTGCGACCGGCATGGGCCAACTGCACTCCGATGGCACCCCCGTTGGAATGGACGAAATCGACCACCGCCTTCAACGGTTCGATCTGGCTGTCTTCCCATAGACCCAGATCGGCCGTGCCGATGCGGCCTCGAGGATCGACAGCCGTACTCTCGGTGAGGATCAGCCCGGCACCGCCGAGAGCGAACTTCCCAAGGTGAACCATGTGCCATGGCGTCGCGCGCCCGTTTTCGGCCGCGTGCTGGCACATGGGCGAGATGACGATTCGATTGTTCAGCACCAGCTCGCGAAGCTGAATGGGCTGGAAGAGAAGTGGTTCACTGGTGGTCATGAGAAAAGCCTGTCAGTTGGGGGCGACGACCGGGACGGTCGCGGGTTGCCGAGTGCCCAGGTCGCCTTGCACCGCGGTTGGATTTGTTTGGCGATCAGACATCGATCACGCTCCGCGCAGTCGGCGGTTGTGCTGCCGGATCAAGGACGCGAACGCACCTCCGAGCAGCAGGAGGCCGATGGCTGAAAATGCAAAGACCGTGCTTGACGACATGGCGTCGACAACCCACGCGGCGAGCAGGACTCCAAGCGACTGACCGAAAAACAGAACGCAAGCAAACAGCGAGACTGCCGTACCGCGCACGGCCGGAGCCATTTGGGTCGCATGCGTCTGCAGCGTGTTGTGCATGGCGTAGAAGCCGAACCCTGCAAGCAGGCACGCGGGAAGCGTCCACTGCCAGGATGGCGAAAAGGCGATCGTCCCGAACGCGATGCCGAGGCAGACGCCCCCGATGGTCGCCAGACCGGTTTCGCCGAATCGTCGAAGCAGCGTGCGCGCGCACCGGCTGTAGAAAAGGCCTCCGATGCCGTAGAGCGCGACGACGGCCCCTGCTGTTGGCATCGACAGATTGAACGAAGCGTGCAGGTGGGAAGGAATGAAGGCAAGCGCGCTGAACGCCAGCGCCCCTTCGATGCAAGTGACGAGCAATACCGTCCTTGCCCATGGCTGAGCGAGCACGTCCAGAACCCGGCGAGGCACGCTTCCCATATCTCCCGGTGCAGGTGTCGCAAAGCCGCGCGCACGCTTGGCAAGCATCGCTCCGCTGATCAGGAAGATCGCCGCGAGCATGACGAACGCCGCTCTCCAGCTCAACTTCTCAGCGACAAGGCCGCCGAGCCACTGGCCGCAGATCATTCCGAACACCGTCGCGCCGAGCAGTTTGGCCAACACCTCCTGGCGACCTTCGTAGGCCACGCTGTCGCCGATCCAGGCCATCGTCAACGGGATGATTCCAGCTGCCGCTGCACCGGACAGAATGCGACTGACGACCAGCCAGTCCAACGTGGGTGAAAGCGCCGCCGCCGCGCTTCCGATCGTGCAAGCCAGCGTCGCAAAACCAATGACGCGCACTTTGCCGTATCGATCCCCGAGCGGTCCATAGAACAGCTGCAGAACCCCATAGGCCAACGCAAAGCCGGAGATCGTCCGCGCACCTTGACCCGTCGTTGCCGAGAACTCCGCTGTCAGCGACGGAAGCATGGCGTCGCAAATTCGCATCGAAGCCATGCTCGCGAAGGCGCATGCTCCCAGCAGCCAAAGCGTTCGGGAATCGAGGGGACGGACGCTCAACGTCGAGTCGCTCTGCACTGCGGACACTTTCATACTGCCAGACCGGGTCCAGGCATCAGGTTCGCTTCGGTCGCCTCCATCACCTCTCGGACGGACACCCCAGGGGCCGTCTCCAGCAGGACGAGGCCGTTCTCGGTGGGTCGGATCACCGCCAGTTCCGTGACGATCAACTCGACGCGGCGCACCGAAGTGATTGGAAGTGTGCAGCGTGGAACGATCTTGGAACCGGTCCTGGAACGGTGCGTCATCGCCACGATGACCCGGCGGGCGCCGGTCACCAGATCCATCGCGCCGCCCATGCCTGGAATCATGAAACCCGGCACCATCCAGTTCGCCAGCCGGCCAAGTTCATCGACCTCGAGACCGCCCAGCACGGTGAGGTCGAGGTGGCCTCCCCGGATCATCCCGAAGGAGAAAGCCGAGTCGAAAGCACAGGCGCCGGGCAAGGCGCCGACGGGGCGTCCCCCGGCGTCGGTGAGATTGATGTCTTCGAATCCCTCGCCTGGCAGCGGGCTCATGCCGATGATGCCGTTCTCCGAGTGGAAGAAGACGTGGATCGACGGCGCCAGGTACTGCGCGACGAGGGTTGGCAGGCCGATGCCGAGGTTCACGCGATCCCCATCCTTGAGTTCCCTGGCAACCCGCCGGGCAATGATTTCTTTCTCGTTCATGCGGCACGCTCCTTCCCCACAAGCACATGAACGAGAACGCCTGGCGTGATCACGGCGTCCGGACTGATCATTCCGACGGGAACGATGCTTTCTGCCTCGGCGATGGTCGTCGTGGCCGCCATCGCCATCAACGGGTTGAAGTTCCTCGCAGTGAGCGAATATTCCAGGTTGCCGTAGTAGTCGGCTTTCCTTGCGCAGATGAAGGAGAAGTCAGCCTTCAGGGCCGTCTCCAGAAGGTAGTTGGAGCCGTCGACTTCAAGGGTTCGCTTGCCTTCTGCGACAAGAGTGCCGACACCCGTAGGCGTCAAGATGCCGCCGAGCCCGAAACCGCCAGCGCGTATGCGTTCGGCCAGCGTGCCTTGAGGCACGAGTTCCACCTCGAGCCGGCCCTCAAGCATGAGTTGCTGTGTCGTCGCGTTCGTCCCGATGTGGCTCGCAATGAGCCTCTTCACGAGTCCTGCATCGATGAGACGCCCCACACCTACGCCTGGCCTGGCAGAGTCGTTGCTGATCAGCGTCAGCTTGCCCCTCCGCTGGCGAACCATTTCATCGATGAGGCGCACAGGACTGCCGACCCCCATGAACCCACCGATCATCACCACCGCCCCCTCCGGGACCATGGCGACCGCCTGATTGAGCGGGACGGGCTTTTTCACGAGACCACCACAGTCCCGGAACACTCGTCCAGGCCAATGCGCACTGCGCCCGGGCGTTCGCACCAGCCACGCAGGGTCAACGTGACGCCGTCTTCCAGGAAGGAGCGCCGCTCACCGTTGGGCAGTGAGTTACCCCGGCGGAATCTTCCGAAGGGCAGGTTCTGAATCGGAAAGTCTCCGCCCGCCTCGTTGGCCGAAGAAACCCAGCTCTTGGGCCTTGGGTCGTGTGTGCCGTTGCTTTCGCACATATCGTTCACGATGGGCGGGCGAAGGCGTCAGCCTTCCAGCGTCTTCCACATCTCGACGTCGCGCTCGGCGGTCCAGATGCGCGGATCGGTGTACTGGGTCACCTCGTCGTAGCAGCGCGTGACGTCGAACGGCATGCAGTGGTCGAAGATGACCCAGTGGCCGTACTTGGGCTTCAACGCCGCGAACGTATCCTTGTAGACGGAATTCAGGTCCTTGCCGCCGTTGACGCCCTTTTGAACGTTAGCGTACACATCCGAAACGAATTCGCGTGTTTCATCGAGGCCCTTGGACACCTCCTCGGGTGTAGTCAGCGCAGCACCGCGGCCGGGCACCAGCGCCTTGGGCTTGAGCGCAGCGACGTTCTCAAGCGTCTTGGGCCAATCCTTGAAATAGGCATCGCCCGCATAGGGCGTGGCGCCGAATTCGACCAGGTCGCCCGACAGCAGCGCGCCCTCGCCAGGGAGCCAAACGACCGTGTCGCCCTTCGTGTGGCCGCGGCCGAGTTGCAGCAGTTGCACTTCGAGCTTGCCGAGCCACAGCGTCATCTTTCCTGTGAAGGTCATGGTGGGCCAGGTCATGCCAGGTGGCACGGTCTCGACACCTGCGAACAAGCGTGGAAAGCGGCCGATCTCGCTGGCCTTGTCCTGCTCGCCTCGTTCGACAATGAGGTCGTACGTATCCTGGCTCGCAAGAATGTGCTGCGCACCGTACGCGCTGGCACCCAGCACGCGCACCGCGTGGTAGTGCGTCAGCACGACGTACTTGATCGGCTTGTCGGTCACTTCACGAATGCGACGGATGACATCCGCCGCCATGGCCGGCGTGGCTTGCGTATCGGCGACCAGCACGGCGTCGTCGCCGATGATGATGCCGGTGTTCGGGTCGCCTTCAGCCGTGTACGCCCAGGCGTGCTCGGAGATCTGGCTGAAGGTGACATTCTTTTCTTCCAGGTCGGCCTGGCTCGCGAACTTTTTGGTTTCGGTCATGGGGTACTCCTTGTGTGGACGGTTCAATCGAGTCAGTGCGTGCCGAGGTAGGCAGCCTTGACCTTGGGATCGTTGAGGAGCGCGCGACCTGTGCCCTCCGCGGTGATGTGCCCTGTTTCGAGCACGTAGGCTCGATCGGCCACGCCAAGCGCCTGCTTGGCCATCTGTTCGACCAGCAGGATGGTCAGGCCGGCCTCGCGCAGTTGGCGAATGGCATTGAAGATGTCCTTGATGATCAAGGGCGCCAGGCCGAGCGAGGGTTCATCGAGCAGCAACAGGCGAGGGTCACTCATCAGTGCACGGGAGATCGCCAGCATCTGCTGTTCACCGCCGGACAAGGTTCCGGACAACTGGTCCTGGCGCTCCCGCAGCCGCGGAAACCTCTTGAATTCGCGCTCGATGGCGGCTGCCGTGGCGCCTGGGTCGCTCTTTCGCGAATAAGCACCCAGCATCAGGTTTTCGCGCACCGTCTGATCCGCGAACACGCCGCGCCCTTCCGGGGACATCGCGACACCAAGGCCCACACGCTGATGGGATGCAACGTTCGTGATGTCCTTGCCATCGAGCTGGATGCGACCTTCAGTGACGCGTTCCAGCCCGCAGATGCTCTTGAGCAAGGTGCTCTTTCCGGCGCCATTGGCGCCGATGATGGTCACCACTTCGCCCTTGCGCACTTCGATGCTCACGCCCTTGACGGCCTGGATCGCGCCGTAGGCCACCTTGACTGATTCGAGTTTCAGCATGATCGACTTTCTGGTTCAGGCTGCGCAGAGCGCTTCTTCGGGCTCGTCGACGCCCAGATAGGCTTCGACAACTCGGGGGTTGGCCTGCACCTCGGCGGGCTTGCCCTCGGCGATCTTGATGCCGTAGTCGAGCACGATGACGTGGTCCGAGATCGACATGACGAGATCCATGTGGTGCTCGACCATCAATATGCTCACGCCGCACTTGCCGATGCGCAGCAGCAACTGACCCAACTCGGCGGTCTCCTGCGGGTTGAGGCCTGCGGCAGGTTCATCGAGCAGAAGAAGCTGCGGTTCGGTCGCCAGTGCCCGTGCGAGTTCGACGCGGCGTTGGAGGCCGTACGGCAGGCTTCCCGCCGGGTGGTGCGCCAGATGCAGCAAGTCCACGAGATCCAGCAACTGCAGAGCGCGGGCCCTCGTCTCGGCCTCTTGCTTCTTCGCACCCGGCAGATGGAACAGGGACGCGAGGAAGCCGTTCGTCATTCGGCTGTGACGACCCAGCATGACGTTGTCGAGCACCGACAGTTCCGCGAAGAGACGCAGGTTCTGGAAGGTACGCCCCATGCCCATGCAGCAGATCGAGTGCACAGGCCGGCCGGAGACTTCCTGGCCAAGGAACTGGATCGAGCCCTCGGTCGGATCGATCAAGCCGGTCAACATGTTGATCATCGTGCTCTTTCCGGCGCCGTTCGGCCCGATCAGCGCATGGATGTGACCCCGTTGCAGCCGGAACGAAACGTTCTGGGCTGGCTTCACGCCGCCAAAGTTCTTGGTGACGCCCTGCACCACCAGCAACTCGCCTTGGCCCTCCGGGCCGATGCGGGTGGGAGCGGCAGACGTCTTCGATTTCTCCGGCGCCTCGGCTGAACGCCGGAACCATTTCGAGAACAGCCCCGTCACCCCGCCCGGCATCACGTAGAGCGCAAACAGCAGCAGGAAGCCGTACAGGAAATGTTGCGCCGAAGGCCAGCGTGCCAGGGCCGCATCGACCGCTGTCAGGATGACGGTGCCGACCAGCGGCCCATATTGGGACCCGGCTCCGCCAAACAGCACCAGCAACAGGATGAAGATCGAGAGGTGGAAGGTGATGAAGTCGGAGTTGATGTACTGGTTCTGTTGGGCGACCAGCGCACCCGCGATGCCGCAGGTGACAGCCGCAACGACGAATGCGATGACCTTGGCGCGATAGACGCGAACGCCCACCGAGGACGAGGCAATCTCGTCAGCCTGCAGCGACAGCAGCGCGCGACCGAACCGGCCCTGCAGGAGATTGCGCAACAAGAGGTGAGTCACGGCGCACAGGCCGATGCCAAGCCAGACCCATTGCAGCGACGTCAACGGTTGCCCATCCCAGGTCAACGCCTTGATGCCGTAGATCCCCTGCGCGCCGCCGAACACATCGGTCCATTCGCCCACGAGTTTTTCCACGACGATGCCGAATGCCAGCGTCACCATTGCAAGGTACGGACCCTTGACCCGCAATGACGGCAACGCGATGAGGACGCCACAAACCGCGGAGATGCCAGCCGCAACCACAAGTGCGAGCCATGGGTTCATTTCGGTACGCGTCGTCAGCAACGCCACCGCATAGGCTCCGGCAGCGAAGAGCCCCGCCTGGCCCAGCGACTTCTGCCCCGCATAGCCCACCAGCACGTTCATGCCCGCAGCGCAGAGGTAGTAGACGCACATCATGAAGACGATGCGCAGGTAGTAGTCGTTTCCGAAAAGGGACGTGATGCCGATCAGCGCGGCGGAAGCGAGCACGACGCCCAGGAGATGTTGACTGCGCTTCATACCTTCTCCACCAGTTTCTTGCCGAACAGTCCGGTCGGACGGAACGCGAGGACCAGAATCACCAGTCCGAAGACGGCCACCTCGCGCCACTGGGCCTGCCACAGGTTGACCAGCGATTCGAAGACACCGAGAACGAAGCCGCCAATGACGCAGCCTCGGGGATTGCTCAGGCCGCCGATCATGGCGCCGGAGAAGCCTTTGAGGCCGACCGTCAGGCCCATGAAGAGCGAGGCTTGCGCGATCGGCGCGAGCAGGAAGCCGGAGAGACCGGCGAGCCCCGAACTGATCACGAAGGCGCCGATCATCACTGCGTTGGTGTTGATGCCCATGAGGCTGGCGACATTGCCATTGGCTGCCACTGCGCGCATGGCCTTGCCCACCATCGTTCGATTCATGACGAAATCGAAGCCGATCATGATGACAACGGCGACAGCCAGCGTCAGGAGTTCCTGAGGGCGGACGCCGACACCGAGCAGTCGGATCACCGTATCGCCTACCGGCCCGGGTACCACCACCGGCTTGGGCCCCCAGATGGCCAGGCCGATGCTCTGCAGGATGACGCCGAAGCCCAGGGTGCTCATGACCCAGGCCATGCCGGGTCGCCCGGCAAAGGGCCGCACACCAATCGCATAGAGGAGCCATCCGAGAAGGCCCATCGCACCGAGCGCCGCTGAAAGTGCCAGCAGTTGAGCGCCGGCGCCGGGAAGTGCCTGGCCGAATGTGGTCGAGGTCACTGGAAGACCCAGGACCAGGAAGAGCGCGCTCATGCCGATGAATGCGCCTGCCGAGACGAACTCCCCATGGGAGAAGTTCAGTGTCTTGGTTGTCGTGAATGTGATGCTGAAACCCAGGGCGACCAGCGCGTAGGCACCGCCCACGGCCAAGCCACTGAGAATCGCTTGCAAGAGCGCCTCAACCATAGTTGCCTCCGAGATGATTGCCCGGGCCGCGGGATGCGGCCCGGATACGCGTGTCGCGTTACTGCTTGAAGTCCGCGCCAGCCAATGCGCCGACGATCGGGTCCGAGTAGGGCAGCAGCTTGCCGTCCTTCCAGCGAATCCACACCAGGTCCTTGGCCGTCAGGGCTTCGTGATTGGTCTTGCTGAATGGCTTGTCGTAGGTCTTGAGCAGCCCTTGAACAGGGGCCTTCAGATCCTCCAGTGCGACACGAACGGCCGGTCCATCAAAGCTGTTGGCCTGCCTGGCAGCGGCTGCATAGAGCATGACCGAGTCGTAGCCGTGCAGCGCGAAGGAGAAGGAGCCTGGTGCCTTGAGCTTGGGGCCGACGCGATCGAACAGCTTTTGCTGGCCGGGCGTGCGCGTCTCGCTGACCGTGCGCATGAAGATGGGCTTCTCTGCCAACGTCTTGCCTGCCGCGTCATAGAAGGTGATGTTGTCTGCCGCCCACGAGGACAGGACCAGCGGGAAGTAGTTGATCTTCTCCATGCTGCGAACCAGCTGGGCGATCGGGGTTCCCTGTGCCCAAACCACCACGGTGTCGACGCCCGCGGACTTCAGCTTGCTCAACTGGGAGGTCATGTCCGTATCGCCGACGCCAAAGCGCTCGATCGCGGCGATCTTGATGTCCTGCACCTTGGCGAGTTCTTCCATGTCCTTCAGGCCGCCCTGCCCGTAGCCCGTGGTCTCAGCCATCAAGCCCACGACTTTTGACTTGTCCGCATTCTTCTTGACGTACGCCATGAGGGCGGCGACCTGCTCGCGGTCCACCATCGAGACACGGAACATGTAGTTGTCGGCGCCCGGGCTCATCGGCTTGGTGATGTCAGTGCCCGAACCCACGTTGCCGATGACCGGAATCTTCTTCTGGTTGGCGATGTGCTTCCAGGCCATGGCATTGCCGGAATTGGTCGGGCCGAACACGGCGGAGACCTTTTCGTTGTCGACCAGTTCACTCATGTTCTGGATCGACTTCGGGGGGGCCGAAGTGTCGTCCCGGGTGACGAGCGCCAACTTCTTGCCGAGGACGCCGCCAGCAGCATTGATGTCGGCAATCGCCGCCTCCATGCCAAGCACTGCGGCCTGGCCGCTTTGCGCGGAGGGAGAGGCTGACAGATCGCCGTTGTAGCCCAGCTTGACGTCTTGAGCGCTTGCAGCCGCAGTGGCTGCAACAAGGCTCGCGGCAAGCGCGGCTCTCTTCAGGAACTTGGGAATGCTCATGGCTGTCTCCGGTTTCTTGAGAACTCAGTGAGTTCAGGGGGTTGCGAACAAGGAATAGGGGTTGCGAATCAGGAGGCGAGAAAGCCGCCGTCAACGGGAAGCGTCACGCCTGTGACGTAGGTGGCCATGCGCGATGCCAGGAACACCACAGGGCCGACCAGTTCTTCTGGCTGCCCGACACGCGCCATCGGCGTGCGCAACATGAACTTGTCGAGGCGCTCCGGCGCTTCCCGCGTGTAAGAGGTCATCGGTGTCTCGATGACACCGGGCGCGATCGCGTTGACGCGGACACCGTCTTTTGCCAGCTCCACAGCCAGCGCTTGAGTCATGAGCTTGACCGCGCCCTTGGACGGGGAGTAGCCCACGACATTGGGAATCCCGGTGCTCGAGGCGATGGACCCCACGTTGATGATCACGCCCCTGGTTTCCCTCAGCGCATCCAGCCACGCATGCGTTGGAAGAAAGGTACCCATCACGTTCACATTCAGCGTTCGCTCAAGGTTCGACGCGACCTCCGGGCTGTCCAGGCCTTCGCGAATGATGATGCCGGCGTTGTTCACCAGGATGTCGATGTTTCCGACTTCGTTGGCCACGGTGAGCGCCAGTGCCTGGCATGCGTCGCGCGAGGTCACGTCCAGCTTGTATGCGACCGCCTTCCCACCCGCAGCGTTGATCTCGGCGGCAACTGCCTTGGCGTTTTCATCGTTCAAGTCGGTCACGACGACCTGGGCGCCCGCTTTGGCCAGGCCCTTGGCGATGGCTTTGCCGTTGCCCTGCCCCGCGCCGGTCACCAGCGCGATGCGTCCGCCAAGGACTTGAGGCGCCATCAGTTCAGAGATTTCCATTTGTCTGTTCTCGTTGGTTTGGGGGAATCAAGCCGCGTGGACACGCTGGCGTGGGGCGACCAACTGCACGACATCGGCGGCAGCAGGTCGCTTCGTCTGCTTTGCAAGCGCGTTGCCGACGATGTAGCCGAAGGTCAGCGCCGGGCCGAGCGTGATGCCGGCCCCGGGATAGTTGCCGCCCATGATGCTGGCGGCGTCATTGCCGACGGCATAGAGTCCCTTGACCGGTTGCCGTGCCTGCGTGAGGACCTGGCAGGAGTCATCGGTCAGCAGACCAGCGAAGGTGCCGATCTCGCCGACAACAATCTTGATCGCGTAGAAGGGGCCCTGACGAACGGGCGCCATGCATGGGTTCGGCGTGACGAGGGAGTCGCCTTGGAAGCGGTTGTAGGCGGTGCTGCCCTTGCCGAACTTGGTGTCGACGCCCTTGGCTGCGTCACGATTGAAGGATTCGACCTCCTCTTGCAGCGCCGGATAGGGCACGCCGATCGCTTTGGCCAGCTCCTGCAGGCTGTTGCCCTTCTTGAGATAGCCGTTCTTCAGATGCTTGCCGATGGGCAACGGGAACGGAGCCACTGCCCCAAGCCCGTATTCGCGCAGATGCTTGTGGTCGCAGATGAGCCAGCAAGTGACCTCTGGCATGCCCTTGCAGGCCTTCACCAGGTCCTGGATGAAATCGTGATACGACAGTGCCTCGTTGGTGAAGCGGCGGCCCTTGGGTGTGACCGCAATCGCGCCCGGCTTGGCACGGTCGATGAAATGAGGCATGACGCCCTCGGAGCCATCCTTGCGCTTCGTCACCGAGGTCGGGCACCAGGCGGCGGCGTTGGGGATCGTGGGGTCGACCCAGCCGCCCACGGATTCACCCAGGCGCAGACCGTCTCCGGTATTCAGTGCCGGCGAGGGCGTGAAGTGTTCGTGGCCGGTCGGCGCGTGCGGGAACAGTTGCTTGCGACGCTCCACGTCATAGGGAAACCCACCGCACGCCAGGACCACGCCACGGCGCACGCGGATCTCACGGGGCTTGCCATCCTGCACGACGGTCGCTCCAACGACAGCATCACCTTCCACGATGAGCGACTTCACCGGCGAGTTCAGCCATACCGGAACATTGAGTTCCATCGCAGCCTTGGCGAGTCGGCCAGCCAGCGCGTTGCCGTTGGTCAGCGTCATCCCGCGGCCGTACCTCACCACATCGAGCAGGTGTCCGCCAAAACGCTTCGCGACGTACCAGAAGGACTCGAATGACTTGAAGGCGCGCAGGAAGTGCCACAGTTCCTTGCCGGAGCCCAGCATCATTCCGAATACGGTCAGCTCGGGCACGGGCGGCGCGAGTTGGGCGATGCGGCCGCCCAGTTCTCGCCCGTCGAACGGACGGGTCACCATGGACCGGCCGCCCGGTTGGCCTCCAGGCGCTTCAGCGTGGTAGTCGGGAAATTCCGGCGGCATGTCGAACTGCACGCATGTGTTCTCAGTGAAGAAGTCGAAGGCTTTCGGGCCGTTCTCGATGAAGGCGTCGACGCGCGCGGCATCGAAATGCGTGGTGGCCTCGTGCTCCAGATAAGCGCGGGCGGCGCCAGGGGCTTCGTTGATGCCCTGCGCTTTTGCGAGCTTGGTGCCGGGGATCCACAGCCAACCACCCGAGCGTGCGGTGGTGCCACCGAAGACCGGCGCCTTGTCGACGACCAGCACCTTGAGGCCCTGGTAGGCCGCGGTGACCGCCGCCGACATGCCAGACGCGCCAGTGCCGACCACCAGAACGTCGTACTCCGTTTCCTGCTTACCCATTGACCGTTACTCCTGAAAGTGGGGGTCATCTGTCGACCCGATGACGTTAGTATGGTGCTAACGCATCTTTCATACACTAATGGTTTACCCTAGACTAATGAAGTTGTTAGAATCTAAGTGTTAGGAGACGCGCATGGCCGAACTTGAAAACGAAGGCAGTGAATCGGGTTCCGAGAAGGAGCGCAGAGGCATCCAGTCCATTGAAGCTGGCGGCCAATTGCTACTTGCACTTGGGGCTCAGGGTCGACCCATGCCCTTGAGGGAACTCGCCAAGGCCGCTGACATGGCGCCTGGGAAAGCCCACCCCTATCTGGTGAGCTTCGCCAAGCTGGGGCTGGTGACGCAGGAGGCTTCGACGGGCTACTACTGGCTCGGCCCGACCGCCATGCAACTTGGCCTGGTCACGCTCAGGATGCTCAATCCTGTTCGCGAGGCCACGCCCTTCGCGGAACAGTTGGCAAGGGAGACCGGGCACAGCGTTGCGCTGTCGGTCTGGGGCAATCAAGGGCCCACGATCGTTTATCTCTTTGACGCGATCTATCCGCTTCACACCAACATCCGCACGGGCACCGTGATGTCGTTGGCGGGCACGGCAACGGGCCGCCTGTTCGCCGCCTATCTGCCCGCCAAGCTGATCGAGGAATCGCTGCTCGAAGACGAGCGGCGACTCGGGCCGGACATTGCCACGCCTACCGAGCGAGGCGATTTCCAGGGAATGTTGAACGAGGTGCGCAAACACGGTGTGTCTCGCTCCATCAACAACCCCACACCGGGCGTCAGCTCCTTTGCCGCACCTGTCTTCGACTACTCAGGAAATATCGTTTTGGGCATCACGCTCATGGGCCGCTCACGATCTTTCGATACGGACTGGACCGGTTTGCAGGCAAAGGCTGCAAAGGCATGTGGCGTCGAAGTCTCCAAGCGCCTCGGTCATCAAACGCTGCGCGCCGGTTGAGTGCTTGCCAGCGCTCGCCTTCGTCGCCCAAGGGCAGGTAGAGCGGGCGGCTGGTCAGTGAGGTGGTCAGGTGATGACGCTGATCTGCCAAGGAACAAATTCGTTCTGGCCATAGCCATGCACTTCGCTGCGTGATGGCCGACCCGACGCCGTGTCGAGCAGGAGCTGGAACAACTCAGCGCCGAGTTCCTGTATCGACTTCGTGCCGTCCAGGACCTGGCCGCAATTCAGGTCCATGTCGTCCGCCTGCCTGTCCATCAATGCCGTATTGGTCGCCAGCTTGACTGAAGGCGACGGCGCGCAGCCGTAGGCCGAGCCTCTTCCGGTGGTGAAGCAGATCAGATTGGCGCCGCCTGCGACCTGCCCCGTGGCCGATATGGGGTCGTAGCCGGGCGTGTCCATGAAGACCAGGCCCCGTGCCCTGACGGGCTGCGCGTATTCGTAGACCTCGGTGAGCTTGGTGGATCCACCCTTTGCGATTCCTCCAAGCGATTTCTCGAGCACCGTCGTCAGGCCACCGGCCTTGTTGCCGGCAGAGGGGTTGTTGTTCATCTGCGCGCCGTTGCGCCCGCAATAGTCCTCCCACCAGCGAATGCGGGAGACGAGCTTTCGGCCGATCTCGACAGTTTCAGCCCGTCGCGTCAGCAGATGTTCGGCGCCATAGATTTCGGGTGTTTCCGAGAGGATGGCCGTTCCGCCATGCGCGACCAGCAGATCCACCGCCGCGCCCAGTACAGGATTCGCCGAAATACCGGAGTAGCCGTCCGAGCCCCCGCATTGCAGCCCGATGACCAGGTGGCTGACTGGCACGCTTTGACGTCGCACATGGTCGGCTTGCAGCAGCATTTCCTTGACCAGTTCAATGCCGCGGGCGATCGCCTTCGTCGTGCCGCCTGCATCCTGGATCGTGAACGAGCGCAACGTCCCCGAATCGCTCAATCCTTGCGTGGCCAGCAGCTTCGGAACTTGATTGGTCTCGCAGCCCAGGCCGATGACGAGCACCCCCCCGAAATTGGGATGGCACGCGTAGCCGCCGAGCGTTCGTTGCAGGATCTGTAGGCCCTCGCCAGCGGAGTCGATGCCGCAACCGGTGCCGTGTGTCAGCGCGACAACTCCGTCGACATTCGGAAATGCCGCCAGCGCGTCGGGATGAATATCGCGTCGGAAGTGGTCCGCAATCGCGCGCGCAACCGTGGCCGCGCAGTTGACGGAGGTCAGGATGCCGATGTAGTTGCGCGTTGCCACTCGGCCGTCCTCGCGCACGATGCCCTCGAAAGTGGCAGGCTGCGCCGCTGGCACCGTCTCGCGAATCTCTACCCCATAGGCATAGTCGCGCTCGAACTCGCCCATCTCCAGGTTGTGCGAGTGCACGTGCTGGCCGGGCCGGATCGGCTGGCTCGCAAAGCCGATGATTTGACCGTAGCGCCGCACTGCCGCACCCGCTTGTATGGCACGCGTCGCCATCTTGTGGCCCGGCGGTATCAGGCCCGAGACCGTGGTGTTCTCGGAAGCGATGCGCGTTCCCGAAACCAGCTGGTCCAGCGAGATGACAACGTCGTCATCGGGATGCAGGCGGATCACGCGTGCACCAACAGTTGCATCGTCGAGGGCGCTCGCTGCTGTCATGCAAGCACCTCGCGCGCACCTTGTTCGGCAAGCGCCGTGCGCAGCCGTGGTTGGGCGAGTCCGCACTGCAACTTGTCGGCAAGCGCCACGATGGGGGCGAAGCGCCGCAGCTTCTTTTGCGCATGGTTCTGCGCAATGTCGGCGAGGCGGTGGTTCAGAAAGGGGTTGAGCAACCGCTCCCTCAGCTCGACGAGGTAGGTCTCGGCTTCGCCACGCTGCCCCAATGCTTCGAACACCGGCAGCACTTCCTCGGCCCAGAATGACTCGAGTTCCGCCCGGCTCGCGGCGTCATTCATGGCTTGCTGCACCGTCTCGTCCTGGGGCCGGCCCTGCTCCAACCAGCGATCGGCGAGAAAGGTGTGCCCCGCGTTCAGCAAGAACAACTTCAACCGCTCGAATCGCTCGAGGTCGTCAGTCAGCACGATGTGCTCGTGCGCGCAGGGCAGCATCAACCCACGCTGCCGCTCTATGGCCCAAAGCGCATAGGGTTCGGCAACTGCACCGACCGGATGCAATGCTTCCGACACGATGCGATCCACCAGCGAATTCGCCCAGACACAATGCTCGCCCAGCCAGTCGATGAAGCTCGCGTCCAGCTTCCACCGCGCAGCCAGTGCGTGCACGACATCGCGCAGGACATCGCCATTGCGCTCGATGAGCTCGCAAGGAAAGATCGAGATGTCGGCGGCAGGGATCGCGCGCCAACGATGGTGGAGCAGCACCAGCAGCTTGGCCGGGAAGCTTCGCGGTGCATGAAGCGTGTCACCGATGAGCTCAGGCCCATCCAGATCGTCCAGTTGATAGCCCCGATCGGCGGTGTTGGAAACAATCACGTGCACGTCGGTCGCAACGGCATCGCGTAGCGCGGACCAGTCGGCATCCGCTTGCATCGCCTGTCGCACAGAGCGGCAGGTAACGGTCTCGTCGATCCGCTCGCCACTCCTGATGCCGCGAATGCGGACCGGGTAGCCATCGCCGGATGCAAGGGCTGCCACCCGCTCGGCGCTGGCCGGATTGTTGGTTGTCTGAACGACCAGGATGCCGCCGATGGCCTTGCCGGCCTCGCCTCGATCGAGTGCCTGCGAAACGAAGAGGTCGACGTGCGCCTGAAGGAAGCGGCTGGTGCCGAACTGAAGGATGGCTTGGCCCATGATGCTCAGCACTCCACGATGGCTTTGACGACGCCGCGGGCGGGATCCAGCAGGCTCTTGAAGTCGGCAGGCACGTCGGACAGCGCCAGTCGGTGCGTGTTGAGCGCCGCATCAGGGATCTGGCCGGCGCGCATGGCGGTCAGCACCGTCTCGAAGTCCTCGGTCGTCGCGTTGCGGCTGCCGACCAGCGTGGTTTCGCGCTTGTGGAACTCAGGATCCGAAAAGCTGATCGTCGCGCCGACGACCGAGATCAGCACGTAGGTGCCGCCATGTGCGACGAACTTGAAGCCGCGTTCCATTGCCTTCGGATTGCCGGTCGCGTCGAACACGACATCGAAGTACTCGTTGTCGGTGAGGGCTGCAAGCTGCGATTCATCGTCCGGGCCGATCTGCACGCTGGCGGCCATCGCCAACTGGGCCGTGCAGAAGTCGAGACGGTCGCGCCTCGTGTCGAGCGCGGTAACCTGCGCACCCCGCAACTTGGAAAAGATCATGGCCGCCATGCCGATCGGTCCGGCGCCGACAACCAGGACCCGCTGCCCGGCGCGCACCGCACCGCGCCGCACCGCATGGGCGCCGATTGCCAGGAACTCGACCATCGCGGCCTGATCGAGCGACACGCCTTCGGCCTTGTGCACGAAGGCCTGCGGGATGGTCAGGTATTCGGTGAACGCGCCATCACGGTGGACGCCCAGGACCTGGATGCTGACGCAGCAGTTCGTCTTGCCCTGTCGGCATGCGACGCACTTGCCGCAGGACAAGTAAGGCATGACGTAGACCGAATCGCCTGGCGCCAGATGACTGTTCGCCGGGGCTTCCTCGATGACGCCGGAGAGTTCATGCCCCATGACGCGCGGGTAGTTGAGATAGGGCTGGTTGCCGGTGAAGATGTGCAGATCGGTGCCACAGACCCCGACGCGCTTCACGCGCAGCAGAACTTCGCCGTCACCGCGCAGCGGCATCGGCCGGTCTTCGGCGCGCAATGTGCCGGGGGTTTCGCAGATCACAGTCAGCATGACAATTCCTTGAGTGTTGGACTGGACGCTTCAACCGTGGAAGCGCTTGTAGATGGCGGCGAGCTTGCCGTTCTCGGTGTTGTTGCCGACCCACTGGTTGATCCACGCTTGCAGCTTGGTTTCACCCTTGCGCACGCCGATCCCGAGCGGGAAGCTCTTCATCACGAACTTGGTCTCTACGCCGAGCGCCGGCACCTTCTCCGCGACGGTCTTCACGATCGCAGGCGAGGTGGCGAATATTTCAACTTGCCCGCTGGCCACCGCGGTGACGAGCGTGCTGTCGTCATCGAAGCGGACGATCTGCGCGCCTTTGGCGCCCTCGGTCGCCAGTCGGTCGTTGGTGGTGCCGCGGGCAGTGGCAACCTTCTTGCCGGACAGGTCGGCAAAGTCCTTGACGGCGACGGCCTTGGGCGCGGCAACGACTGCCTGGATCTGCGCATAGGGCGCCGAGAAGTCGATGACCTTTTCGCGCTCCGGCGTGACCGATAGCGATGAGATCACCACGTCCGCCTTTCCGGTCTGCAGGAACGGAATCCGGTTGGCGCCTGTCGTCGGGACGATCTCGAGTTCGACGCCCAGATCCTTGGCCAGCAGGCGCGCGGTTTCCACGTCGGAGCCTGTCGGGTTCATTGACGCATCGTTGGTGCCGAACGGCGGCGAGCCGAGGTCGATGGCGACGCGAATCTTTTTCGCCGCACGCACGTCGTCGAGTTGGTCTGCCCGGGCAACGCCCGCAACGGCTACGAGGGCAAGGCTGGCACACAGGCCGCGCAGGAAAGTGGAACGCTGGATCATGGGAGTCTCTCTTTCGGATGGAATGGAGGAAATGGGGTGATGGCCACCTGGGTGGCATAGCTCGAGGGGTGACCGCCTCGGTACGTGTTCTGGCATGGCGGCCGCCTCAGAGCCCGCTGCCGACGAAGTTGCGTAGTTCCTCGGTCTTGGGTGCGTCGAGCATCTCGCCGGGGCCTTCTTCCCAAACGGTGCCGCGGTGCATGAAGATGATCTTGTCGGCGACCTTGCGAGCGAAGGCCATCTCGTGCGTGACGAGGACCATGGTCATGCCATCCGCTGCAAGTTTTTCCATCACGCGCAGCACCTCGCCCGTCAGTTCCGGGTCGAGTGCGGAGGTCACTTCGTCGAACAGCATCAGCTGCGGTGACATTGCGAGCGACCGGGCGATGGCGACACGTTGCTGTTGGCCTCCCGAAAGCTGAGACGGATAGGAGTCCGCCTTGTCCGCGAGGCCCACTTGGGCCAGCACGGCGTGGGCGCGTTCGCGGACTTCGGCCCGCTTGCCCTTGAGAACGATGCGCGGGGCCAGCATGACGTTCTGCTCGACCGTCATGTGCGGGAACAGGTTGTAGCTCTGGAACACGATGCCCACATCGCGCCGCAGCTTCTGCAGGTCCAGCTTGGGCGATGTGATTTCATGTCCGCAGACGTCGATGCGACCGTCGCTGACCGTCTCGAGCCGGTCGATGCAGCGCAGGGCCGTGGTCTTCCCGGAGCCGCTGCGTCCGATGATCGCGACCACCGTACCCTTGTCGACGGTGAAGGACACGTCGTTCAGCACCTTGTTCGTGCCGAAGCTCTTCGTGATGGACTGAACATTAACGATGGGCGACATTGAATTTCCTTTCGAGGCGCCGGCTCATCACCGACAAGGGGTAGCACAGGGCGAAGTACAACGCGCCGACGAGCACGAAGATGACGAAGGGCTGGAAGGTGGCGTTGTTGATCACCTGCCCGGCGCGGGCGAGTTCGACGAATCCGATGGCGGAGGCCAGCGAGGTGTTCTTGACGATCTGGACCATGAAGCCAACGGTTGGAGGCGTCGCGATCTTCATGGCCTGGGGCAGGATGACGTGGCTCAGTCGCTGTCCCCAGTTGAGCGCCAGGCACTCGGCGGCTTCGGCCTGGGTTCGAGGCACTGATTCAATGCAGCCGCGCCAGATTTCGCCGAGATACGCCGAGACATAGATGCTCAAGCCCAAGGCGGCGGCGCTCAGTGGCTTGATGTTGAAGCCCAGCGTCGGCAAGCCGAAGTAGGCGAGAGACAGCAAGACCAGCAGAGGCGTGCCCTGGATCAGCTTGATATAGAGCATCACGATCTGGCGGGTGAAGTTCGGCCCGTAGACGCGAGCGATCGCCACCACGAAGCCCAGGATTCCGCCGCCGGCGAAGGCCAACAGAGTCAGAACGACAGTCCACGCCAAGCCGCTGAGAAGGAACTGGAGTTGGGGGAAAGACAAGAGGGTCATGGCTTCTCTCCTTAGACGGTCGTGCCGAGCCGACGGCGGCGAGGGAAGGCAACGTAGCTCGCGCACCAGAAGACCAGGCGCATCACCAGCGAGAGCACCAGGTAGGCCGCTGCGACAAGCAAATAGGTTTCCACCGAGCGGAAGGTTTCGGACTGGATGCGATTGGCGACCGCCGTCAATTCTTCGGTGGAAATTTGCGAGGTGATCGACGAAGCGAGCATCAGCAACACGTACTGGCTGGTGAGGGCCGGGTAGACCCGCTCGATGGCCGGCGGCAGCACCACGTGAGTCAGTAGTTGGCGCCGCGTGAGGCCCAGGCACTCAGCCGCCTCCAATTGCCCCTTGGGGATCGATTCGATGCCCGCACGGACGATCTCCGATGTGTACGCACCGACATTGATCACCAGCGCCGCAGTTGCAGCGGTGAACGCATCGACTTTCAGGCCAACGGTTGCGAGCCCGAAGTACACGATGAAGATCTGTACGAGCAAAGGCGTGTTGCGAATCGTCTCCACGTAGAACGTGGTCAGTCGCGCCAGCCATGCAACGCGGCCTTTGCCTGCGATGGCGCAGAACACGCCAAGCAAGAAGCCGAACACAGTCGCAGCCAGCGACAACCCCAGGGTTGTTCCGGCAGCGGCCAACAGTTCTGGCCAGTAGGCCAGCGGGGCGCTGAAGTCAAAGTCGTATCTCATGTCTCCTGTCCTGGTTCAGTAGGGATGTGCACCTCGAAGGCCAGATGGCTTGCCAGACGCCGTGGCCTGACCAAATCCGCTTCCTTCCCGCCTCCACAGGACTAAAAGCGCGCTGTGTTGGTAAGGCCACTTTACCTATAAAGGCAAATTGGCCTTACCGTGTTTACCCTCGGGTGCCTCGAAATGGCGGTCCTTTGCGGTCCAATTAACCCGTGCGCGGGGCCTCTGGCGTGGATAAAAGCCCGGCAATGCAAGGGGTACACTTGAATTCCTCCACTTGGTAAGGCCACTTCTCCAACACCTCGGGGACTCCAAGCGTCAGGATCTTTGAACCAAGGGCAACAACGTGATCGCTCAGCTCAAACCAATCGACAACCGGCGGCTCTATCAGCAGATCGCCGATCAGATTCGAGGCCTCATCAGGGAAGGCGGATTCGCCGAGGGATCGCGGTTGCCACCGGAGCGCGACCTGGCCCAGCAATTAGGTGTTTCGCGTCCTTCTGTCCGTGAGGCGTTGATTGCGCTCGAAATCGAAGGAAGCGTTGAAGTGCGTATGGGAGCCGGCGTCTATGTCTGCGCCGCGTCGGAGCGCGCCAGCCAAACCACTACGTCGTTAGGGGAGAGCCCGATCGAACTGATGCAGGCACGCTCGGCGCTCGAAGGCTGCGTGATTGCGCTGGCGTGTGGTCTGTCAACGCCTGAAGGAATCGCAACCGTATCGACGGCTCTGGAGGAGATGCGCGCTGCCATCGAAGAAAATCGCTCGCCCTTGAAAGAGGACCGCGCATTTCACCTGGCCATCGCCGCAATGACAGGCAACTCGGTGCTGGAGCGTCTGGTCAGGGAATTGTTCGACGAGCGCCACAGCCCTATCGCCTCCCAACTCCGTGTACGTTCGGAAAGCAGCGAAACCTGGATGGAGGCGTTGCGCGAGCATGAGGCTATCTTGCGGGCACTGGAAAGACGGGATGTGATTGCAGCGCAGACCTCCATGCGCTCGCACCTCCAGGCGTCACAAGACCGCTGGGTTGCATCTCGGCGGGAGTGGTCCTGATAGAGAGGTTGGGGAGCTGCCATCGCCCGCGCCAGAACTCGTCGCTTCGGTGGACGATCGAGCCAGTCGGCAAGAATCTCAACACGAGCAACGGGCAATTGCGGCATCGGTAGACGTCGCACCGATCCTTGCTGTCATTGCTTCTGTGTACTCGTTTTGTATTCTCAGGATTCGAGTGCATCACGGCACGCGGCCACGCGGCACAGCCAGCCGCGGAGACACTGAGGGCGTCGCTTTGGGCTTCATCGCTGAAAAGATCGGCCCCTTGATCGCACCGGGCACATCCAGCGGCATGTACGCAATCGCCTCGGCTTCCTTTGGCTCCAGCCCGAATCCCACCAGCACGCTGCGCAGGATGTGCTCCGGATGGTGGCTTTGCGTCGGCTCGGTCAGCATGGTTTCGATACCGTAGAAGATCGAGCCCAGCATGATGTCGCGGGCCACGATCACACTGTCGATGTGGATGCGCTTGCTCTTTCGAGCCGTCTCGAGGTCGCGTGACAGGTAGACGTCGATGAGCTGCCCGCGCGTGGCAATGCGCGTACCGACGCGCGTGATGAAGCTGCCCCACAGCGGATAGCGCATCGCCATCTGCATGTACATGCGCGTGCCGGCGGCCACGCGCGCGATCGGATCGTCGAGTTGCAGCACGATCGGGTCGACCACCTGCAGCACCTCGTCGCTCATGGCCGCGGCCAGCGCGAGCATCAGCTCGTTGGTGGTCCTGAAGTGGTTGTAGAAAGTGCCGCGCGCCACGCCCGCGGCGGCGATGAAGTCGTCGATGACGGCCGCGTCCGGGCCCTTCTCCGCGAAAACCGCCAGCGCGCTTTCCAGCAGCCGCAGCCTTGTCTTCTCGCGCCGCTGCGCTCCCACCCGCACGCGGTGGTCTTCTGGGGGTTGTTCGACTTGCTTGGTTGCCATGGCGCATGAGGGTACACGACGAAGACCGGCCCAAAACGGCGCATCCGCCCATAGGGAAAGCACCTACTATTTTGAACGCTTCGTCATCTTGACGTTTTTGTCATAACGACTAAAGTTCGTTTTAGACAAACAGTCTAAATCCAAATCAACCAAGAGGCACAACATGAAATTGCTACGTCACGGCCCCGCAGGGGCAGAAAAGCCCGGCGCACTCGATGCCGACGGCAGGATCCGCGACCTGTCCCTGCTGGTCCCCGACTTCACGCCCGAGTGGATGTCGCCGGCCAAGCTGCAGGCGCTGACCGCCATCGACCTGTCGAAGCTGCCGATGGTGGCCGAAGGCACGCGACTCGGCGCCCCCGTCACCGGCGTGCGCCAGTTCGTCGCCATCGGCCTGAACTACCGCAAGCATGCGGAAGAGTCGGGACTGGAGATCCCCAAGGAGCCGGTGGTCTTCACCAAGGCGCTGACCTCGCTCGCCGGCCCCGACGACGATGTCGAGCTGCCAGAGGGCTCGGTCGCCGGCGACTGGGAAATCGAACTCGGCTTCGTCATCGGCACGCAGTGCAAGAAGGTGTCGGTGGCGGATGCGCTTGCTCACGTGGCGGGCTACTGCCTGGCCAACGACGTGTCGGAGCGCGACTGGCAGATCAAGCGCAATGGCCAATGGGGCAAGGGCAAGAGCTTCGACGGCTTCGGCCCGATCGGTCCGTGGCTGGTGACCAGCGACGAGCTGCCCGACCCGCAGAGCATCCCGCTCGAACTGGCCGTCAACGGCGAAGTGAAGCAGCAGAGCAACACGGCGGACATGATCTTCCCGGTGGCGGAAGTGGTGTCGTACCTGAGCCAGTTCATGACGCTGCTCCCCGGCGACGTGGTCATCACCGGCACCCCGCAGGGCGTGGGCCTGGGCATGAAGCCGACGCCGCAATTCCTGAAGCGCGGCGACGTGATGACGTTGAGCGCCGGCGTGCTGGGCACGCAGCGGCAACGGGTTGTCTGACCCGAAGCGAGAACCACCCGATCCCTCATCGACAACGCCGCGGATTCGCGGCGCGGGCGCAGCGTTGCCCGGACTTTCAAAGGAGACAACGATGACTGCAGCGACAAGCACACACGACAACGGCATCCTGGCGGTGCACTCGGTGGACGAATTCGTCTTCAGCGTGCCCGACCTGGAGAAGGCGCGCCACTTCTACACGGCCTTCGGGCTGGACGTGCGCGACGAAGGCGGGGCGCTCGCCCTCTACACCTACGGCAATCCGCACCGCTGGGCCCGCGTGCTCCAGGGCGGCGACGCCAAGCGTCTCGAATGGATCAGCCTGGGCATCCATGCTTGCGACGAAGCGCGCTTCAGGCAGCACCTGGCCGCGAAGCGCATCGCCACCATCCCCGCACCGGCGAATGCCGACGCGAGCGGCCTGTGGATCGCAGGGCACGATGCGATCCCGCTGCAACTGCGCGTGGCCACGAAGTCGTCGCCGTCGCAACCCGCGCCGCGCGAGTTCCCGCCAGCGAGCGCCAACGCCGGCCGCTCCCCGAGGCGCAGCGAGGTGCAGCCGACCCGGCCGCTCTACCTCTCGCACATCCTGCTGTTCAGCACCGACGTCGACGCGGCCCGCGCGTTCTACGAAGACGTGCTGGGCCTGCGCCTCTCCGACAAGTCCGGCTCGGTCATCGCCTTCCTGCACACGCCGCACGGCAGCGACCACCACCTGATCGCGCTCGCCAAGTCCAACGGCAGCGGCCTGCACCACAGCAGCTGGTGCGTGCCCTCGTTCGACGCCGTCGGCCAGGGCACGCAGCAGATGGCGGAGGCCGGCTACGAACAAGGCTGGGGCGTGGGGCGCCATGTGCTCGGCTCCAACTACTTCCGCTATGTGCGCGACCCCTGGGGCAGCTATGCGGAGTACTCCTTCGACATCGATTACGTCGAGGCCGGCAACACCTGGCCCGCGGCCGACCACCCGGGCGAGGACTCGCTCTATGTCTGGGGCCCATCGCTTCCCGAGGATTTCATCGTCAACCACGAAACGGCTGCCCGCTGAGCGCGCAGCACAAGGAGATCACCATGACCACCAGCGCAATTCCCTTCTACGACGTCGTGCAGATCGGCTACGGCCCGGTCAGCGAGATCATGGCCCTGTCCCTCGCCCGGCAAGGCCACAAGGTCGCCGTGTTCGAACGCTGGCGCGAGCGCTATGCGCTGCCGCGCGCCGTGTGCATCGACCACGAGCTCTACCGCGTGCTGTCCGCCCTGGGCATGAGCACGCAACTCCCCGCCGTGAGCCACGCCGGTCCGCACTACAAGTGGTTCAACGCCGAGTGGAAGGAGCTGCTCTCGATCGACTGGGAATCCGAATCGATCTCCGGCGGCCCCGAAGTCAACTTCGTGCACCAGCCGACGCTGGAGAAGATGTTCGAGGAGGTCGTGCAGGCCCGGCCCGAAGTCACGCTCAACCTGGGTTGGGAAGCCATCGAAGCCACGCAGACGGACGACTTCGCCCAGCTCGTCGTGCGCGACACCGAATCCGGCGAGACGCGCACCGTCCGCTGCAAATACCTGATCGGCGCAGACGGCGCCAACAGCCTCGTGCGCCAGGCCATAGGCTCCACGCAGGAAGACCGCGGGTTCGAAGCCGACTGGCTCGTGATCGACGTGCTGCCCAACGAGGGCGTGACGCTCGACATCCCGCCGGCGGCGCAGTACTGCAATCCGGTCCGCCCGACCACCATCGTGCCGGCCGGCATCAAGGACGGACGCTACTTCCGCCGCTGGGAGTTCATGCGCCTACCGCACGAGTCGCGCGAAGAACTCGAGCATGAGCATGTCGCGTGGGATCTTCTCGAACCATGGGTCAAGCGCGACCAGGCCACCATCGTGCGCCACAAGGTCTACACCTTCCGCTCGCTGCTTGCCGACACCTGGCGCAAGGGCCGCATGCTGATCGCCGGCGACGCCGCACACGTGATGCCGCCCTTCATGGGCCAGGGCATGTGCGCCGGCCTGCGCGACGACTGGAATCTCGCGTGGAAGCTCGACCTCATCCTCAAGGGCAAGGCCGACGACTCGCTGCTCGACACCTACCAGCCCGAGCGCCGCCCGCACGTCAGCGATGTGATCGACCTGTCGATGTTCCTCGGCAAGATCATCTGCATTCCCGATGCGACGCTGGCGGCCGAGCGCGACGAGGCCTTCTTCAGTGGCAAGGTGCCGCCGCCGCCCGCGTTCCCCTCGCTGACCGACGGCATCCTGCGCCGCGATGCGGACGGTGCGGTGCAGGCGCCCGCAGGCTTGCTGAGCCCCCACGGCACGGTGCGTTCAGGCGCCCGCCAGGGCCGTTTCGATGAAGTGGTGGGACTGGGCTTCGTGCTTCTCTCTCGCGACATCGCACCGTCCCTCGGCGCATCGCAGCGTTCGTTCCTCGATGCGATCGGCGCGAAGCGCGTGATCGTCAGTGACAAGGCCATGAACGGCACGTTGATCGATGCCGACCACAAGTACCTCCCGTACATGGAACGGCACGGCATCCAGACGATGCTGGTGCGCCCCGACTTCTACCTGTACGGCGCGGTCGCCAGCGCCGGCGATGTCAACGCACTCGTCGACGACCTGGCGGCCGACCTGCGGCGCCACGGCGTGGACGTGGTGACCGAGCAAGAACCGCAGGCGCTCGCCGCCTGAACGAAGCCGACAAACAGGAGCCAGACACCATGAACACCTATGTCGCAAGCAACGTGGGCACGGCCCCGGGCACGTCACGCCGGGATGCCGGCTACGAATGGAAGGCGGTCGCGCTGCTGTGCCTGGGCTTCGGCCTGGTCGGCATCGACCGCTTCATGATCCTGCCGCTGTTCCCGGTCATCGCGAAGGACCTGAACCTCGACTACCAGGACCTTGGTCAGGTCACGGGCGTGCTGGCCATCGCGTGGGGCGTGGCGGCGCTGTTCATGGGCAACCTGTCGGACCGCTTCGGCCATCGCAAGGTGATCATTCCCGCGATCATCGTATTCTCGCTGCTGGCCGGCTTCAGCGGTCTCGCCACCGGCGTGATGAGCCTGATGTTCATCCGCGCGCTGATCGGCTTCGCGGAGGGCGCCTACACGCCATCGAGCATCGTTGCCACGCTCGATGCATCGAAGCCTTCGCGGCAAGGCATGAACATCGGCATCCAGCAGGCCGCGCTGCCATTGTTCGGGCTGGGCATTGCGCCCATCCTCGTGACGCAACTGCTCAAGGTGGTCGAGTGGCACTGGATCTTCGCGATGGTGTCGATCCCTGGCCTGCTGATCGCGTACCTCCTGCATCGCACGCTGCGCGACACGCCGGCCGCCGTCGCCGCAACGCACACGACCACGCACGACGCTTCGCCGCACAAATGGTCCGACGTGTTCAGGTATCGCAACATCACGCTCAACATGATCGGCATGCTGTGCTGGCTGACGAACCTGGTCGTGCTCAGCGCGCTGCTGCCGAGCTACCTGATCGACTACCTGCACCTGTCGCTGGAGCAGATGGGCCTGGTGCTCTCGGCCATCGGCTTCGGCGGCACGACGGGCACGCTCGTCATGCCGGCCCTGTCGGACCGCATCGGCCGCAAGCCGGTGATGATCGTCTCGGTCATCGGCGCCGCCATCGGGCTGTACTTCCTCATGCACACCGGCGCCGAACCCTGGCGCCTGTTCACCTGGCTGTTCGTCACGCTGTTCTTCATCTTCAGCATGATCTGCCTGACGGTCGGCCCGCTGAGCGCCGAGTCCGTGCCAGCGAAGTTGATGTCGACGGCGTCGGGCATCGTGGTCGGCACCGGCGAGATCTTCGGCGGCGGCATCGCACCGGTGATCGCGGGCTATGTGGCCCAGCACTTTGGCATCCAGTACATCATGCACCTCGCGGCCATCGCGCTGGTGATCGGACTGCTCGTGGCGCTCTCGCTCAAGGAGACGGCGCCGGGCAAGCAGCGCTGAATCAGCGAGCATTCCAGTTCGCACCCCTCGTTCGTCGAGCCGCCGCGGTGGCCACCGCCTGCGCTGCCGGGGCCGCCGGGGCCGCACGGGCTCGACGAAGCGCAATGTCCGGCGGGGCGGCGTGGGCTTGCCCGGCGCGGCTTGTGGCCTTGGTTGCCCCCCGGCCTCAGCACTCGACGACGTTCACCGCCAAGCCGCCCAGCGAGGTTTCCTTGTAGATGGACTTCATGTCCTCGCCGGTCTGCTTCATGGTGCGGATCACCGTGTCGAGCGAGACGTAGTGGCTTCCGTCGCCACGCAAGGCCATGCGCGCGGCGTTGATCGCCTTGACCGCCCCCATGGCATTGCGTTCGACGCACGGGATCTGGACCAGGCCACCGACCGGGTCGCAGGTGAGGCCCAGGTTGTGTTCCATGCCGATCTCGGCCGCGTTCTCGACCTGCTGCGGCGTGCCGCCCTGTGCGGCCACCAATGCACCGGCGGCCATCGAACAGGCCACGCCCACTTCGCCCTGGCAACCGACCTCGGCGCCCGAAATCGACGCGTTGGTCTTGTAGAGCATGCCGATCGCCGCAGCCGTGAGCAGGAAGTCGATCACGCCCTGCTCGTTCGCCCCAGGCACGAAGCGCATGTAGTAGTGCAACACCGCCGGCACGACGCCGGCTGCGCCGTTGGTGGGCGCCGTCACCACACGCCCGCCGACGGCGTTCTCCTCGTTGACCGCCATCGCGAAGGCGTTCACCCAGTCCATCGCGGCCAGCGGGTCGGCACTGGCGGCGCCACCACGCGACAGGCTGCGGAACAGCTCGGGCGCACGCCGGCGCATGCGCAGCACGCCCGGCAGTGCCTCGGCGGCCTGCGCGTTGCCAATGCCGAAGCCGCGCTGCACGCAGTCCTGCATCACCTGCCAGATGCGCAGCAGGCCGGATCGGACCTCGGACTCAGGTCGCCACGCAAGCTCGTTGGCCAGCACCAGTTGCGCAATCGAGCGGCCCTGCGCCACGGCATGGGCCATGAGTTCGTCGCCGGTGCGAAAGGGAAAGGGCAGCGCCACCGCATGTGCCGCAGCCGGCGCCGCCGCACCGCCTTCGACCACGAAGCCACCGCCGACGGAGAAGTAGCACGACTCGCGTAGCAGCGCTGCGTCGCCATCGAAAGCGGCAAGCCGCATCGCATTCGGATGCTCGGGCAGCGAGCATTCGCCCGAGAAGGCAATGTCATCGCGCGGGTCGAATCCGATGGAATGCCGGCCCAGCAGCGGCAGCACGCGTTCGCGCCGCACCGTGGCCAGGATCGCCGCCACGCCTTCGGGCCGCACCGTGTCCGGTGCCTCGCCGAGCAGGCCCAGCAGCACGCCCAGGTCGGTCGCATGGCCGCGGCCGGTGGCGCCCAGCGAGCCGAAGAGCTCGACCTGCACGCGCGCCACCTTGGCCAGCAACCCGCTCGATTCGAGCGCGCGCGCAAACATCAGCGCCGCGCGCATCGGCCCCACCGTGTGCGAGCTCGAAGGCCCGATGCCGATCTTGAAAATGTCGAAGACGGACAGCATCAGTGCATCACTTCACAGGCAACTGTTGCTGGACCAGCGCCACCCAGTAGGCGGCGCCGAGCGGCAGGATGTTGTCGTTGAAGTCGTAGTACGGGTTGTGCACGTTGGGGTCGTTCTCGCCCTCGCCCGCGCCGATGCCGATGTAGGCGCCGGGGCGCTTCTGCAGCATGAAGGCGAAATCCTCCGACCCCATGGCCGGCGCAATGTCGGTGCGCACCTGCGCCTCGCCCACCAGGCTGGCCGCTGCAGCCACGGCGGCCCCGGTTTCCTTCGGCGTGTTGACCACGCCCGGGTAGCCGCGCATGTACTTCAGCTCGATCTTCGCGCCGTGCGTCCGCGCGACGCCTTCGCAGATCTGGCGCATCAACGCTTCCGTCTGGTCCTGGATGGCGGCGTCGAGCGTGCGCACCGTGCCGCGCAGCACCACGTTCTCGGGGATCACGTTCCAGGTGTCGCCGCCATGGATCTGCGTGACGCTCACCACCGCGGACTGGGTCGCGCCGGTGCGGCGACTGACGATGGTCTGCAATGCATTGACGAGCTGCGCAGCGACCACCACCGAGTCGATGCCTGTCTCGGGCATCGCGCCGTGGCTGCCCTTGCCGGTGACCTGGATCTCGAAGGTGTCCAGGTACGCGGTCATCGTGCCGACCCGAATGCCGAACTGCCCGCGCGGCATGCCGGGGAAGTTGTGCATGCCGTACACGGCGTCGGCCGGGAACTGCTCGAACAGGCCCTCCTCCACCATCACGCGGCCGCCGCCCTCGTTCTCCTCGCCGGGCTGGAAGATGAACTGCACGGTGCCGCGGAAAGGCTTGTGGCGCGCCAAGTGCGCCGCGGCCCCGAGCAGCATGGCGGTGTGGCCGTCGTGGCCGCAGGCGTGCATCTTGCCATCGCACTTCGACGCGTGCGACCGCGTGCCGAGTTCCTGCATGTTCAACGCGTCGAGGTCGGCGCGCAGCGCGATGCTCGGGCCCTCGCCGTTCTTCAGCGTGGCGACCACGCCTGTCACGGCCAGGCCGCGGTGCACCGGCAGGCCCATCAGCATGAGGGCCTGCGCCACCACGTTGGCGGTCCGGTGTTCCTCGAAGGCCGTCTCGGGGTTGGCGTGGATGTCGCGCCGCCAGGCGACCATGCTCTGGCGGATGTCGTCGGCAATCTCGGGTTCGCGGTACATGGTGGGTCCTTGTGTGCTGCAGGGGATCAATGGAACAACTGGGCGATCAGCGTCGCGCCGAGGAAAGTGCCGGCCGTGGCGGTGAGCGACACCAGCACGATGCGCCAGCCGAGTTGGCGGAACAGCGGCAGATCCTTGGCGACCGAGAAGCCGGCCAGCGCCAGCACCGGCGTCGTGAAGGCCATGAAGTTCAGCTTGCCGGTGAGTGCCAGCACGGCGTCGGAAAAGGGAAAGAGGCCCGGCACGCCGACCACCGTCGCGACGACCGACAGCACCAGCACCAGTGGCAGGCGCGGCAGCAAGCGCTTGAACGCCTCGACCACCGCGACCACGAGCAGCACCACGACCACGCCTTCGAACGACGTGAGCAGCGGCACCTTGTACGACAGCAGGTTGGCGATCATCACACCGCCGGTCATCACGACCCAGGCCACTGCCGTATCGCCAATCGACAGGCTGTGCGCCGCCAACGGCTGACCGCCTGCGGCGCCAGTACCTTCGGCCGTCGGCGCGCGGCCATGTTTCGAGACGCGGCCCAGCACCGGCTCCAGCTTGCGGTACAGCCAGTCGCACAGCGGCAGCGAGAGAAAGAGCGTGAAGTAGAAGCCCACGACCGAGGTGAGCAGGTTCGAGGCCGCCGCGATGGCGGTGAGTTGCGGCACCATCTCGGCCGGTTGCTGCGCCGTGACGGCGCCGAGTGCCGCCGCCATCAGGCTGCCCGAGCCCACGCCGGCGCCCATGGCCAGCGCACGCGGATCGAAGATGTGCAGGCTGGCGATGAAGCCGGCGAGCACCGCGATGAACAGCGCGCCCAGCACTGTGCCGGTGATGTACTCGGCCAGCACGCCGCGGCCCTCCGGCGAGGTCATGCCGTACTTCTCGCCGATGATCACCAGGTTGCCTTCGCGGCCCACCGAGAAAGTGGAGCCGACCGCCTCGCGCTTGATGCCCAGCAGCAGCGCCAGCGGCAGCCCCAGGGCGAGCGTGCCGAACGCATGCCCGAACTCCTGGAACACCAGCGCCCAGCAGGCCGGCGTTGAGCAGACCGCCGGCAAAACCTTGCAGGTTGGTGTCGATGCGCGCGACCGCCGGCACGCGCCGCTGCGCAATGCCCCAGGCGGCGGCCAGCAGGAGCGCCCACAGCATGGGCAGCAGCACCACCCTTCCCGGCCCGAGGTTGAATTGAACGGCGCCGATCATTTCGGCCAGCGCCACGACGACAAGCGTGACGATGACGAGCCGGAACTTGCCCGTAGCCGTGGCGGGGAGGGGCGCGGCAGGCATGGCCGCGGACGAAGACATGACATGGTTCATGGGGCGCTTTCTCGCTCCGGGAGCCGGAGGGTGAGGTGTGGAACTCGGGGGTGTCGCACAGCGTCTCGGGCAGCGACGGCGGGAAGTTTCTCAACGCTTTCCCGTTGCATCAATGACCCAACTTTGGGATATTTGTTGCGTGAAATGCAACGCTCGAGAGGCTCGCCCATGCCTAACACAACGGAAGACCGGCTCGACCCGCGCCGGGTGCGCTACTTCATGCAGGTGCTGGAAAGCGGCTCGGTTCGCGGCGCCGCCGAAGTGCTGGACATGGACCCCTCCGCGGTGAGCCGGGCCATCGGCGTGCTCGAGCAGGACTGCGGGATGCGGCTGCTGGAGCGCCGCGGCCGCGGCGTGGTGCCGACCGACGCCGGCCAGCTGCTGGCAAGCTACCTGCGGCGCCAGCACAACCAGATGCAACACCTGCTCGCGCAACTCGAAAGCATCCAGAAGGTGGAACGCGGACACATCGGCATCGTGGCCGGCGAGGGGTTCGTCGACTGGCTCATGCGCCGCAGCCTGCGCAGCTTCATGAAGGCGCATCCCGGCATCACGGTGGACCTGGCAGTGGGCAACACCGACGAGATCGTGCAGCACATCGTGGAGGAGCGCGCCCATATCGGAATCGTCTTTCAACCTCCAAAGGACGACCGGCTGCGCTCGCACCACTCGCACCCGATGCCGATCCTGACGCTGGTGCTCGACTCGCATCCGCTGGCGCAGCTGAAACGGCCACTGACGCTGAGCGACCTGGCGCCCTACCCTGGCGCCATGCTGCACCGCGGCTTCGGCGTGCGCCAGCACATCGAGGCTGCCGAGATCAGCGAAGGGGTGCGCCTGCAGGCGCTGTTCACCACGACGTCTTTCGGCGCCGTCGGCCACTTCGTGGTGGCAGGGCTGGGTTACGCGCTGAGCACACGGATGTCGCTGCCGCCGCTGGCGGACAGCGCGCGCGTGGTGGCGCTGCCGATGAAGAACCCGCTGCTGTCGCAAGGCAGCGTGCAAGTGGTGTCGCGCCACGGTCGATTGCTGTCGCAGGCTTCGTCGACGCTATTGCGGGAGATCGTGTCGGACATCGGGCGGCCCGCACCGTTCAGGGACTAGAGGATCAAACACCCCCGAAGCGCCTGCGGCGCCTCCCCTTCGAGGGGGTTTCACCAGAGCGCGTGACGTCACGCTCGCGAGGATCGACGAATTGGTGGCGACTCGCACTGGCGAAGGGCGAAGCCAGGTACGACGAGTACGAAAAACGGCTGGCCGGCGGACTCGTCATCGCCGTGCCGACCATCACCCTCGAAGGTGATGCCAACGGTGCACCGCATCTGGGCGCCAGTGCCTATGCGAAGAATTTTTCGGGAAAGTATTCGCATCGACCCGTCACGGGCGGTGTGGGCCACAACCTTCCACAGGAAGCCCCGAAGGCCTTTGCGCAGGCTGATCGACGTCAACACCTATTGATCAACGCGAGTGTGGATTCAAGGGCCACGTGATTGCGTGCGAGGCCATCACGGCAATTCCTGCGTTTCCCAGGTCAATATGCCGATGAGTCCCTTGGCACGACCATCCTGAAAATACTCGCATACTGCGATACCCACGAATGGAGGTTGAAGATGGCCCAGCACGCAATCACAGCTGTTCACCACAGCGGCGGCAAGATCGATCTCGTCGCCATTCACACGGTGAAGGATCAGGAGTTCGGCTCGAAAGAACTGTCGCTTGGCGCGGCACGACGCATCAGCGTCGGCGAATGTGCCAATCTTGTTGCTGCCGGCGAGGAAGTTTGCATATTGCGCCGCACCGAGAGCCACAGCTGGGAGATCGTTTGTGACGTCAAGGTCGTGCCGGGTCTGAACGAGATTGTGGGCGTCGATATTGTCGGGCGGCCCAACGATGCCCTGCAGGGACTGCCAGGCTGGGACTAGTGATCGCCGGCAATCGCCGTGCCGGGCCGACGGAAGTCCACTTCACGGGTCGGGCTCCTCGGTCCTTTATTTGCGCTTCGGATGTAGGGCATCTCTCACGCCGAGCGAATCCCGCACGCCGGTCGCGATCCAACTTGGCCGGGACGACCGCTTCGTGATTGAACCGACATTGAACGGCGTTGGAAGCAGTCACTGAAACAGAACGCCTGACGCGCCTCAACTCGAGCGGGTGAGGCTATCGATGGGGCATCGACCGCTCGGGGCCCGATGCGTGGATCAGCCGCGCATGCGCCACCACAAATAAAGCGCTGTGACGGACATGGTGGCAATCGTCACCGGCACGCCGATGCGGGCGTGCCGCCTCCAGTCGATCACGACACCGCGGCGCGCTGCTGCGTCGACGACGATGATGTTGGCGATGCTGCCGACGATGAAAAGGTTGCCGGCAAAGGTGCTCGCCAAGGCCAGCAAGGGACCGGCGAGCGGGTGATGCGCGACGGGCAGGAGCAGCATCACTGCGGGGACATTGGAGACGATATTGGACAGCACGAAGGCTGCCCCGAACAGCGGAGCCGGGTGATCCAGATGAAGGCCCAGCGCCGCCGCGTCGGCCACCAGGCGTGCCGGAACGCCGGTGCGCTGCAGCGCGTCATTGACGACAAAGAGCCCCATGAAGAGCACGAGCAGTTCCCAGTCGACCAAGCCCAACATCCTGCTCGAGTGCAACTGGCGGCTCATCAGTAGCACACCGGCGGCGGCCAGCGCGACGACCTCTCTCGGCCACGGCGCAAACAGAAACGAAAGAAGGATCGCGATCGCCACCGCCAGGCCCTTCGTGGTTTGCCAACGATCCAAGGCTTGAGCCTCGAATTCGGGCCGTGCCTCGGGCGCCGCGCCGCCCGCCAGTTGCCAACGCCCCCGGACGCGAACCACGATCACAGCCCATGTCAGCACCAGTCCGACAAGCACTGGCGTGGCCGCTTCGGCGGCATAGCCGGCAAAGGGCAAATGCAGGGTCTGTCCGATGAGAATGTTCTGTGGATTGCCGATCAGGCTTGCAGCCGAGCCGACGTTGGCGGCGCAGGCGAGACCAAGCAGGAACGGAATCGGAGCTAGGCTTCGGCGCATGCAGGCGTCCACTAGCACTGGGGCGACGGCCAGGCAGACGATGTCGTTGCTGAACACAGCGGACAACAGCGCGACGACCGCGATCAACACGCCTAGCAACGTCGGCGGCGAGACGGGCAGCGCCGATAGAAGGACGGTGATCCAATCGTAGAAGCCGCCGAGGCGCATTTGCGCGGATACGACCATGAAGGCAAACAGCAGCAGCACCGTTGGCAGATCGATGGAGCGTGCAGCCTGCTCGACCGAGACAGCTTCTGTGGCGATCATTGCGATCGCGCCGAGCAGCGCGATGCCGGTGCGATCGAGTTGCAGGAACGGCAGCCCGCCCAGGATCATGCCCAGGTACACCAAGCCGAAAATCACCAGGACGGTCGCGGTCATGAACGCATTGTCGATGAGGTCCCGGCCCCGAACGCAGGGCCATTTCAAGAATGGCGAGAGATCCCGAAATCGACCGAATGACGAGGCAGTTGCACAAGTCGACAGAGATCAAGAACACTGGCTGACTGCCATGGACGACTCCTGGCCATGTTCGTTCATGGCCGATCCGAGTCGAAGGGCGGCGCGCCACGGCTGCGAGTCGATGAACAAGAAGGCGCAGTTGATCGACCTGCCACTTGAACTCCTCCTCGAATGCTGAAGGGTCGCCGATCGCATAGCCGCCATAGGCATAGACCACCGCGTTCGCCGCATAGCCAGCGGCATCGAGCGCCTTGCCGGCCAGTGCGTTCGCGGAGGCATAAGTGGCAGACCTGCCGCGTGACCAGCGCCGTGGATGGAACTGGAACCCTGATGGATGTTGGAGATCTGCGCAACGCAATCTCCTGCGCTGCCTCGGCCAGGCTTGCTGCGTCGAGGGTTCCTGCTACAAAGCCGTTCAATGACGCAAGGCCGGTGCGCGCAACCGCGCGGCGATCCTGTCGGCGACGCGCTCGGCATCCCGAGCGACGCCGTGGATCATCCCCGACGACGCCGAGTACTGGAAGGCAAGGCCCGCGACATACAGTCCTGGCTCGCCGGCGACGACGCCCCGGTGCTGGTCCAGGCGCCCGGAGGCATCGAAGACCGGCAGCTTGATCCAGTCCAGGCCCGCCTGAAAGCCGGTGCACCACACGATGGTGCTCACGTCCAGGCGCCTTCCGTCCTCGAGCACCGGCTGGCCACGCTCGACGCCGGCCACGCGCGACACACGCCTCACGCCGGCCTGATCGAGGTCCTTCGGCCTGAGTCGGATCAAGGGCGTGCCATGGGTGATGAAGTCCGGTCGCGCCTTACGACCGATCGGCGTGTCGACCGACAGCAGCCGGTGGAAGACGACGCGAAACAGGTTCGGCAGCACGATGAAGTAAGCCAGTGCACTGCCATGCTTGAACGGGAGGTGGCCAGGGTGCCGACCCGCCAACCAGACCTGGTGCGTGCGTGCCAGCTCGGAGGCTATCTCCGCGCCTGAATTGCCCGCGCCCACCACCAGCAGGCCGCCGGGGTTCAACTGCGAGGGTCTCCGATAGCGCGATGCATGGATTTGTCGAATCGACGGATCGAGTTCTGCCGCGAAGTCCGGAATCTTGGGCTTCTGGTAACTTGCGGCGGCGACCACCACATGGGCAGCCACATAACGCGTATTGCCGGCAACCACGACGTAGTGCCCATCGACCCGCGTCACCTCGTCCACCTTGGCGCCGCTGCGCACCGGCAACTCGAAGCTGGCCACATAGGCTTCGAGAAAATCAGCCATCTCGTCCTTGGTCGGAAAGTAGCGTGGGGGCGCGGGGAAGCGCATGCCGGCGAGCCCGTCGAAGCGCGCCGGCGAAAACAGGCGCAGCGAATCCCAGCGGTGGCGCCAGCTGTCGCCGACACGCTCATTGCTGTCCAGGATAACGAAGCGCAGGCCCTTGCGGGCCAAGTGGTAGCCGATGGAGAGCCCGGCCTGGCCTGCGCCGATGACGACGGCATCGAAGCGCTGCTCCGGGTTCGCAGACGCCGGTGCATCGGCGTGCGATTTCCCATGCGTTTCGGGAGCGCCGGACGCGCGCAACGCGACCGCGTCCAATTGCCTGAACGAATAGCTCTTGGCGGAAGGAACGGTAGGGGCTATCGCACGCTCCATCAGATTTCGTTGCGTGCGGAACTCACGGCTTCTCGGCCAGCGCGCAGATGAGAGCCGTCACGCCGTCGGCATCCACGTTGCGCCCAGAAGGATCGCGCTTGAACGCCGGACTCGCCAGCGCAGCGAGGTAGCCCTCGACGGACATGTGATTGCTCGCCGAGATCTCGACCACATTGCGATCGGGATCCTGGTAGTAGAAGCTCAGGGACGGACCATGGTCCACCGATCTGAAAGGTTCGATGCCAAGGAACTTGAGGCGCCGGTAGCGCACTGCCATCGCCACCAGCGACGCGTCGCGCAACTGCATGTGGTGCAGGCCCGGCCCGACCGGGTCCGCAAGACCGGCAGCGGGCACATCGAACAACGCGATCACCTGCATGTAGGGATGGTCAAGGAGCAACCTGAAAAAACACAGCCGTGACCGGCTGGCCCATGAGGGTTCCCCGTCTTCGTGCGCCGCCCTGCCCTGCGCCGCCATCGGTGGCACATGCTCGTAATACGGATCGATCCCCAGCACCGCGGCGTACCAGGCGCGCATCGGGTCGTACCGCGAGGTTCTAAGGACGACCTCGGCAATGCGCAACGAAGTGGGGGCTTCAGTCAACATGAAAGGATGCTCCTGGGTTATTCGCGTCTACGGAAGGGTTGACTACGAGAAGCTGCGGTCCACGATAAAGGATGCCGATGGGCGCGAAATCCTTTGACGGGGTCGTAGCAGATGCTTGAACAAACTGGGGCTCACACTCATTTGCGGCATGGCGACGACGCGCAAGGTGTAGCCGTCGGGTGCGCTCGACTTCAACGCCTGCAGCGCAACGATCCCGCCGGCCGAAAAGCGGTTCTCGACAAGCACGGGCTGCCGTAGCTCGCGCGCCAGGCCTTCGCCAATCTGACGGGTCACGACGTCGATCACCGAACCGGGAGCGCTGCCGATGATGAAATGGATGGGCCGGACCGGATAGCCCTGCGCATGAGCCACCGGCATCGCGACAAGCGATGCGAGCAAATCCCAGCGTCGAAGAAGACATCCCGCGTTCATCGCAGACTTCCTTTCGAGAACCTGCCGGCAGCTTAGGTGCTGTCCCCTTGCCGCGCCAGCCATGGCGCGGCACACGAGAAGTGAAAAGAATTCACCTCGTTTTCCTCTCCGCGCAGTACCTTCCGGGTGTCGGCCAACGCTCGCATGGAGAAGCGACATGGAACATCTTCGAAGCATCAGCATCTTTGTGCGGACCGCGGAGTTGGGAAGCTTTGCGGCCGCCTCGACGACGCTTGGCCTGACGCCCTCAGCGGTCAGCAAGTCGATCGCTGCGCTGGAGCGCGGACTCAAGGTCCAGCTGCTCGTGAGGACCACGCAAGGGGCGCGGCTCAGCGACGAAGGCGCGAGGTTCTACCAACGCTGCAAGGCCATCGTCTCGGAGCTCGAAGCGGCCGAGCGCGAGGTCGCCACTGCGCGCGAGACAGCGCGTGGACGCCTGCGCGTGATGCTCCACGTCACGCCGGCGCGATACCGGATCCTGCCCGAGCTGCCCCGCTTCCTGCGAGAGCATCCGGACCTTCAGCTCGAAGTGGTGATCTCGCCAGGCGCAAGAAGCGTCGAAGCCGAAGGCATCGATGTCGGCGTCTTCATCGGCGATCCACCCGATTCAAGGCTGGTTGCCCGTCGCGTCGCCGACCTGAAGTTCGTCACCTGCGCGTCGCGCGCCTACCTTGCGCAGTACGGCACCCCGTCTCATCCTCGCGACCTCGTGCACCACAATTGCATCGAGTACCTGCGCCCCGACGGTCGCACGCGCAAGGAATGGACCTTCGAGCGTGGTGGCGAGACGCACGCGGTCGAAGTGGGCGGCAACCTCTGCATCAACGATGGCCAGGCACTGGTCGACCTGGCAGCGGCAGGCAATGGCATCGCACACGTGATCGCGATGACAGCGGAACGATCGATCGCGGCGGGCGTCTTGGTGCCCGTCCTGCCCGACTGGTCGAGTGACGCGCCGCCCATCTACATGCTCTTCGCGCGTGGCAACAGCCAGACGCTGCGGGTCAGGAAGTTCGTCGAGTTCATCACCGGATTGTTTGTGGACATGCCGCGCGTGGCGGCACCCGCACGGCGTTGGCCGATGTACCAGAGTTGAACGTTGGCGAACTTCGTTCGGATCGCGACGACACGCGGATACCGGGAAGGTCTCCGGAGTGACACCTCGCCTCACCTGCGAACGACCGCGGCCCCGTTGGGCCCGGCGCAACCGGCGCGATACACGCCCTTTGCGCAAGTCACCGTTGCCGGCGCGTGGTAGACCGGCGGCGGCTTTCTGACCGCTACGGCACCGCTGGGACCCACGCAGCCAGCGCGATAGACACCCGCCGCGCACGCGACGGCTCCTGAATCCAGCGGCACCAATGCCAGCAATGAAAACGCGGCGGCGATACCGAGAGAATGAAGATCGACCATTGGATTTCCTTTCCGAAGAGTTCAATGTCCACCCATCCGCTCCTTGGGGCCATAGGTTCAAGGGGCAGGCTGCTTGCCCGAAGGGGAAGGCGGTTCGCCCAGGCTTCACTCTCGAGCCAACGCCCTGTCCCCCGACCTGGTGCTTGCGTGCCCGCGGCGTCGCAGTGATTGCGCCCATCGGCGCGCCGTTCAGAAGATGGCTTTCGAAAAGGAAGCAGCGTTGGTCGCGGCGACACCTTGTGCAATAGGCCAAACGGGAGAAAGGCAATCGGTGGCAATTTGGCTAAGGTCTGGCTGCGGGAGCCGACATGACCCACAGGAGAACGCTGTGCCGAAGACTCGCTGCCCCAAGACCTCGCAGACCCCAGCATTTGCTGTGCGCCCAACGTCACGCGATTGCACCTGAATCGCATCCTGCCGTCTGCCAGGTTTCCGCATGCCCGCCCCGATTCCGGCGTTGTCGCAGCGCCCGTCACATCGACGGCGGCTGAACGTCATTGCACTGTGGCTGTTCCTGATCTGCGGCGGCGCCATGGCGGAGCCCGGCCGCAACGTACTGGTCCTGTATTCCAACGGCAGACTTGTGCCCGGCAACGTCGAGGTCGAGGGCGCGCTGCGGGACGCGATCCACAGCACCATCGCAAGGCCGGTGCACATCAACAGCGAGTTCCTCGACCGCCCCGAGTTCGTGAGCGATGCGTACGAGCAGGTCATGACCAGCTACCTGCGCGACAAGTACGTCGAACATCGGCCGCATGTGGTCGTCGCGATCGGCCGGGACGCCCTGGATTTCATGCTGCGCCAACGCGGGCAACTCTTTCCGCGGGCACCGCTCGTCCACGCTGCAATGCTGGGCACCCTGCCGAGGGCGATCGGCAATCTGCCGATGGACGTGGTCGGCGTTCCCATCGAATACGACGTGCCTGCCACCATCGAACAGGCCTTGCGATGGCATCCGAAGGCCAGGCGGCTGCTCGTCGTCACAGGGTCGACGCGGCGCGACCGGGAGTGGGAGGCCATGCTTCGCGAGCGAACGGCACCCCTTCGCGACCGCGTGCAGATCGAGTTCGCCGCGGGCATGCCGACCGACCAGCTTGCACGTCGACTGGGCAGACTCGATCCCGACTGGCTGGTGCTGACGGGCGGCTTCTACCAGAGCGGCAACGACCTGTGGTTCACGCCGCGCGATTCGGCAGAGTTCATCGCGCAGGCCTCCGCGGTACCGGTCTATGGACTGCTCAGCACCTTCGTCGGCACCGGCGTCGTCGGCGGCCGTGCCCCGCGCTTCCAGACCGCGGGCGACCAGGCCGGTCAGATTGTCAATCGCCTGCTCGACGGTGAGTCGCCCGCATTGCTCGAGCTCCCGGCCGTCATGGCCAACACGCTGTTGGTCGACTGGCGACAGACGCGCCGCTGGGGCATCGCCGACGAGGACATCCCGATCGACGCAGTTGTTCAGTTCAGGCCGCCTTCGTTCTGGGAAACCTACCGCACGGCCAGCCTGCTGGGCGGGGCGGCCATTCTCCTGGAGACGGGCCTGATCGCGCTGCTCCTGTTCGAGCACCACCGCCGACTCAAGGCGGAGACCGCGCTCGCGCAGCGCGGGACCGAACTCGCCCACGCGTCGCGCCTGGCGATTGCCGGCGAACTCACCGCTTCGATCGCACACGAGATCAACCAGCCGCTCGCGGCGATCCTGTCCAATGCCGAGGCCGCAGAGCTCCTGCTCGAGTCCGGCCGCGTCGACCCCGGGGATCTCGCCAGCATCCTGGCCGACATCCGCCGCGACGACATCCGGGCCAGCGACGTGATCTCTCGGTTGCGAACGCTGCTGGCCCGGCAGGTCGGCACGCGCCAGCCGTTCGAACTCAACGCGGCAATTGCCGATGGATGCGAATTGCTGGCGGCCGAAGTGCGACGCCGCACCATGCGGCTCGCGATCCGGCCCAGTGCGAACCCCGTGCTCGTTGTCGGCGATGCGGTGCAGATCCAGCAAGTGCTCATCAACCTCGTGCTGAACGCGATGGATGCGATCGGCGACCGCCCCGAAGGCCGCCGCGCGATACGCGTGTCGACCGTCGAGCAACGCGACCTTGTCGAGATCAGGGTGAGCGATCGCGGCGAGGGCGTGGCCCCGGAAAACCTGGCCAGGTTGTTCGATTCCTTCTTCAGCACCAAGCGCCGCGGAATGGGCCTTGGCCTGTCGATCACGCGCACCATCGTCGACTCGCATGGCGGGCGGATCTGGGCAGTGAGCTCACCGGACGAAGGCACGACCTTCCACGTCGAATTGCCCAGGGTCGTCGAGGGCTGATGTACGAGCGTACGAGCGCATCGGGATGCACGGGTGAAGCCACCGCGTCGGCGACGCAATCCACCTCCGTTCGCAATCACCAGAAATGACATCGTGCCGCAAGCGGATCTCCGCGGTCGCACCGCGACCCACGCTCAGTTCCCGCTGCCGCGACTCCCGGCCTGCAGCATCAGCAGTGCTTTCTCCACGCTGAGCGAACCCGACACCTGGCTCGGCGGATAGTCCTTGAAAGTCGCGAGGAACTGGCTGACGATGCCCACCGCGGGGATCATGGTCCAGAGCTTCTCGCCCCACCAGCGTCCGTACGAGGCTCTCGCTCTGGTATCGCTCCCACGGGTCCTGCCGCAGGTTGGTCACGAGGGGCACGTTGGTCGAATCGGGCTTGCCGTTGAAGAGATTGCCCTCGATCGTCTTGAAGCTGACCTTCCAGGCGTTGTAGCGGATCGCCATCAGGTCGGCGTTGTCGCTGAAGTAGTAGAACTCGTGGCGCGGCGCCGGCGCTTCGCCCTTGAAGTAGGGCATGAAGTTGTAGCCGTCGAGATGGTTCTTGAAGGTCTTCTCGCCGGCCTTGTGACCTGTCAGGAGCTTCTCCTTGACGTCCGGATCGCCGGCGGCCGCCACCAGCGTCGGCATCCAGTCTTCCGCAGCCATGATGTCGTTGCAGATGGTGCCCGGCTTGATCACGCCCGGCCACTTCGCGACCATCGGCACGCGAAAGCCGCCTTCGAACACGGTGCCCTTCTCGCCGCGGAACGGGTGGTTGCCGCCATCCGGCCAGCTGAAGATCTCGGCGCCGTTGTCGCTGGTGAACATCACGATGGTGTCGTCCGCGATGCCTTCGTCGTCGAGCTTCTTCAGCAACTCGCCGACGATCCAGTCGAGTTCCATCATCGCATCGGCATAGAGGCCGAAACCGCTCTTGTCCTTCCACCTCTCGGACAGATGGGTCCAGACGTGGCAGCGCGTCGTGTTGTGCCAGAGGAAGAAGGGCTTGTCGGCCTTCGCCGAGCGGTCGATGAAGTCGACCGAGCGACGCAGCAGTTCGGCGTCGACGTCTTCCATGTTGAACTTGGCCGCAGGGTCCATGCCCGGGCCCGGCGGCAGCGGCCCCGCGTCGATGATCTTTTGCTTGCCGATGCGGCCCCAGCGCGGCTCTTCGGTCGCGTCATCGACATCGGTGGCGAAAGTCTCGATGACATTGCGCGGGCCGAACTTCTCGTGGAAGCCGGGCATCTTCGGGTATTCGCCGTCGTACGGCTCCTCCATCGCGTTGAGGTGATAGAGGATGCCGTAGAACTCGTCGAAGCCATGCACCGTCGGCAGGTACTCGTTGCGGTCACCGAGGTGGTTCTTGCCGATCTGCGCTGTCGCGTAGCCCAAGGGCTTGAGCAGTTCGGCGATGGTCGGATCCTTGTCCTGCAGGCCCTGTTTGGCGGCGGGCATGCCGACCTTGAGCAGGCCGGTGCGGAACGGCGTCTGGCCGAGGATGAAGGCGGCGCGCCCCGCGGTGCACGACTGCTGCCCGTAGTAGTCGGTGAACAGCGCGCCCTCCTTTGCGATGCGATCGATGTTGGGCGTACTGCCGCCCATCATGCCGCGGTGGTAGCAACTCAGGTTCCAGATGCCGACGTCGTCAGCCATGATCATGATGATGTTCGGGGGCTTGGTGGCCATGCATCTCTCCAGCGTGTGAGGAACCTTCAGCGGCGGATCGTGGCAGGACAAGCGGAGCGTGCAAATCAGGACAACGGGCAGTCGATTTGCCTCGAAGGGCAATCTGTCGCCCAACCCTGGACACGCGACTTCGCGGCATGCATAGTCGCGTTCCGACGTGCCATGAACGACCCATCCGCACCATCGTCAGCCACCGCGGCGCAAGCGCCCCGCGCGAAGTCCTCGGACGAACTTGCGCTCGAGCGCACCGACCTCGCGATCGATCGCACGGTGATGGCGGCGGACCGCTCGCTCATGGCCTGGGTCCGCACCGGGCTGTCGATGATCAGCTTCGGCTTCACGATCTACAAGGTCATCGAAGGCTTCGCCCAACAGGGCGGCCAGCTGCACAGCGCCAACATGGCGCGCAACGTCGGGCTCTTCCTGACGGGGCTTGGCACAGTGGCCATCGTGATGGGCACGGTCGAGTACCTGTATCGCCTGAAGGGCCTGCGCAAGGACCGGGCGAACCTGAGGATCCTGCAGCCCTCGCTCGTGATGGCGCTCATCATGTCGGTCGCGGGCGTGCTGATGTTTCTCGGCATCATCTCGCGGGTGCTCTGATGCACGAGCTTCTCGAACCCTTCATCCGCACCTGGGCGGACATCACGGATGGCAGCCACAGGCACGTGCCCCTGGCATTCCGCTTCATCCTGCAGCCCTGCGTGGCAGCCTACTTCGCCTGGCGTGCCGGCAGGCAGGACGCGCGCGAGGGCCGGCCGCTCTATTTCTGGGGCCTGCTCACGGACCCCGCCCACCGACCCGACGCGCTGCGGGAAGGCTGGAAGGACATCGGGAAGGTTTTCGTCCTGGCCTTCGTCATGGACTGCATCTACCAGTTCATCGAGCTGCGCTGGATCTATGTCGGCGAGGCCTTGATGATCGCGGCGCTGCTTGCAGTGGTGCCCTACCTCCTGGTTCGCGCGCTGACGCATCGCGTTCTCCGGTCCACCTGACCGGAGCCGGGGAAGCGGCATGGCCCGAACCTGCCATTGGCGGCGATGGGATGCCTCGGCCAGAATGGACCATCCACACCCTACTGCCGCGCATGAGCCTGAATCCGGTTGTCCACGTCGTCGACGACGACGACGCCTTGCGCGTCGCGTTGCTGCGCCTGCTCAACGCTTCGGGCCACGAGGCGCGTGGCTATGCATCGACCGGTGAGTTCCTCCTGCATGCGCTGCCGCCGGACCATGCCGGCTGCCTGTTGCTCGACGTCAACCTGCCCGGCCCGTCGGGGCTGGAACTGCAGGAAGTGCTGCTGCAGCACGGCTGCACGTTGCCGGTGGTCTTTCTCACCGGCCGCGCCGACGTGGCGTCCGGCGTGCGGGCCATGAAGGCGGGCGCGGTGGACTTCCTGCAGAAACCCGTTCACCGCGAGAGCCTGCTCGCCGCCCTCGAGCGGGCGCTCGCGAAGGATGCCGCCCAGCGTGCCCTGCGCGACGAGTCCCGGGAACTTCATGCCCTGTTCGCCAGCCTGACGACCCGCGAACGCGAGGTGTTCGACCTGGTGATCGCCGGCAAGCTCAACAAGCAGATTGCCGACCAACTCAGGACCAGCGAGCGCACCGTCAAGACGCACCGAGCACAGTTGATGCTAAAGCTCGGCGCCGACTCCGCAACGGATCTCGGCGCCCTCGCAGAACGGCTTCGCCGGACCGGCTGATCCCTTCCCTTTCGGGCAAATGCGCTGCCCGTCGTCCCGATTGCCGCACCTCGGGCCGGGTGCAACCATCTCGCGACCGCAGCCGGATCACGCAGCGCTGCAACCGCAGGGATCGTGCATCCATGCCACCCGAGGAGCGAGTTCAATGAGCAGTCGACAGAAGATTTCCGGGCGCGTCGCGAACATGGCGTGGTCCGTACTCGTGGCCGCGACGCTCGTCGCGCCGGCGCGGTCGCAGGTCGTGACGGGCGAGCTGGGCGCGCCCAGCGCGACGACGACCATCGAAGGCCGGCAACTCCCCGCGCCGCCGCTCCCGTTCGGCGGCGTGATCAAGCCGAACGCCACCGAATCGAAGACCTGGTGGCCACCGCGCGTGGTGCCGCCCAAGGGCGCACCCAACGTGCTGCTCATCATGACCGACGACCAGGGCTACGGCGTGAGCGGCACCTTCGGCGGCGTCATCCCCACACCGGCACTGGACAGGATTGCCGCGACCGGCCTGCGCTACACCCAGTTCAATTCGACCGCGCTGTGCTCGCCGACGCGCGCCGCGCTGATCACCGGCCGCAACCATCACTCGGCCGGCTTCGGCGTGATCACCGAACTCTCGACCGGCTACCCGGGCTATGACTCCATCATCGGCCCCGACAACGCGACCGTCGGCCGGATGCTCAAGGACAACGGCTATGCAACCTCGTGGTTCGGCAAGAACCACAACACGCCCTCCTTCCAGTACAGCGTGGCCGGCCCCTTCGACCAATGGCCTTCTGGCATGGGCTTCGACTACTTCTACGGCTTCATGGGCGGCGAGACCGACCAGTACACGCCCTACCTGTTCCAGAACAACCGGCAGATCCGGCCCTGGGTCGGCAAGCCGGGCTACCACCTGACCACCGACATGGCCGACGAAGCCATCGGCTACATGAAGCAGCTCGACGCGGCCGCACGCGACCAGCCCTTCTTCCTGTACTACGTGCCGGGCGGCAGCCACTCCCCGCACCAGCCCACGCCGGATTGGATCGCCAAGTTCAAGGGCCAGTTCGACAACGGCTGGAACGACCTGCGCGAGCGCATCTTCGCCAACCAGAAGCGCCTGGGCGTCATCCCCGCCGATGCCAAACTGACCGACTGGCCCGACAGCCTGCCCAAGTGGGACACGCTCACGGCCGACCAGAAGAAGCTCTACGCCCGCCAGGCCGAGGTCTTCGCGGCCTACACCGCCTACACCGACTACGAGATCGGCCGCGTCATCCAGCAGGTCGAGGACCTGGGCAAGCGCGACAACACGCTGATCATCTACATCAGCGGCGACAACGGCACCAGCCCCGAAGGCACGCTGAGCGGCACGCCCAACCAGTACACCTCGTACAACGGTGTGCTGGACTTCCCCGTCGAGGCGCAGTTCAAGTTCTACGACGCATGGGGATCGGCCGCCACCTATCCGCACATGGCGGTCGGCTGGTCGTGGGCCTTCGACACGCCGTTCAAGTGGACCAAGCAGGTGGCATCGCACTTCGGCGGCACGCGCCAGGGCATGACCATCTCGTGGCCGGCCCGCATCAAGGATGTCGGCGGCGTGCGCAACCAATTCCACCACATCATCGACATCGTGCCGACGATCCTCGAGGCCTCGGGCATCAAGGCACCGGAAATGGTGGACGGCATCAAGCAGAAACCGATCGAGGGCGTGAGCATGGTCTACACCTTCGACAGGGCCAATGCCAACGTAGCCACCACGCACAAGACCCAGTACTTCGAGATGGTGGCGAACCGCGGCATCTACCACGACGGCTGGTATGCCAACACGACGCCGCCGCACGGGCCGTGGATCCTGAATGCGCCGATGCCCAAGCCGGACGACTACAAGTGGGAGCTGTACAACCTGGCCAAGGACTATTCGCAGGCCAACGACCTGGCCGCGCAGATGCCCGACAAGCTCAAGGAGATGCAGGCCATCTTCGACCAGGAAGCGAAGAAGTACCAGGTGCTGCCGCTGAACAACGACACCTTCGCACGCGCATCCGCACCGCGGCCCAGCACGACCGCGGGCAAGACGGTCTTCACCTATTCGGGCGTGATGGCGGGCATTCCGCTGGCCAATGCACCGAACGTGCTGGGCAAGTCCTTCTCGATCACCGCGGACGTCGACATTCCCCAAGGCGGCGGCAACGGCATGCTCGCCACCGCGGGCGGCCGCTGGGGTGGCTGGGGTCTCTACATGCTCAACGGCAAGCCCGTGTTCGACTACAACATGCTGATCCTGGCCCAGTACCGCAGCGAAGGCCCTGACGTGCTCGCGCCCGGCAAGCACACGATCGTGTTCGACTACACCTACGACGGGCCCGGCATCGCCAAGGGTGGGAGCGGCGTGCTGAAGGTCGACGGCAAGGTCGTCGCCAACCACAAGCAGCCCAACTCGATCGCCTTCCTGCAGGTGGCCGACGAATCCTTCGACGTGGGCAGCGACACACGCTCGGGCGTGAACGACAGGGACTACCAGGTGCCCTTCGCGTTCAACGGAAAGATCGACAAGCTGACCGTCAAGCTCGGGCCATCGCAACTGACCGCTTCGGACCAGAAGACGGTCGCCGAGAGTGCGGCCAAGGCGAAGGACTAGGCGAGCGCTCCAGCCCCTGCCACCCTGCCAGCCCACACACGCGGAAGCCATGCAGCGCAACCCCTTCAACCGGCTGGCCGCGCTCCTGGCGTTCGCCTGCATCGTCGAGTTCGTTGCCGGCCTGGCCATGCTGGCGACGACCGCCTACGCCGTGCGCTTGCTGCTTGGCGCAGAAGCCGTTGGCGTGGCGCTGGCCATGGGCCGCGCGTTCGGCATCGCCATCCTCGCGCTCGGATTGGCCTGCTGGCCGAGCGGTCGCGAAGCATCGGCCGCCGGTCGCGCATGGCGGGGAATGCTGGCCTACAACGCCATGGTCGCTTCGTGCCTCGCCTGGCTGGGTTTCGCGCACGGAGGCGGCTTGCTGCTGTGGCCGGCTGTGGGCCTGCATGCCGCAACGGCCCTGCTGTTGATCCTGGCGGCCCTTCACGAGGACCGGCAATGACGATGAAAGAAAGGGCAGCGCAATTGTTCATCCACGCTTCGGCCGCCTTGCTGGTGCCCCAGTTCAGGTACGCCGGGCTCGGGTTCAAGTTCCGAGTTCGGGCCGCGGCTGCAGCGCGGCCGCCAACGTCGGAAACAACAACACACTCAGCAATGCGGCACCAACCAGGGCAGACGAGACATCTGCGCTCATCGACCCGGTGCGCGCACCGATCTCGCTGATCACCACGATGATCGACAGCGACGGCACCGCAGAAGACAAAGCGAAGGGCAGCGCCTCGCCCTTGGCAAGCTGGCCGCGATAAAGAAATACAGGCACACCCCGCACCACCAGGAACAGCGCGACGAATGCCGGCACCAGCAGCATCGTCGTGCTGTCGCGTGCGAGCGCCGTGATGTCGAACTTGATGCCGGTACCGACGAAGAAGAACGGATAGAACCAGGCGAAAGAAAGTGTCTCGAGCTTGTGGCGCAGGGGTTCGCCGGCCGGCCCGCGCGTGGCCTGCCCGACCACCATGCCTGCGGCGAATGCGCCCAGGATGCTCTCGAAGCCGAAGGACTGCGCGATCCACAACATGGTTCCCAGCAGCAGCAGCGAAAAGCGCACCGGCATCTGCGTGCTGCTATTCAGGTGTCGCTGCAGCATGGCCTGAAACCTCGGCGGCCGCGTCTGCAGGCCGGCGACGATCGCGGCCCCGACGATGCCCAGGAAGATCAGCAGGAAACCGACCTCCTTCCAGCTGCTGTACTGGGTGGACAGCAGCACCGACATCGCGACGATCGGCGCCACCTCGCCCATGGTGCCTGACGCCATGATGAGCCGGCCGAACCGAGAGTCCATCCGTCCGTCATCGCGCAGCGTGGGCACCAGCATGGCGAGCCCGGTGGTGCAAAGTGCCAGCACCGTCATCATCGGTGCGTCGACGCGTGGCGCGACGTGCATCGCTCCCACCACGGCAAGGCCGACCACCACCGACAACACCCAACCGCCGATCCCCAGCACCAGTGGCTTTCCCCTGATCGCGCCGAAGTCCAGTTCCATGCCGGCCATCAGCAGCGTGGTGGCCATGCCGAAGGTGAACATGTGCAGCACGAAGCCCTCGAATTGCGCGAGGTCCAGGACGTGGGGACCTATCAGGATTCCCAGAAGCACCTCGAACACCACCACCGGCACCTTGAACCCGATGGGGATCTCGCCGAGCAGCGGCGCCAGCACCGATGCGACTAGGACCCAGAAAACCGGGATGTGGTTCAAGGCGCGACTCCAGTGGCGTACCGCCCGATGGTGCGCTGGAGCGGGCCGGCGCGACATCGGGTCCGAGGGCAGGCCCCGCTTCCCTTTCGGGCAGTCGAACTGCCCGCTGCCCCGGTTTCGCGGCACCGCTGTACGCGCAATGATAGGGCGCAAGTGCCGCATTGCATCGCGCGCGCAAAGGAAGGCCACCCATGAAGCTCCTGACCCGACACCTGGCCCAGGCCGGCGGCATTTGACCCTCCACGGTCGCAACGGCCTTCTCGATGAATCCGACTCCCAGCGGCGCCGTACTCGTGGTGGACGATGACGACAGCATGCGGCACGCCATCGAGCGCCTGCTGCACGCCGTGGGACTCGGCACGCGAGCCTACCCATCGGCCGAAGCGTTGCTGGCCGAAAGTCTCGTCGAAGGCGTCGCCTGCATCGTCAGCGACTTTCAGTTGCCCGCAATGTCGGGCCTCGAACTCCTGGCGGAGTTGCGCGCGCGGGGTAACCGGACGCCGGTGATCGTTGTCACTGCGCACGACACGCCGGCGCTGCGCCGGGAGGCGATCCGACGTGGCGCGTCGGCCTACCTGGCCAAGCCCTTTCGCGGCAGCGACCTCCTCGCTGCGATCAAGGCGGCAGGCCCATCGGCGTCCGCATCGCCGACGTGAAAACCCGCGAGACCGACTCGCTCGATCTCGACCGAGATGTACTGCCCCGGCTTGATCCATTCGGCCGGCGTGGCACCACCCGCCATCACGACCCAGCCTGCCTGCATCGGTTCCGCGGCGGCGGCCGAGAGGCGCGCCGCCGCAAGGAGGGAACGCAAGGGATGCTCGAGGATCTCGGTGACGTCGCCAGCGAGCGGCTTCTTCAGAACGAAGGCCGGTTCCGGGTCGACGCGCGGATGCACGAAGCGCCTGAAGCGGATCGGCGTGCCCTCCTCCACCTGCATGCCGCTGGTCAGGCGGCAGAAGAATCGCCGTAACTCTTAGTCGGGCCGATGCGGCACGAAAGCGTCGGCGCCCGGCAGGTATTGGCCGGTACGCTGGCGTGGATCGCGATTGACCAGAGGCCGCGCAAACATGGGGTGCGTCATGCTCCGCACCTCGTGCTCTACCTGGAAGCACGGCGCCCCGCCGTGCGGATCGACGATGTCCATGAAACGGTATTGGTGCTGGTTGCTTTCTTCGGTCACGAGTCCCAGCGCGTGAAGGCGCCGATGCGGCCCGGAGAAATCCGCCACGTAGATCTGGATGTGGTGACCGTCGTAGGCCGGGAGCGCATCACCGGTTTCGCAGAAGATCAGCCATTGGCCGACGCCGACTTGCACGCGCGCCTGCCCCGCAGACGATTGCGCAGGCGCGCCGAACACTTCACGGTAGAAACGTGCGATGCCCGGCGTGCTGCCGACCGCCACATCGAAGACGAGTTCAACAATGCCCAGTTGCGTCGCACCGAAGCGTGCCGGGTCAGGCTCGTAGAACTCGAGCCGGTTTCCCCAAGGGCTGCAAACCTCTACGCGGCCAGCGTTCGAATCATCGAAAGAAAACTCCGTGCCGCGCAACGCCTGCTCGACCTGGCGCAAGCGCGTGATCAATTCATCGCGTCCGGGCATCACCAGCCGCACCGCGCCGCGGAAAAGCTGGGCCGGGCCGTGTGGCAAGTGGAACTGCGTGCGCCCGATGTTGGCCCACATGTTCTCCACGCCGGTGTTGAGATACGGGTCGCGCGTCAGCCCCAGCGCCGTGATGTAGAAGCGTGTGGCGAGCAGCTGGTCGGGCACCGTCAGGTTGACGTGCTCGAGGTGAACGATGTTGCCGATGTCCTCGGCGCTGCGGTCGGGCAAGGTGACGTTCAAGGTGCAGTTCCTTCGAATCCAAAGAGACGCATTGGCGTTTCTCACAGGACATCGCGCCGGGCAGCGTCGTTCGGCAGGTGGGGCAGTTTCATACGGCTCCGTTCAGCAGGGTCCGGCGCCTTCTGCCCCGTGCCGGCGAACCATAGGCGCCTTCCTCCATGCTGTCCATGGCATGCGCGAAATGGCCTGCATTCCAGTTCGAAAAGGATCTCGACGACGACACCGACGGCGGCTCCGCGCTGCTCCGCATCAAGTTGCTGCGCCTTTTCGACCTGCTCTACAGCGTCACGCGCACCGCCGAGCAGATGGGGCAAAGCGGTCAGCAACTGGCTGGGTCGGCTGCGCGAGCAACTGGGAGATGAACTCTTCGTTCGGATCGCTGCCTGCATGCGAACGCCGCTGCGGGCGCCGCAAGCCGGCGCAGCGATGTCAGCGCTTCACGCGCAGGAATGACGAGTTCTTCCGCGCGCGGGGTCGCCTGCACGTTCGATCCCTCCAGCACAACGCGACGATTCCGCATCTGCATGACCGATGCAAGCCACATCACGCTGTTGCCGCCACTGCTCGCGCATGTGCGTGCGGTCGCCCCGGGCGTCCGGCTGGAAGCCGCACGACTTGACGACGAGACTGCGCAGGCGCTGCAGTCGGGCCAGGCCGACCTGGCCATCGGCCTGGTGCCCTGGCTCGAATCCGGCTTCTACCAGCAGGCGCTGTATCCGCAGGACCGGGTTTGTCTGGCCAATGCACGCCACCCGCGCGTGGGGGGCGCAAAAGGCCTGAGCTTGCGCGACTACAAGTCAGAAGCACACATCGGCACCGTGGGTGGCACCGGCGTGCAACTGCTGGACGGTGCGTTGGCAAGGCATCAGATCGAGCGCCGGTTTTTGCTGGAGTTGCTGCATGGGAGCAGGAGGCTTGTTGAATCGCGGACCGGGATCGGAGCCGAACCCTCGCGATCGGATGTCTCCTCCACCCCATTTTGGTGGATTTGTCCACGCGGCCTTGCGTCCCGGATTTTTTGGCGCAGTCCCGGACCGCGCGTTGTCGGCGGCCCGCCCGACGGGACATGGAAGCGCGAGCTTCGGGAAGTGCCCCGTTGCCTCTCGCATCAAAGTGCGCGCCCTATGACCCGTTGGTTGAACCGGAGCGCCTGGCGTCGTCCAGTTCCATCGCGGCCTGAACGATCGGCTTCGCCCATGCCGGCGTTGCCGCCAATACGTGCTGGTCGTGCGGATCGGGGAACAGCAGCACGCCACCCTTCGCCTCCAGCACCAGGACAGGGTCCGGAATATCCTGTCCCGGTAGCGCTTCGATGCTGTTGTCAAAGACCTGCAGGTGCGCCAGATGCGGCATCAGATGGATCAGGTTGAGCCGCGAGGCCACCCAGCGCTCGCGGATCTTGGCTTCGGGTATGTCATGGCCGCCGTGGGCGACTCTCACGCGAACGCGCTCGATGTGCATCTCGGGGCTGTTCAGGCCGCAGAAGAGCACCACGACATCGTGGCTGGGCGCCGCGTCCCTGAGCAGAGCCGGAATCGTGTTGGCGCCCAGCGTGGTCTCGAACGCGTGGTTGCTCCCCTTCGCGATGGCTGCTTCCAGCAGTTCCTTGCCGTGCTGCCAGGCGCGGACATTGGCCTCTTCCGCAGGCATGCCCGCCTGCGCGAGTTCGCGCGCGAAACTGTCCGGGTTGTACCAGGCGAGCCCGTGACCGGCCACCATGGCGCCGCCGACCGAGCTCTTGCCGGCCCCGTTGACGCCAGCCAGCACGAACAGGAAAGGCCGTTGGCGCGCGGGCCCCGCCGTCACCATCAGTACGAGGCGCCGACCTTGGGTCGCTGACCCAGTCTCCCGCGGGAGGCGAGCAGTGCGCCGACCTTGTCCTGGGCATCCGGCATGCGCAACACGGCGAGTCGCGCATCGAATCGCGAGGCCAGCTCATCCAGCATTCCCTGTTCTCGCGCCTTGATGGTTGCCAACGCATCTGTCACTTGCCGATAGGTTTCGGCGTCGATCAGCACCATTTCAACGTTGGAATGGTTGGTGATGGCCACGCTGCCGGTCTGGTGAACCTGGCGAACGATGTCGCCCCACTTGTTCCTCACCATTGAGGTGTTGTGGCGCGGCAGATCGGCGAGTTCAGCAAGATAGGGCATATTGCTACCTTTATGGCAATGTTGGCATTATGCCGCGATTATCCATTGACTGCTGTTGCCGAAGGTAGCGAGTCCAGTAGCGGCGGAAGCTGGGGAACTGTGCCGGCGGTCGAGGGATTGATGGGGCTTGGCAATTCAGCTTGCGCCGCCCCAACGGCCATCCCCGCGCGCCCCGCCGCATCTGCCGGCAGCTACGCCGACGTTGTTTGACGCGACGCGTGGCCCAGGTTGTCGCGCACCACCTCCAGCGGCAGCGCTTGCCGGCCCCCACGGCCCTGTAACGCGTGCGCACCGTGGGTCCGTCTAAGCCAGTGAGCGCTCGCTTTCCTAAGATGACTTGCGTCGATGGGGTCCAGATCGGCGGCCAGCCGTTGCAGGAGTGCCTTGATGGCTTTGGCGAGACCGGAGGCCGACCATGCGCGCGATGGCGGACCGGCTGCGCCGTGACGCGCCAGGATCGGCACCGCCGCCACGGCGGGACTTCGAACGCTCGACCCGAGACCGTTGCGCACCAGTTCCGCATTCAGTTCGGCCACGAGCGATGACGGGACCGGCACCTGCCGCTGCCGGCGCCGCCCCGTGCCTTCGATCGAGAGTCGCCAGCCGCGGTCCATTGCCTCGTCTTCTTGGGCAGGATCGACATGCGCCAGATCGCCGCACCGCGCGACGGTGATCTCCGACAGCCGAAGCCCGGTCGCGTAGATCCACCGCAGCGCCCGTGCCAGCCGCCGAGAGGGTTCGGTATCGGGCAGGTCGGAGAGCAGTGTCTCCAGTCGGTCCCACTGTTCAAAGTTGAGGGTGCGATTCGCGGCCGGCGTGCGTCCGACCGCCGGTGGCGATGTCACCTCTGAGAAGGGGTTGCCGACCACATAGTTCTGGCTCGCCAGGAAGCCGTACAGGGCTTTCAGCACGGTCATGGCATGGCGCTGCGCCGCCAGCGACAGAGGACCTTCGAAGGGACGCCACTGGGGCGACCAGCGCTGATGGTGGCGCGGCCCGCACCAGGCAGGCGGCGGGTTCGCCAGAAATGCGCTGTAGGCGACGGCGTCTTCGGGGGACAGCGACGACAGCGACTTGGCTCGCACCAGCACGCTCCATAGCAGCAACCGCTCGGCCTCCTTGCGGTAGGCGCGCTGCGTGGCGGACAGGTTGGGCGAACGCGAGCCGGGTCCCCCCTCGCACGGGCCGGCGCCGGCCTTCGCCGCCAACCAGGCGTGGAGCGCCTCGTGGTCGTTGCGCGCGGCGATCGAGCAGCGCTCCGGCGGCGCCCGGTATCGGCCGGCGCGGCCATCCAGTTCAGGCGGAATCCGAAACTTCTCCAGCGGCACCATCGCGGTGGCCGGCGCCACGGCAGCGGCACGCACATGCGCGGGAACGGAAAAGTGCGGCACGGCGACATGGGCGTGCAGGCGCAGTCCGGGCACATGCGCTTGATTCCCCAGCCATGCCATGACACGGGCGGCCTTGTGCGCGCCCACGCCCGGAACCTGTCGCCACCAGCGTGCGCCGACGCGGTTGATATGTTCGACCAACGCCGACAGCGTCGCGAGGCCGGTGCGCTGAAGACGCGTCGCCACCGCGGGGTTCAGCCAGGCCGAGACGTGGTCGCCGGGACGAGGGTCCTGCGCGACGTGCGACTCCAGCCAGCGCAACGCCTCGAGTTGATGGGCAATGACCCGCGCACGCTGTGTCGGACGCCCACCTCCGGCGCCCGGCCGGGCTGCTTCCGGGAACGCCTCGGCGTAGGCTTCGGCCTGCTCGGCCGCCGAGAAATCTTCCAGTCCCCGTTCGGCCGCGAAGTCCTCGAGGCTCGGAAGGCTCCGCCCCGCGTCGAAGCGCTCGGGATCCAGGCGGATCAGGCGGGCCGTTCCGGGACGCGCTTCCCGCAGGGCGGCGCTTGCGAAGACGTCGCGAATCCACGCGATGGTGTTGCGGATCGTGCGCAGGTCGGCCGTTTCACCGTGGCCGCGCAAATAGCGGTTCCAGCTTTCCCTCTCGTCGAGGCCCTGGAGCAGGGCCCGCATGAAGGCGAAATGCCCCCGGTGCAGCTGGTGGGCCGGACGAACGCTCACCGCTCAGCCGATCGAACGCTCGCGAGCGGCGCACGCGTCGCCGGATTCACGCAAACATCGGCCACGGTGCCGCGCCCCTCTGTTGCCGACCGCCGCCATAACTGCCGCCAGGCACGCCGGGGCGCGTCGGGGATCCACGGCGGCAGGGGCCTCGCGTTGGCTGGCCCTTCGCCGACGCCGTTCGACCTCCAGCGCATGGCCGATGCCGTAGGAGGCCTGCTTGTCCTCGCGCAGCGCTCGCGCGCGCCACTCCGTGGCGAACGCCTCGAATCGAGGCATGGGCGTCCTCCTGGAATGAAGGGTCGGAGGACGGCAGTGTGCGGAAGTGAGACGGCAAGGTGACTATTTTGGGGGCCGGCGAGCCCGGGCCAGCCGAATGATAGCCGTACTTATCATCCGTGTCATTTTTTCATCGCAGAATCGACATTCTGGCGGTATTGAAAATAAAGCACTTTGAAATCAATAAGTTAGCGAGTCTTTGGAAGAATGATGACGAGAACTGCACGCTAACTCGACGCGCTTGAGGTATGCAACGTAACTTGCTGCCAACACAGGCGAGCGTGTTGGACAGAGGCACCGAGCAGGCTGGCGCCGAGCGCGCGGAATCGCCGCCAAGTCCTACGCTTGCTTTTTGCGGATGTTGCGCTTTGGCTTTCGGCGATGCGGGACGAGGATTGCGACGCGGCTCGATGCTTGCGTTGCCGCGACCCAGCGCCTCCTGGCCGGACGTGAAGCGAGTCACGCCGAGAACAGGGCACAGCCCACCGCTCGCAACGATCCCGCATCGCACTCAAACGTGGTCAGGCAATAAATGATCTTCGCGTCTTGACCACGACACAGATCTACCAGTTGAGGCGCGTTCAAGTGGGGGCGAGCTTGGCGGCGACGGCCGCAAGCATCACTGAGTGCATGTGTTCCATCATCCCGGCGATCTTCCGCGTCTGGGTCTCATATCTTCAAGTGTTTGACGCCGGAGTGGTTTGTTGATTTACGCACAGGAGGCCTTTCGAGGATTCAGGGATTGTTGCCAGAAGGGGGTTCCGGAACCACCCTTGCTTCAACGATGAAATAGCGTTTGAAGTGGCTGCCGCCCGAAGCGTTGGCCCACCCGGGCCGGCACCGCATACCGCCGTCGCGACATAGGCCTGCGCACGACTGCCGATGTCCAAACCGTGGAGCAACGCCAGCGTCCTCGGCGTGCGCATCCTGTGTCCTCCGCACCGCAGTTCGACGGGGTCGTCAGATCGCGTGGCGGCGTATAAAAGAAAGACCAGGTGGAGGATCCAGCTGGAGGGTTCGTAGTTCGCGGGCACCCGTGCGCTCACGGCGCGGACCACCAGCGACGCGCCGGGGGATTCCGGAACCGCCCTCCGCGCGCGCCAGCTGGAACCACCGTCGACGTGCAATGCAGCAGGCCGCAACGCAATAGCGAGGGAGGTCACGACGTCCTCCACAACTCCGCTGCCTGCATGGCGCTGCATGCCCCGGCATCACTTCGGGTCGGCGCGATTGCGGGAGCTCCTAACCATGCCCCTGGCGGCAGCGAAACGGACCATCTCCGAACGTGCAAAGAGTGGTGGTTCCGGAAACACCCCTACCGTGCATGCATGTTGGAACCAGGAAGGACGTACCGCGCCGCATGCCGCAATGTAATCGCGACCAGAGGTCGCGCCATACTCCGCTGACTCCAGGGATGCGACGCGGCCGGCGACTTCGCTCTGGGTCGACTCGACAGAGATAGCTCCCAGCCATGCTCCTAGGGTGCCGGCGTACGAGCCATCGCCGCGCGAAAACAGGGGGTGGTTCCGGAACCACCCCACCGTGCATTCATGCTGGAACCACGAGGGACGTGCCGCACGGCATGCCGCAATTCGATCGCCAGCAGAGGTCGCGCCCATACACCGCTGACTGAAGGGATGCGACGCGGCCAAACTTCGCTGCGGGTCGAGTCGACGCATGCGACGCCCAGCCATGCTCCTGGGGCGCCGACGAACGATCCATCTCCGCGTGGAAAAAGGGGGGGTGGTTCCGGAACCACCCCAGGCGGGTACGTTTGTTGGAACCACCGGGGAGGTGCCATGCCACATGCCGCAATCCCATGGCGAGTAGGGGCCACGTCCACTCTCACATACTGCGAGGATGCGCCGCACCGCGGCCGACGTTGTTACGGGGTACTCAGTGCCGTACGTGAAACGCGCAGGCGGCACCCGGGCCATCCCCGAGCGGGCAAAAAAAAGGGTGGTTCCGGAACCACCCCCTTTTTTGTCTCAGTCTCCACGCGCTAAATGCTGCGGACAAATGACTCCGCCATCTGCGCCAGCGCCGCCTGTTGCGCCGCCGAAAGCGGCAGATGAACATGCAATGAAGCGCGACCCACCGCATCGAAGCGCAACGTGGCGGCCTTCTTCCCGTTGACCATGAAAGTCTGGGGCTCGACAGTTGCAGCAACCGCTCCGCCGGGCGCCGGTTCCACCAGGTACGCCAGGACCGCCTTCGGGCCACGTGGCCCGCGATGGGCCTCCATCTCGGTCGCCCGCTTCATCAGGCCCGCCTCGTCCTCCTCCATCGCCTTGTTCAGCAGTGGCGCCCAACGCAATTGAATGTCCAGGGGCGTCGCAAACGCGGCGACCACCGCATCAGGCAGCTTTGCGAGCGCCAGTGACTTGCCCAGATTGCTGGGATCGATACCCAATGCCGTGGCCAACTGGCGATTGGAGGCGAACAGCCCCTGGTCCAGCGCCTTCAGATACATGACGCCCTGCTCCCACGGCGACAGATCGGCACGCTCCCGGTTTTCGCGGTCCATCTCCACAAACAGGGTCCGGTCGTCCAGGTTGTCGACAACCGCCAGCACAGGCAGGCCGAGTTGTCGGCAGGCCTCATGGCGCCGATGACCGAACACGATCTCGTACGCCACGCCCTCGCCCGACTTGGTCGGCCGCACCTTGATCGGCTGAACGTTGCCGCCCGCCTCCATGATCTCGCGCTTCAGCCGCTCGAAATCCTCTCCCAGGAAACTGCTCTCATGGCGGTTGGCATACCGGCTGCGCCCGATCTGTGCCGCATCCAGCAGGCGCGCGGGCTTCGCGCCATCCCAACCGCGCAAGTCGTCCACGGCCTCGGCCAACTCGGCCTCGAGTTCGGATGTCCGCGCCGCTCGTACCCGCAGTTCCTCGTTCTCTCGCAGCAACTCGGACCGCGCGTCGTTGGCATGCGCCATCATGGCACCCGGGGCCGTCTTCGGCGGCTTGGCCTCCATGCCGCTCACAACAGTGGCCGGCGCCATCAGTGATGCGAAATCGATCTTCGATGCTTTGTCTCTGAGGCCCATGTCACGCTCCTGATTCGAGGGTATGGCGATCATCGAGCTGGCGCGCCCAGACGGCTTCGATCTGCTGTTCGACCAATTCGCACATCCGATCGTAGGCGTCGCGCGCCCGGGCAAAGGTCTTCGAGTTGACCGAGCCACGCGGCAGGTCGTAGACGGTACCAAACTCAGCACTGGCTGTCGCTGCCACCGCCGTCTTGGGAATCTCGATCGGAAGCACCTTGTCGCCGTAGCCTTCGAGCACCCACTGGCGTACGACCGAACTCGCCGCGTCCGAGGCCTCGACGCGCGACAGCAGCACGTCGATGAATTCGAAACTCTTGTTCTTGCCGCGGCTGCGGATCAAGCCGTTGCAGAGGTCCGAGAACAGGTCCCAGAATTGGGCCGAGCTCGCGAAGTCGAGCGCCGACGGCGGCAGGGGCATGATCACACCATCGGCAGCCATCAAAGCATTGATGGTCGCGTATGAGAGAGAGGGCGGCGTGTCGACCACGATCACGTCGTACTGTTCACGGGTCGCATCCAGGCCGCGGTCCAGCACCCGCCAGAACTCGAAACCGGCGTCCTTCGACTGCCGAGCCGGCAGGATGAATTCGGCGTTGTAGAGCAGAGGGGCCGCACACACCAGGTCGATGTTGGGCCAGTAGGTCGTGCGGATCGCGTACTGCAGACTCTCTTCGTCCCCGCTGAAAAGCGGCATGGCGGTGTGCTCGACATCGACTTCGGCGTCCGGCAGCACGCCGAACAGCGTGGTGGCAGAACCCTGGGGATCCAGATCGACCAGCAGCACGCGGTGGCCGCGCATCGACAGCCCCTGCGCCAATGTCACTGCGGAAGTCGTCTTTGCCACGCCGCCCTTGAAGTTCGCGACTGTGATCGTGATGCCGGCAGCACCTTCCGGGCGCCGATGCGAAGCCCGGAAATCCCGGCTCCACAGTTGAGCCTCCGCCATCGTCCATTCACGCCGATTGCCATGAATGAAGCCCGCAGGCAAGTCGCCGCGCGTCAGGCGATACGCGATCTTCGCCTTGTCGACGCCGCACAGATCTGCCAGCTGTGCCGCGGTCAGGTTGGGTGCGAGCTTGGCGGCGGTGGGCGCAAGCATGGCCGAGCGAATGTGATCCATCATTCCGGCGATCTTCTGCGCCTGGATCTCAATATCCTCGAGTGTTTGGCGCCGGATGGTTTGTTTGATGTCCACGCAAGGAGCTTTCGAAGTTTCAGGGTTATGCGATTATGCACAGCACCTCTTGAAAATCGAAGAACCTCGGCCCGCTTATCCCGTGTCCGCGTCTACTTTACCTTCCCGGATTCGAAGAATATTCAAAATCTTCAAGAAGTTAGCATTTTCGAAAAATTGATTTTCTTCTTTTAAATCAACAAGTTAGAAGATAGATTTCGCGCAAAGCGTCCGTGATCTACGCGAAAGCGTCCGCACTTTACTCGCAAGCGTCCGTGCTTTTCCCAGCAAACGTCTGCATCTTCTCCAGCGCTTCGCCGCTTGTCCACAGCCTTGCGCAAACGCCCGCCTAAAGGGCGTTTTGGCGGCGATGCAGCGAGTGTCCGCGGTTTACTCGGGGTGTCCTGATCGCGTGTTCGGCATGCGGGCAGCCGAAACGTCCGTGATTTACTCGGCCGGACGGAGGGTTGCCCGATTCCGGATCCGGCAAAGTGTCCGTGCTTTACTCGGCTATACAAGGCTCGCCCCCTATCGCAAACGTCCGCGCTTTACTCGGACGCGAGGCGGGTCGTGGCCTGGTTTGCGTCCAAGCCTGCTTGGACATATCATTGCTGCCATGACTTCGAGCGACGCCGGTGCAGTGAGCGTCCCTGCCAAAGGGCAGGGCAGCACTGATTCGCTCGAATTGCGCAAGCCCCACGAAATGGTGGTGATGGTGCCGCGTTCTGCGCGGGTCACCCTGACCGCACGGCGGATCTATACGGTGCTGCTGCAGGTGTCGCAGGCGCGGCTCGGGTCCATGCAGACGATGCCGCTGGCCGACTTCCTGTTCGAGGCGCCGCTGGCCACGATCCTGCGGACCACGGGATCGGATGCGTCCGACCGCACTGCTGCCAAACGCTATCTCGGCGAGATGCGCAGCCTTGAGGTCGACTGGGAGTCGACGGCACCGGGTGATGGCGTGAAGTGGCGCGGCTTCTCGATGCTCTCGGAGGTCGCGCTCGAAGTGCGGCGTGGCGAGACCTGGGTCAGTTGGTCGTTCCCACCGTCCATCATGTCGGCCCTGCGCGAACCGTCGCGCTGGGCGCGCATCGACCTGGACATCCTCGCGCGCCTGGGCACCTACGCATCGGTGGCGCTTTACGAGATCTGCGCGCGCTACCGCGAGAACCCCGGCGGCGTGACCAGCCGGAAGCCCGTGAGCTGGTGGACCGACGCTCTCAGCAACATGCCCGGCGGCGACCGTCGCGAGTGGCGCAAGTTCAAGAACGAGCGCATCAAGGAGGCAGTCGACGAGATCAACCAGGAGACCGATCTCGAGATCGAGCTGATCGAACACCGCCAGGGACGCACGGTCCACGAAGTGCAATTTGCCGTGCGCCGGCGCAGCAAGGTCGCGGCGATCCGCACCGGTGCGCAGGCCCCAGTCGACGCCAACCTCGCACTGCGGGCGGAAACGCTCGGCATCCGGGAAATCAAGCTCGACGGCCTGGTCAAGGAATACGGCGACGCGCTGGTCCGCGAAAAGCTCGAGGCGCTGGAGCGGAGGGCTGCCAACAGCAGCTTGCGCGTCGTCGACAACGCCTATTCGTATCTCCGCTCGCTGCTGCGCAACGACGGCGCGGCGCCAGCACCGGCCCCCACCGTGGGAGCGTTGCTCGCCATCGCGCCAGCCGACGCGCCCGCGGCACCCGCCGCGGTTCCAATCGCGCCGCCCGCCGACCTGGTGGGTGAACGGATTCGCGCCATGAAGCGGGAGATCGAGGCCTTGGCGCCCGCCGAGCGCCAGGTTTGGGTGGATCGCGCCCTGCAGCAGTTGGCCGCCAAAGGACTGCTGACTGGCGTCATCAGCCGGCGCGCGACGCAGGGCGACGTGTTACACGGCCTGTTGGGCTCGGTCATCGCCCACGCGTACGCTGACGCCACCTATGGCCCAGGCTGGAACGACGTTTCTGTAGTTTGAACGTGGCTCAGATGCAACGCGTAAGTTAGCGCTGTCTTCGATTGCCTCAGTTGCGTCGAAATTCGTGACGCTCGCCTTTCGGCGCAAGGCGGACCGCCAGCGAAAAAAGGACAGCATTTCCCAGGTCCATCGCTGCGACTGCGGGTTTGCCATCCATCAACTCGCAGTGTCAATGCGGGGAGCCGCTTCCAGCCGATGACCCGCACGGTGGCCGCACGTCCCAAGGGCGAGGGCCGACACGGCGAGAGATCGAATGGAGAAGAGAAAGCCGCCTCCGACTTTGGCGGATGACACCGCAGTCCACGCGGCCACGTCACCGGGCATTGGGGCGATACCCTCGGGACCATCGAGGCCTGAACCGACCACGTTCGCCGCATTCGGAATAGGGCATCGATCCTCGAGGCTGAGATCTCCCGCGTGGCCCGGACGGGTTGGCGGGGGTGCCTCATCGACTGACGAACAAGGAGGGCCCTGAAGTTGGCAGGAAATCGAAGTGCCTTCAAGCGCGGTCCTCAAGGCCGCTGAAACCAGACTCCCCGGCCTCCCACAGGTGAATGCCATGCAGAGGTGCATCGACTGGTGCGCTGACCCTTGTCCTCACCTGTCTTCACCTTTTGCAAGGCGCGGCGCTCTTTCTCACGCGCATTCGCCCCGCGCGTGCATCAAAGCTTGCCGCGGCGATCGGGCGATTTGTCACGGGCGGCGGACGTGCCACGGTCAAGGTCCACAAGCAGGCCCGGAACGGTCGGCAACCGCATGGCCTCGACCTTCGTGTATGTCTGCGTGTCGGTTGCAAAGCGCATCTCGAAGGTGCCGATACGAATCGCATCGCCGTCGGCGAGCACTTGGCTCTGGACTCGCTCGCCGTTCACAAAAGTGCCGTTGCTGCTGCCGAGGTCCTCTATCGTGACGAACGCGGGAGCCACCACGATACGAGCATGCATGCGGCTTGCGCTGGTTGACTCCACGTCGATGTCGTTCTCGGCACCGCGTCCGATGGAATTGGCGTTCGACTTGAGCGGGATCTCCGCAGGGCCGCCGTTCGGAGCCTGGATGATCAACTTGGGCATGAAACAACTCCTGCAAAAGAGGAGCGGGCGTGTCGCTTCCCCACGGTCCGGAATATAGTGCGGCCGAAAGCTGCGGGCTTCACGCCTCGCGATCCTCGAACCCATAAGCGCCTTCCCCGTAAGTTTCGTCGCCAAAGCGCACATTGCGCTCGGCGATCTCGCGATCGATCATCGGATTGTCGGGGATCCATTGCCCGTCAGTCAGCGTCGCTCGGCGTCCTGCTGCCGGCACGACGCGCTCGTCACGATGGCCCTCGGCGGCGAGATCCTACGGGGGCGCGTTGATTGCACGGTTAGCCTTCAAGGCGGTTCCCTGCCAGAGGGGATCGAGCCATTCAGACCCGACGCGAAACATCATCATGCACACGCTCAGCCTTTGGGAAGTCGACCTGCTTTCCTTCCTCGGCCCCGACACGCCGGTCGGGGCCCTTGTCTAGCTGGCCGTGTTCATCCTCACGGCTCTGATCTTGTCACGCGGCCTATCGGCCGCGGTGCACGGGGCGATGTCGCAACGCGAACACCTCGACCGCACAACCATCAACTTCGTCCAGCAGTTGGCCTCGGCGCTGATCTGGGTGCTGGCATTGATCCTGTATGCCCACCTCATTCCGGCTCTTCGGTCGATGGGCACGGCATTGCTCGCTGGTGCCAGCGTGGCCTCGGTCGTGATAGGCCTGGCTGCGCAAAGCGCTTTGGGAAATCTGGTGGCAGGCGTGGCCATCACGATCTATCGGCCGTTTCGGCTGGGCGACACCTTGCAGGTCGCCGCGTCGAGCGGCACCGAGATCGGCGCGGTAGAAAACATCTCGCTCGGCTATACCACCTTGCGAGCTTGGGACGGACGGCTGGTGGTGCTCCCCAACAGCGTCGCGGCCAGCCAGGTCACCATCAACCTCAGTGCCAACACCACGCCCTTTCCGATGAAAGTGCAGATCGGCATCCACCGCGATGCGGACATCGAAGCGGCTTGCTCGCGGGCGATCGCTGTGGCGGCCGACGCCCTGGGTCCCCAGGCGGTCGGGGCCTGCGTTCTGACCCGGATCGATGGCACGGCAGCGCAACTGGAACTGCACTTTCGCGCCGACGAAGGCAAGGGCATAGAGGCCACGCGATCGAAGCTCCTGACCCGGCTCGCCGCGGGCTTTGCCGGCGATCCTGCATGGGGACCGGCACCGGGGCCCACGCTCTCGTGAGCCGACCGGCTCGGATCCTGACGCGAAACCGGCCCTCGATGAGGGCGATCATCGCTGTTTGCCGCCGTTCGATGAGGGGGTCCGGTTTCCTGACGGTGCTGCCTTACGCAGCGGTGCAGATCGATCATCCGTGCGCCCGCAGCATCTTCATGAATGTGATGCCATTGCGCTGGCCCTTGTCCTCGTCACAGTTGTTGAAGATCAAATGCGTGTTGCGCACCTTGTACGCCAAGCCCACCACCTCGATCGCAAGCTCCTTCAACTCCTGGTCGGAGTAGTCGTAGTCGAAGCGCTCGGCCGCCGACGATGCGCCCCGGGTGTTGTACGTCTCGGTGTTGCGCCCATGCAGCCGCACCAGCGCGTACTCGGCGTGGGTCGCCTCGGCCAGCATCGGCACGCTGTTGGCGAAGCCCTGCGGGCCGTCCACCACCGTGTTGACGGCCCGCAGGTCGCGCAGGAAGGCGAGGGTGGAGGCCGCGCGCTCAGTGCCTTCCCACCACGAGCGATGCCGGAACTCGATGCTGCAGGTGTGGCCTGCCATCTGCTCCACACAGTGCGCGACGTGAGCATGGCCTTCGGGATTGCACTGCAGCCAGGGCGGGAACTGGAAGTGCACCAGGCCAAGCTTGCCCGCCGTCTTCAGCGGCGCGATGGCGTCGATGAAGCGGCGCCAAAGTTCTGTGCGAATTTCGAGCGGCGTGCCGCCGTAATAGAGGGTGCGGGTTGAGCCCAGTGCGTCTTTGACGTCCTTGTGCAGCACCTTCGGATCGGTCTGGTGACCGGTGAAAAGCCGGAACGCCTTGATATTGAAGACGAAGTACTCGGGAGTCCGCTCGCCCCAGTTGCGGGCGTTGGCAGGCGCGGGGATCGCGTAGTAGCTGGAGTCCACCTCGACCAGCGGAAACTGCGACGCGTAGAAGCGCAATCGCGCCTCGGGCGTCTTGCAACTGGCCGGGTAGAAGCGCCCGCAGTCGATCAGCGTCTTGTCAGTCCAGGAAGCGGTTCCGACCAGGATGCTCATGCCCGGATGCTACCGGGCGAAGCCACTGCGCCGCGGCTTCGTGCGGCGGCAGTGCACGCAGCCGCGGGTCGCGCGCGATCTCGTCGGCCACAGCCTCCAGCTCGATTGGATCGACCGTGCGCCAGTGCTGCTGCAGCCGGTGCGCGCAGGCGGCGATCCAGATGTCGACAGGCTTTGAGTCCATGCACACAATGGTACTCAAATACTGGATGTTTGCACAGTGTTTGCCGTCGTCTACCGTTGCCGCCGGTAGGATCTATTGCTGGATCGCGACTCGATTGCAGCCGACCCTGTCCGTGGCGAGTTGCGCATGGAGCGCAAGGGCATGAAGCGCATCGCCGTACTGCTCGATGCGGACGGCGAGCGCTACCTGCTCCCGGTGCTCGACAAGGTACGACAGTTGGCCGTCAACGATCGCGGCATGCTGCTGACGGGCATTGAGATCTACCCGCTGGGCAGCAAGGCTCCGCAGACGTGGTGGTGCTTGCTGGGTGGTTCCAGCGACAAGTGTCCGAGTTCGTGCATCCCGGACCGTGATGCTCTACCGTCGAAAACAGGTGCGACAGAAATCGGTCCAGCTTGGCGGTAACGTCGTTCATCTCATCCTGTCTGTGATCGGCCGAAGCGAAGGGAGGGTGGTCACCGGTCGGCGCGTCGGTTACTTCCCACCGCCACCGCCACCGCCACCGCCACCGCCACCGCCCGGTCCGCTGCCGCCAGGACCGCCGCTGCCGCTGCCGCCGCCGCCGCCAGACGAGCCCGAACTTCCGGAACTTCCCGAGCCGCCTGAACTACCTGACCCACTCGACCCACTCGACCCACTCGACCCACTCGACCCACTCGACCCACTCGACCCACTCGACCCGTGTCCAGAACCAGAGCTCGAACTCGAGGCGTTGGACGAATTCGAGCTGCTACCCGACCCGCCACCCGGCCCGCCCGCCTCGATCAACACCTGGTCCACCACGACGCGCTGCTGCGCATCCATGCGCCCTGTCACGCGAACGAACTGATTCACCAAGAGATCCGCGCGACTGCCACCCATCACACGAGCCTGTGCGTCGAATAGCAGGCTGCTGCCCTTGTCGAGACGGAGCGATTTGTTGCCAAGGTCCTGCACATAGCTTTCGAAGACGACGTCTCGGACGCCGCCCAATTGGTCGGCCGTCGGATCTGCGATCACGCGTTGCGCCACCAGGACTTCACCGTTCCAGCGGCCACTGACCTGCACTTCGGCGCCGCGCTCGAAGGTGCGCGATGCCCTACGCGCATCCCGGCGCACGCGTGTGCCGCTGATCTGCATGGCTTCGGGCGTGAACGCCTCGACGCGACCCACGATCTGTGCCAGTCGCGCTGCCGTGGCGGGCAGTGTCTCGATTTGCGATGCCACGAGAACACCGTCGGACTGCCGGTGCCCGCTGAGCCGCACCCAGTCGCCGACGCGCTTGCCGCTCAGCCTGCCGTCGGACCGAATCCTTGCGGCTTGGCCGAGTACGCGCACTGTCCCCGTTCTGGCATCGATCGCATCCAGCGGCCCCACGAGCGCATGCACGACCGCAATGGCTTGCGCATGAAGGTCGTTGCCCATGCCCGTTGCACGCACTGCAACCAACTGGCCCACGGCCAGATCGCGCGCGGTGGCCGGTTGGCCGTTGTCTGTAACCGGTGTGCGTGGGCCGAATTGCACTTCCATTCCGTTGACGCAGATGCTTGCGAATCCGGTGATCTGGCCCACGATACCGCTGCCGCCGGTCGGATCGCTCACGCGCGCGGTGATGCCCGTGCCACCGATGCCGCCCGTCGCTCCTTCGACATTGGCACGTGCAGTAACGCCCGTGCCACCCACTCCGCCGGTGCCGCCAGCGGAGCCGCGGTCGTCCCCGATCCAGGCAAAGCGCCCCGAGGCGCGTTCACAAGCGATGCACCGGTCTCGCAGATGTTGCGGCCTTGCGCGCGCACTGACTCGGCGGGCAGCAGCACGGTCAGGCTGAGCACCATCCAGACCACAAATGCGCGCCCGGTCATTCCGAGGCCTTTGCTTTCTTTCTTGAAGTCGACTCGGACTGTGCCGCGGGAGGCGCCGAGTAGGCACGAAGGCTCCGGCGTTCAGGCATACGCGCCCTTCGTCGTCGATGTGCAAGACGCCAAGGCGCAGCCACTCGTCGAGCACGACGCGCGGTCGGATGTCGCGGTTCACGCGAGCCACCAGCGCCTCGAACGACAGTTCGGCGCCTTCGCTCGCGAAGCGGGCCAGCGGCAAGGGCGTGCCGGACTTGTCGACATATGGCGTTGCGCCCATCCACTGCGCGACCACCTGTGCACCGAGCGAGATTACTTCGGTCACGGTCTCTTCGCCGGACTCCATCGCCAGCCGCAGGCGGCTCACTTCCCGCTGGTCAAGCCCATGCTATCGCGTGGCGTGACCCCGCGAGCAATGCCGGAAACGGCCACGGTGCAGGCCAAGGGAACAGTCATGGCGTCGGCCACGGCGCTGACGATGCAGCGGGCCGATAGAGACTGCCTTGCAACGCTGGGTGTAGCAGTTGCGCGCTGCATCGTGGAGCGGCCGAGACGCGGCCCGGGCTTGTGCGATGCACGACAAGGTCGTGAGCCGGATACGCAGCGACCTCAAGGCAGCTTGCCCAGCGGACCGAATCGAACGCAGGTTCAATGCGCAGCGGCTGAACCAACTGCTGGTGGCGTAGGGGTATCGACGCCGTTTCAGCCGTGCGGTATCTCAGATGAACCTGCACGCTGTTTCGGGCTGATCGCGGACGACGTTTCGGCCTGCTCGTGCATTCGGCGCCGCGACAACTCGAATTGAGATGATCGAGACGTCCGGTTCATGGCCATCGCCTTGCTCAACAACGGCTGGGGGTCAGAAAAGCGTGATGATCGCAATTACTCGCGGGCTGCCCGCGGCAGGCGAGGAAGGCCTCACGCCTCGTCCATCCAGGCGACGAGGCGCCGAGGCATCCATTTTCTTGTAGCAGTTGCCGCTGCCAATTATGTTGACTGCGAGCCGGCATCGCAAGGAACTTTGGGTGTGGGCGAAAACAATCCAGCGACATCGGGGAACATCGGACCGCGTTCACGACATTGCCAGTCATCGGCCCCGTGACGAACAGGCAGGGCTTCCTGGGGGATCGATGGCAAGGCCGCCACCTGCGCGGCGATCTCCGCGTTCTCCATCATCCTTGTCTTGCTCGTCGGCACGTCCCTCGTGCTATGCCTCGAACACAAGTTCACGCCAAACTCTTCTCTGCGATGCTCCACCAAAGGCTTGCACTTCGCCCTCTGAGCCTGCATAGAGCCCGCCAGCACTCCTTCGTGCATGCGTCTTCTTCAGCAACGACACCATGCCGCACACGGACCAGCCGCCGCAGCAGATTCTTGACTGTGGAAACGCACGGCTGTCGTTCCCCACCTGCGGATCGAGTGGGCCAGCGTCCGCCATCTGGCAGACCCCCTGGAAAAGCTCTCACCCTATGCCAACGCGATGTGCTCACCCAAACGGGATTCAAAGCAAGGAAGACAGAACTCCTCGCACGCCTGCAAAGGGCACTCCGCTGCGCGGCTCTGGGTGCTCAATCCGCAGGCTCGTCTTCCGGAGCGTCGGGGTTGACCAGCTTCTTGTTGTGCACCGACTTCATCATCGCTTCGCCTTCGATGTCCTTGCCGTCCGAAGGCACGGATTCCTCCTGCGTGAGTTCCGGCTCTTCATGGTCGCCCGGCTTGGTGCGGGTGGGTGAGTTGTTGGACATGCCATCTCCTTGGAGTGATTGGCGAGCTTGCGGTGGTTTCTCCGCGCAGCGCTTCGGCAGATCGCTCCATCCTCCGTAAGCCGATGCTGACGCAGGACGAGCTTGACCGTCACCTCCCGCGCGCTGCTGTACGACGAAATGCGTGAGCCCTGCGCAGGCTGCCCGTTCGAAGCCATGATGCGGCCTCGACGGCGCGCTCACGCCGTTGACGAAGCGCGCGTCGCCACTCGCCAGGAAGGCGACCGCGTCGGCGGTTCGGCGACACATTGGTGCGCACGGCCTCCGAGCCGAAGTCCATGCCGCGCTGCGTGCTGGTGCAGACAGCAACCACTGGCCGTCAGGCGTCGCGCGCTCGGGCAGGTGTATTGCCAGCGTTGAAGGGCTTGCTCAGGAAGCGCGAACCCGCCTCGCCGAAACGCCAAGGCGTGTCGATGGCCTTCGAAATGCCGATGCGCGGGCCTTCGGAAACCTCCGCTGCCGGCCGATCGGTGGGCGCGGCCAGCAGCAGGAAGGGCGGCACGTCGAGCGGAAGCCCATTGAAGCCGTGGTCGATGGCCAATGCCTGCCCGAGACGACCCGGGCCCGAGCACAGGAGGCGCGGGTCGTCGAGGCCGCGTCGCAGCTGCATCCGGTCGATGCCCATCGTCGGCTCAAGGGCGCGAATCAACACTCCGGCGCCATGGCCCGCCTCGCGGCACACGAAGTTCAGGCACCAGTGAATGCCGTAGGAGCGGTAGACATAGGCATGCGCCGGCGTTCCGAACATCACCGCATTGCGCGCCGTCGGGCCGGCGAAGGTGTGCGAAGCCGGGTCATCGCGGTCGTATGCCTCGGTCTCGACGATTCGGCCGCCCACGCCGTCGACCAGCAGCGTGACACCGATCAGGCTTCGGGCGACCGTGTGGGAAGAGCCCGCGAAATCGACGCCAGCTAGCAACATGATTGCGCGGGCCCCCCAGCGCCGACTTGCGCCCGCACGCGCACGTCCGCAAAGGTGGGGCGTGCTTTGAGAATGAAAGTCAGTTTGGGGATGCCGCTCTCCTTCAGTGCGTCAAGACTCCGCACTCCCTGCGCACCCCTCGGTGCTTCGATAAGGTTCGCGTCTCCGCGACGACCGTGATGCGAGCTTGCACAGCGGATGATCTTGCGACGCCCTATTTGGAGGGAGTCCCCGGGGGCGAGCTCGACGGCGCGACCTGAACCGGCGTGGAGGTCGGCGCCGTGTCCGGGCTGCCGGTCCGAGCAAGGTAGTTGTAGCCTACGGCCCCGATCGCGACGACGATCACCGCCGCGACGGCCCAGCGCACCACGAAGTTGTTGTCCCGGTCGTCCTTCTTGGCCTGATCTGCGTTCATTGCCATTTCCTTTCTCGCGTTCACCATGGCGGCCACTCCAGGATGCCTGCCAGGCATGCGAAAGACAGTCGGACAATTCCGCTTGCCCGTGTCGCTCGATGGGCGGCCTCGCTCGTTAGCGTGCGCAAAGCAGAGTGTGGCCGGCCGTGAGGCGTCTGCTCGCTGCCGGCCCTATCTCCTTCGCGGTCTGGACACTGCCTCTCCAACGTCTTACCGACAGCGGTGCATTGAGCGGTGGATCGGATTTGAGGTTTTTCATGATGTCTTTCGCGTGCACGGTGTTGGGAGTGGTCCTTCTTCCTTTCGTGTTGGGGGAGCTTTTGCGGGGCGGTCAGGATGTGGCCGGCGCCGAGCACAACCTGCGGGTGGCCGCGCGTACGTTGCATAGGCGCCGTCGCGCCTGGCGAAGCCATGTCGCAGGGCCGGGCCGGACAGGGAGACCGGGCGGCGGCCGATCCTTCCCGTCGGCGCCGATCGAATCGTCGGGAGCCACAAAGCGGTGGTTGCCTACAAGAGCCGAAGTTGCGCGGTCGCATGCTGCGCGCTTCAAGGCGTCCTGACGTGAACAGGGCCGCTGTTTGTTGAAGGAGATCGCGATGATCCGCAGACTTGCTTCCGGCGAATATCGCCTCTATTCCCGCAAGGTCGACCCGAAGACCGGCAAGCGTCGCAACCTCGGCACGTTTGCCACGCGCGAAGGTGCGGAGAAGCACGAGCGCGAAGTGCAGTACTTCAAGCGCCACGCGTAACCGTCCTGGGTTGCGCTCGAATCCGGCCCATCCGGCTGCGATGCGGCGGCGGCCTCGACTTGCCCGGCAAAGCAAGGCGCGCTGAATGGTCAGCGTCGGAATCGGCAGCGTTTGTTCCTCAAGCGCGATTGACTCTCAGAGCTTGACGCCGGCCTCCGCCTCGAGCCTGTACAGAATCTGGCGAATCAGGAGACCAGGCTTGTCGGGAGCGAAGTTCAGGTCGAACTGCGGCACGTGTCATTGCGCACCATGTCCAGGATCCACTCCAGCGCATCCGCGTCCTCTTGATAGGCTGCCGCTCGATGAGCCGGGATCTCATTGCTCAACTGTTTCAAGAACGCCGGCCGATCAAAGCCCGGCGGATCGGCTCCGATGTCGCCATCGGGCGTTGGGATGGGCATGCCAGGGGTCCATGAAGGCCCAGTGCCATGCGTTGGGAATGCGGCGAAGCTCGGGCGAGCCGGGCCGTTCGCGAGCAACGATCGGTCTTGCCAGTTGTCGCCGGGATGACGTATCGCGGCAACCAGGTAGCCGTCGCGCGCCAGCGCTTCAGCCAGGCTGGCGTGTCCTAGCTCGGACCCGCCGTTTCCGTGACTCAGGACAATCAAGCCCTTCACTTGCGCGTCAGGCGTACCTCCCATGGCGGCATGGACCGTGAACGGCCCCATCGCGATGGATCGTTCGGGGGACTGCGTGGGGTAGAACAGGGCGACAGGGATTGGCGCGGGGTCCGCGGGCAGACCGGGAACGCTGATGGTTCGAAAGCCTGCCTGGCTCGCCAAGGCGTTGATGGATAGAAACAGGCCCAGGGCCAGGAGTAAGCCACGTTGTCTGATGCGCATGAGCGAGATCCTCGGAGGAAGCGGCACGGGGTGCCGGGTTGTCTGAATCGGCATCGTCATGGCTGGACATCCTCCGCGCCACTGCAATGAGACGGAGCACCCGGATACGGGCGTCAAACGCAGCTGGGGAGCGTGAACACCATCCGCCGACCGCCTTCGCTGGTCATGAGCCTTCTGACTACAGTTGCGTCCTCCGACGCTGTGCCCAAGATCGGGGTTGGGGCCGGTGCCTTGCCGACGCTGGCAGCAGGCGTCGTCAGCATGGTGCGGGCGAGACCAGCCGTGCAACGACTAGACGCCTGGCCGGGAAGGGCGCCACTCGAACACTATCTTGCGCAATGGCTAACGCTGCTGCCGCCCCGTTGCCGACATACGCCTGAGCAAAGGTTAGCCGTCCGAAACCTGGAATTCGAAACGTCGACAAGTGGACTTCAGCTTTCGATGGAGCTAGCGCCCGACCCTCTTCGGATTTGCAGCAGTACGCCGGAGCGAAGAACTCCTTCTCGTCGCGCGGCCTTCATGCGCTCTTCAAGGCGCTCCTATCCGAATATTCGACGCAGAACGCATGGACCGGCTCGACTCGTCCGCGCAGCGCCAGCGCGCCAAGGTCGTGGGTACGGATTTCGGGCGGCGGACCAAGGGAGGCGAGCGCTTCCGCCGATGCGATGAAGAAGCATCCGACGTCGCGGGTCGCCTGCTCGAGGCGCCCGGCCGTGTTCATGACGTCGCCATGGAAGACGATCGCACGACGAACCTGGCCGACCTCGCCGGCGATGACCTCGCCCAGATGCAGGGCCGCACGTAGTTCCGGCCGCACGCTAAAGCGTTGGACAAACCGGTTCGCGTCCGCGGCGAGCGCCGCGCGCATCGCGAAGTAGCAGCGCAACGCGCGCGCATTGGCAACGCCGTCGGCTTCGACCCAGGTGATGACGATCTCGTCACCGACGTATTGGTAGATTTCGCCGCGGCACAGTTCGATCGGTTCGGCGACCGCCGAAAACACTGCGGCGAGGAAGCGATGTGCTTCCAGCGCCCCGAGCCGCTCGGCGATCGCGGTCGAGCCCACCACGTCGGCGAAGAGGAAGAAGCGTCGCTCGGCGTAGGGCCGGCGATACTTTCCAAGCAGAAGTGCCATGAACGTGCGGTAGCCGACGAGGCCCGCGGCTTGAAACATCATCACCATGACGGCAACGGGCACGAGCGAGAGGCAAACCGCAATCAGCCCGGTGCGCGCGCTATAGACGGCGACGACGCCCAACAAGCGCTCTCCCGGCTGACCGGCGAGGACTGCCCCTGCGATCGCGCCGTAAACAAGCGTCTTCAGGATAAACACCGCAGCGAACGGCAGCGCGTCGAGCCAGCGCATCGAAGCGCGAGGCAACAGGAACATCTCGATGCCGGCGATCCATGAAGCCATGAGCAGGGCGTCGATGACACCAATCGGTATCGAGATCAGGAGGGAATGGAGCAGCGAGCGAGCGCCGGGTCCGGCAGTTGCGCCCGCGTAGATTGCACCGACGCCCGCACCGATGACCGCGGCCATGCGCATGATGCGCATGAAGCGCCGAAGGCGTTCGCGCGTGACGGCGGAGAGTGTGGCGATCATCTGCGCTCGAGTCTAAGTGCACCACCGGCGGACGTCTGTTGACCTGCGCAGGCTCGATGAAGCCTCGCGCTCACGCGGGTCCAGAAGCGCTCATGGTCATCGACGTGAAATCGTTCGACCAGCGAGTGATGAAGAGCCGCACCTTGGCCGGCATGTGCATCCGAGTTTGAAACGCAACGTTGATCGTAAGTCCCCTTCATCCAGAACCGGTACCGGCGTGCCCGCCGCGATGTCGTCGTGGACGATGTACATCGACTCGACGTTGATGACGCGGTCTTGGCTCGCATTCGCGCACGGCATGGCTGCGATAGCGGTATGCAAAGTGCGGCTGGCTCCATCGGCGAGCGGCTGGCCAGTGCCGCCGCGCACTCCTTCGTTGGCCGCGACGACGAGATCCGGCAGTTCGAACGGCTGCTGCAGGCAGCCCTGCCACCACGCTGTGGTCCATGGTCCGGGCGGCAGGTGCGCGGACCGCCAGGCGCCCTCTGCCGAGTGGCGCACCGACCCGCAGTGGGCGGCGTTGATGCAGGTCACGCGGCTGGAGCCGCTGGACGAACCCAGCGCCCATTGCGGGTCCCGTTTGAGGAGGGGCGTTCAGGACCCGGCCGGCTTCATGGGTATTGAACCGGTCGTGCGTTTCCCGGAATGAACGTTCCGCCTTGGCGCGGAATCAACCGTGCCGCGGGCGGTCTCCCGTCTCGAACCGCAGCAAGACGAAACTGGGAGGACGCCGTACTTCGCGGCGCGCGAACAAGAAGGATTGACGAATGAAAACCCTTGTCCCCCTCATTCTGGTTGCCGCTTGCGGCTTTTCCATGTCGGCCGGCGCGCAGTTCGCCAAGATCGACGATGCCATCAAGTACCGCCAGAGCGCGATGTTCATCCAGAGCCAGCACGTCGCCCGCCTGGGTGCCATGGCCGGCGGCAGGGTGCCCTACGACGCGACGGCCGCGGTGGCCAATGCGGAAGTTGTCGCCGAAATATCGAAGCTTCCCTGGGCCGGATTCGGACCCGGCACGGAAGGCGGCAAGGCCAAGCCGGAGATCTGGCAGGAGCAGGCGAAATTCAAGGAACTGAACGAGAGATTGATGTCGGATACGCAGAAGCTCCTGGTCGCCGCGAAAGCCGGCAACCTCGACGCACTGAAAGCGGCCATGGACCCGTTGGGCGAGACCTGCAAGACTTGCCACGACACCTTCAGGAAGAAGTAGTTTGCTCGCACACTCGGCGCGCCGACGTCCGCATGAAGAGCATCGAGGAACCAATCAATGATGCTGGCAGATCACGCCGGACAAGGCCATCGTCAAGTTCCACGAAGACTGCGTCGTCATCGACGAGATCAACGATCCCGCCGATAGACCCGCGCGGGCGGGACGGCAGGACGCTTACTCATCGCGCGTTGCAGCGTGCATTCGAGCTCCTCGCAAGCCGCTCTCATACTTGAGAATCGATCTGCCTGCATCGGCTTGATTGAACACGCTTGAAGGTCATACCGCGCTAAAACGGCCGCAAGACAGTTGAAGCTCTCCGGTCAAGCTGTAGTGGCGATCGACGGCAGCAAGTTCAAAGCCGCCAATAGCCGTGATCGCAACTTCTCGCCCGGCAAGATCGACGGGCGCCAACAGCAAATCAAGCAGAGCATCCAGCGCTACCTCGATGCACTTGAGACTGCGGACGCCGTTCGCCGCTGCGCCTCAAGCGCATCATCCCGGCCAATCGCTGTCGATCGAACCCCGATGTTGAGCGCCAGCTACAGACTCTGAATGCTGAGATTGAACTATCAAATTATGTCGCGTGGGAGCCCGCTATTGGCCAATCGTTCTTTCGGTCGGCAATATGCGGCGGCAATTTCGAGATCTCTACTACTCGCTTCCCGTGGCCGCAAAGGCGAATGCGACATCCATCATCGAGCGTTGTGCCGTCACGCGACAAGTGATACGGTCGATTTTTCGTCCTCACCTGAACGCCAAAGCAAAGGAATAGTCCGTGGAAGACCAGAAACGCCCGCTGCGACCAGGAGAACCTGCGCCCGAATTCTCGCTTCCCGCGGCCAACCTCGAAGGAATGTTCTCGCTCGGCAGCTTGCGTGGTCGCCCGTTTCTGATCGGCTTCTTTCGAGGGCTCCACTGTCCATTCTGCCGACGCCAAGTGGTGCAGCTTGGCGCCGTGCAGCCTGCCCTGCGCGCTGCTGGGGTGGAGACCCTGGCGGTGATCAACACGCCGTTGGAGCGCGCCCGCATGTATTTCCGCTACCGGCCGACGCCAGTGATGCTTCTCAGCGACCCGGATTGCCTGACGCACCAGGCCTTCGGCGTGCCGCGCGGCGAGTTCCTCCCCGATGGCAGCAGCGAGACGCCCGAATGGCCGTATCGCGGAAGCATGGCGGAATTTGCAGCGGCACGTATCAACCCGACCGGCGAGTTGCCCGAACCGATGAACCCGATGGCGGCCAACCCCGTACTCAACGCCAAGGACGGCTTCGAGATGGATGAAGCCGATCATGCAATCTTGGCGAGCCACCCCACCCAACTCGCCGGGCACTTCCTGGTCGATGCGGCGGGCGTCGTCGCATGGGTGCAAATCGAGGCGCTCGACGGGCCGAACAGCATTTCCATCTTTCCGACCGCGGCGCAGATCATCGCCGCCGTCGGCAGACTGGAACGCTGATTTGTTGCGTACCGTCCGCGAGCATTTGCCGCAGGTGGTCAGCACAGGAATGGCAATGCCGCCAGCGAATCGCGAGCGGCCCCCGCCTGCGCGAAAATCTAGCGGCCTTGGCAAGGTAGCACTCGGAGCGCTCATCATCGCCTTGATCGAGGAACGCTGTGAGCCATGCATTCGTAGCAAGGGAACAAGAAGTTCTCTTGCTGATGCTCTGCCCTTCGCGCCCGCATGGCGAATGGCAGCAAAGGGTCGAAACCGCCAGCTTGATTCGCGACATTGAACGACCGCAGTCGTTAAGGTTGTCCGATACGTGCCCTTGTGATGCACGGCGCCCAGCAGCACGACGGCCTGAGGGCAGGTGTTGGGCAAGCCTCGAGGGACGAATCCGCAGAATGCCCCTCTGACGCCGGATAGGTTGCGAGGCTATGGGGATTGGGATGGCGGCGATCGAGTTGGCAATGTCGCTTGAGCCCCAGGGTCGCCTGAATGGCGCTGGACGGGCCCCATTGATCGGAGAACCCATTCGCCGAATCGAGAGGCATTTGCTGAGCAATTGGGGCGTGAGTCGAGCGCGATGGCAAGACCACTCCGCATCGACTGAAGAACGACGGGTCGAAGCGGGATGAAACGAATTGACGCAGACTCGTGCTGGGTCCGGCCGCTGAGGCGGTGCGCGAATCGATCGCCCTCCGAGGAGGATCTCCGGGATGAGGTCCATCGCAAAAATCGCACCGCCATCTTCTCAGCCGCGCAGCATGCAGGCGAGGCGTTTGAGTTCATATTGGCGCGAGTTGCCGCCGCCCCACGAATCACAACAGCAGCGCGATAAATGATTTGTCCATGCGGACTCGCTAATTTGCTGCACCAGAAAAGTAATTAGACTTGCGCACCTTTAACTTTCTAATTCCTCATGATCAAGACCCACGCCCAGCTCCTGCGCGAAATTGCCGTACTCCAGGCTGCAGCCGACAAGCAAAAGGCGGTTGAATCGAAAGGCGCCATTGCCAGGATCAACGACCTGATCGCCAAGCACGGACTGTCCGCTTCGGATCTCCGGTTCGCATCGGCCGGCGTGGACAGCGCTTCTTCTAAGCCCGCGGCTGTCACTCCTGCTGCGAAGGGCAAGGCCAAGCCTGCCGTTGTTGCGAGCGGCGCGAAGTACAGCGACGGACAAGGCAAGCAGTGGGGCGGGCGCGGCCCGCGACCCGCCTGGCTGCGCGAGGCGCTCGCTGTCGGCCGGTCTCTGGAGAGCTTTCTGACGGGCGCGACACCGGCTCAATCTCCTGTCGCAGCCCCCGCCGAACAGACTCCGCAAGAGACGGCGAAGACGACTGCGAAGAAGGAGGCGAAGAAGGCGGCGGTCGAGCCCGCTGCCGCATCCGCAGCCGCAGAAGGACCGGCCATTGCCACGAACGTGACCGCAAGGAAGGTGGCTGCCAAGAAGTCAGCGTCCAAGAAATCCGCTGCGAAGAAGTCCGCCGTGATCGCGACAACGGCCACGACGACGCCAGCGCCCTCGAGCGATGCGGCACAAGCAATGACCTCTGCCAGGAAGACTCCTGCAAAGAAAGCTGCCGGCAAACAGGCGGCCGCACAGAAGTCCGTTGCGACGAAGTCGACCGCCCAGACCCCGACCAAGAAGAGCGCGGCGAAGAAGCAGGCCGCTGTCACCCAGCCTGCAGAAACCGCAGTGGCGCCCGTCGCGAGGAAGGCAGCGAAGACGACAGCGAAGACGGCAGCGAAGAAGGCCGTGCCTGCTGCAGCGAAGACGGCGACCAGGAAGGTTGCGAAGAAAGTTGCGAAGAAGGCCGCAAAGACGGTTGCAAGGACGGTTTCGAATGTGACTGCGACACCCAAGGCGGCGGCCACGAAGAAGTCATCTCCTGCGCGCAAGCGCGCGCCGGCAGCTGCCGTTGTGCCCGCCACCGCGCAGGCCGCGCCTCCTGCATCCATTGCACCCGAAGCCTCCACCGCCTGATTCCGCTCGGCGCTGAGCGCGCCGGGCCTGCGCAGCGGCTGTGCGAAGGACCGCTTGCCTCACCGGCCCGCGCGTTCGTCGCTATTCGCGAACGTTGTCTTGATGATCGAACCGTCGAGATCGGGAGACGTCTCTTCCTCGGAAATGAAGCACCGATGAAGCCGGCCAAGGACTTCGCTTTGATCGACAAGCGATCGATGCAATCCGTGCGGCTGTTATCAAGCAGTTTCAGTAGTACGCATTGCCTGAAGGTTGGTCTGAACTGACTTTGCGCGGTCCGGCCGAGGTTGTGAAGGCCGCGCACGCTCTATTCAAAAAGCGCATGCGCGAACACGAAAAACCTTCTCAAAACCAGACATGATGGCCTGCCTCCGAGGACGGGCCATCATGTCTTGGCGCGGCCATGTTGTTGGACATGGCAAATTGCTTCAGCAGCTTGTGGCGAGGCAAGCACCCATGAAGACAGCGGGCAGTGCCGGCTTTGGCCAAGGTCAAATCACGTCGGTAGGGGTGGCCACGACGCGGTCGTACTTGGCCATTGCCTCCGGTTCGATCCCAAGCCAGCGCGCGACCTGACCGGGGTCCGTCCCGCGGCGAAGCTGGCGTATCGCGAACGTGTGCCGCAAGCGGAACGAGCCCCCCTCGCTGCTGTCCAGGCCGGCGTCTTCGAGCACCTGGCGCGCGCACTGGTAGTGCGACAGCTTGCTCCATGGCTTGCCTGTGCGTGTCGAAGGAAAGAGGAATTCACCCAAGATGCCGGCCTCTGCACGAACCTGCAGCCAATGCTGCAGCAGTTCGCCGGCCCAGGGCGCGATCGGCGTCTCGCGCGGAAATGAATTGCCGTTGCCTGGCACCGACACTTTCCAGGGCCGCGCGCGCACGCGGCCGCCTTGCGATGTCGGCGATTTCAACGTCAACACCCGCACGTCGCCCGGTGTCAGTCCACCGCCCAGTTGAAGTGCCACCGCGGTGCGATTGCGCAGTTCCTGCCAGGTGAACGAGGAGTGGCTGTTGCGGCGGGCCTCCGACAGCCCCGGTCGTGGCCGTGCGGCCGAGAGATAGGCGATCAGGTGCCTGGCCTCGCTAGTTGACAGGAACTCTGGAAGCGGGTCGGCACTCGCGGCATCTGCGTAGCGAACGTCAGGGTGCGCGGCAATCCAGTCGGCCGCCGCTGTGTTGGCGGGTTGATCCATCTCGGCGGCATGGTGACGAAGCACCCTGTCAATCAAGCGCAGCAACCGCAGCGCATGTCGAGGAGAAAGTGAGAGGTCCGAACTCTTGGTGCCGAACCGCGCGGCGTGGAATACCTCGAGGTCGTGCATGTCCAGCGATGCAAGCGTCACCGCAGGCTGCTCGCCGATGCACCAGGCGGTGAATGCGGACCACATTTCCCGGTAGACAGCGATCGAAGAGGCTTGGCGCAATGTGCCGGCAGCGCGTTGGTCGGCCAGCCAGCTTTCGAAAGCTGCACTGTGAGTTTCGGCCGGGAGGTCGGAGAACAGGGCGAGCGTAAGCATGAAAATATACTAACGGAAGGCGTTGGGTTGCACAACGGTTGGTGGCAGTTGACAGGGTGAATCGTGCACGTGTTAGAGCGCGCCGGTAGCTTATTTACAGCCATCCCGCGGAGACTCTCTTGCGGTCGGGTTTTGGCTTCAGTTCGAATTTGACTGCTGGCGACTTTTCGAACAGATGCAGCACGACTCACGCCGGCGTCGCCACGTTCGGTGCTCCCAAAGGCGGATGCCCTGCCAGTGCCAGGCGCCAGAGCCAAGACACCGCGGCCAAAATCAGAAGCTTTGATTTTCCAGGCAGTAGGAGAAGAAGTCCTCGAGCTCCGTGGACTTGTCGAAGACGGCGTCGGCACCCGCATCTCGACATGCCGAGCGCGTCACGGGCGTTGCATAGTTGGACAGCACGACCACCCGTTGACCGGGTTCGCGTCCGTTGCACCACTTCACAACGCCCAGGCCAGTCCCTTCGCGAAGGATGAAGTCGACGACCGCAAGATCCCATTTGCCCTTGTGCAAGGACAACCAGTCAATCGCTTCCTGCTCGGATTCGGCAGTTGCCATTACGCTGGCCGATCCCAATTCCGCAAGCGCCGGGATCAGGTGATCACGGATTCTTTCGTTGTCTTCCACCAGGAATACGGTGAGCGCCATTCTGAATCCCTTGTTTGTTGAACCGACTCTGAATGCGCTGATCTACACGTGAGTGGGCGCTCAGGAATCATCCGGGTAGGATTGATTCGCAAGATTTGACGTGGGAACCAATGAAACAGACGACGGCGAAGCTCCAAGCCAGATTGAAATGGGAGGCCGCATGCGAGCGACTTGCCTTTGCATTGCGGCCGCCATCGGGGGCGCCGCCGGACGCGCCAGACGTGAACTCGGCAGTCAAACTCGCGCAGGCGGCGCTGGAAGAAGTTCGTCAGGCGTTCGGGGTGGCTGACGCTTCCAGCGACTCCTGATCAACGCGAATTCCGACGCCACGGCCACAGCGCCCCATCGCATGCAGCGCAAATTCGCCGCGGGAGGTTGCTCGAACCTCGTGTAGGTTGCGATTCGCAAGCTGCAGCGGGTGCCGTGAACGCAAGATCTCTCGCTCGATTGCCGTTGCGAGCGCACCCTGACGGCCAAGGCGTCGGGAAGTCGCTCGTTCAAAACCGGCCCTGACCATCGCCGGTCCGGTCATGCACCCAGCGAACGGCCTGTTGCTCCGCATGGCGCAGCGCCTCCGCGGCCGATCCATAAGGGTCGCTGTCGTGCGGCAGTTCTGCCTGCTGCACGACAGCCATTCCGCCCCGGTAGATGACCCGCGGCTGGAACGTGCCGCCCTCCGTCTGGATGGCACTGCACGTGAATTCGCAGCCGCGGTATGTGAACGGCTGCGTAAGGTTCTCAGCCATGGACTGTCAGGCCTTGCCGAGATGTTCGGCGACTTGCTGGGCCGAGACTCCGACATCCGCGACCGCCTTGCGGAGCTCGTCTTCGCTGACGCCAAGGCGGCTGGTCCAGTACCGAACCTCGTGAGGCTCGTTGACGTTGATCCGGGTGCGGTCCTGGTTCCCGCGTTCTGAAAGGTCGTCTGCCATGTTGTGCTCCGGTCGCTGTGATGGCGCCACTCTTCTGCACGGCGGGAGCCTTGCGAAAGCGGACAACTCGCAACGCGCTTGCAGGACAGCGTGCCATGCGTGCCCCTGCAACTGCGGTTGCCTTCACGAGCCCGGCGAGGGCTTGTACGTCGAAGCGAAAGCACCGCGATCAAGGCCGGGCCAGACCAGTCCCGCCGGCGACCGCCGTTGACCGATCTCCTTTCAATGCCGAATGACAAACACCGCAACAACCAGGGCGACCACGAAGATAAAGCCCGCAAGGTTTCGGCGCCACGTTCGCGCAGCGAGATCCTTTCGAATATGCCGCTCCAGTTCAATCGACTGCTTCACGCTGGAGCGTCCGGCGAACTCGTCATCATCGTCATCATCGTCATCGGCGCGGCCCATCAAACCTCCAGAGGAAGACAGCAGGGGGCCACGCCGATCTGGTCAAGGCCGACGAGCCTTCAGAATCCCGGCACGGCTTACGCGCGGCGTATCTGAATCAAACGCGAACTGAGCGAATGGCGCGCGCCGGCGACGTCCATCGGCTTCCGGCGCAGATCGGCCGTGTCTTTTTCCTTCAATTGCGGTCGGGAGGCTGTTGCCGGCTTTTCTTCTGCCGCTGCGCGCTGTGTCGTCGCGGACCCTTCCGCTCCTCGGGAAGGCTCAGCTTGACCCGTCATCAATGAGATGAGCGACAACACCAAGGCGAACATCAAACAGACGACGAATGTCGCCTTCGGCCAGACATCGTTGCTGACGGGGCGCGTGGAACTGAGGACTTGGTAGCCGGTGGGCAGGTCTGCGATTTTGGTGGGCCGCTCGTGCCACCATTCATTCGTTGGTTGAGAATGTTTCTGCATGTAATCAATTATGACTATATGTAGTACCGACGAATTACACGCCTGGCGCCTGGGGGCACATTCCGTGACTTTTTCACGATCCGGGTTGCGTGCAACTCACGCACCGGTCATTCAGTGGCAGCTCCGCCGGGCGCGCAAAGGCTCTTATGCGACCTTCGCTCCTCTGAACGCGGCAACCGCGCCGGCAGGAAGACTTCAGGTCTGCGACCGCAGGAGAGCGAGGGTCTCGGTGAGTGCGCGTCGAGTCCACGCCCTCACATGGCTTTCTTTTTCTGGCGGCGGGTGCGTTGGCGAGCGAGCGAATTCGCCAGCGTGACCACCGCCAGCAACGCGACTTGGCGCGTCAGCCTGCGCGTGGCCAGCGCGACACGGTCATCCACCTCGCGCTGGGTCGCGGCCACAAGCGCAAGCCCGGCGTAGTCCGGTACGTCCGAGGCCACCGCCGCCACGCCGCTGTCCGTCGCGCGTGCAAGGTCGGCCTGCGACGTGCCAGCGGCTTGGACATTCGCCCCGAGCCTGGTCGCTGCAACGGCCTTCTGCCCGGAGAGCGAGCCGTGCGCATCGGCATAGACTTTGGTGAACTCTGCGCCGAGCAGGAAGATTTGGGCGGCGTAGTAGACCCAGGCCACCAGCACCACCAGCGATCCCGCCGCCGCAAATGCTTGCGTGACGCCGCTCTTGCCAAGGTACAGGCCGATCAGCAGTTTCCCGAGTTCGAACAACAGCGCCGTCACGCCTGCGCCGATCCATACATCTCGCCAAGCGATTCTCGCGGTGGGCATCAGCTTGTAGATCATCGCGAAAAGCAGGGTGACGATGCCAAACGAGATCAGCAGATTGAGGGCCTGCATCAGCACCTCCCAGCCCGGCATCAGCCCGCCAAACCAGTTGTCGAAGGCGGCCAGTGCCGCACTCACCAGGAGCGAGACGATGAGAAGGAATGCGACGCCGAGGATGAGCCCGAACGACAGCACACGGGCGCGCAACACAGCCCAGACGCCGGAGGGCTTCTCTTTCTCCGGAACATGCCAGATCCGGTCGAGCGCGCTTTGCAACTCCGCAAAGACTGTCGTGGCACCGACCAGCAGCACCACGACGCTGACGGCACCGGCCACCAGACCCTTGTCGGTATCGGCGGCGGCGTGCAGGATGGCTTGCACCGCCGCGGCGCCGTCCTGGCCGACCAGGCCTCCGATCTGCGCCACGATCTGCGCCTGCGCCGCGTCGCGCCCGAAGATCGCACCCGTGATCGCGATGACGATCACCAATAGCGGCGCAAGCGAGAAGATGGTGTAGTAGGAAATGGCGGCGCCCATGCTGGGCGCGAAGTCGTCGACCCATGCCATCACCGCGTCGCGACACAGGTTGTAGAGGTGCTTCAGGTTCACGGCGTCCTCCTTGCTTTGGGCACAACGGGTCTCTTGGCGCCGCCAGCCTGCTGCGCGGCACCCGCCACCGCCTGCTGCACGTTCGCGCAATTTGTTTCCTGGCCCGGCCCGGTTTCGATCAACGGCAGGAGGGCCGCCAGCGGGTTGACAGCCGCCAGCGCAAGCGCGCCCCCGGCGCGCGCGAGGAGGGGGCCCTTCACGACCTCGTAGTCCGGCCTCTTGAAACTGCCATAGACGCGCACCGGGGTGCGCAGCGAGAGCAGCCCGAACTCCTTCGGCTTCGGTGCCACGGTCATGTCGAAGCGTTCATGCTCGAGGTCGAACCGGCCGCTGCCGAGCACCTGCGTCTGCTCGGTGTCCAGCACGAACAGCGTCGACTTGCCGCGGCCGCCCGCGACGTCGAAGGCGACGCCGCCGCAGCGGATGACGATGTCCTTGTCGCCGCCGAGCAGGAGTGCGAGCACCTTGCCCCCATTGAGTCCGCTGGCGGCATCCAGAAGGTTGGAGATGCGTCCGTTCACGACGGTGACCGCGATGCGCCCGTCGGCCTGGGCGGCCGCGTCGGCGATGGAGTTGCCGGTCCCCTTCAGGTGCAGCGTTGCCCCGACGCGGCCGGCGCCCTTGGCGATCGTCTCGTTGTCGGGGACGAGGTGGTCGACGCGCACACGCTGCAGGTCGACCTGGACATCGGATTTGAGGGTCGGTTCGCGCGCATCGAGCGACACCCGCGATGCGATGGTCCCGCCCGCGAAGCCGAAATCCAGCGGCGCCACCTCCAGCATGGCATCGTGCAGGCGCAGGGAGGCCTTCAGGCTTTCGAGCGGCAGCGCGTCCGGCACGACGAGCCTGGTGGCGATCAGGTCCACTTCCGCATCGATTTTCTGCAGTCGGCTGCCCTCGAAGGTACCCGCCGGCAGTACATGGTCGGGGTCGGTCGCCCTTTCCTTGGCCTTCGCGGCAGGACGGTTGCGGGTTTCGGCCTGCGACGCCGCCGGCTTGCCGCCGCTGCCCTTGGTTTGCACGCCGACCAGCGGGCCCAGGTCGGCGATGTTGAGCAGCTTGCTGTGCAGGTCGGCGGTCAGCAATGGGCGCGGCTTCTTGTCGACATAGGCACCCTTGCCGGTGACGTCCGTCGAGCCGATCTTGCCGGCGAGGTCGTCCATCGTGTAGCGGTTGCCCTTCAGGATCAGGTGGCCTTGCAGTTGGTAGGGCGGCGAAGCCGGCAGCGGCAGCAGCAAAAACGGGTAGAGGTTCGCGAGCGTCAGGCCCTTGATGCGCAACTGGGTGTCGATGGCGGAAATGTTGGCGGCATCGGCAATCGTGCCTTCGACGGCAAGCTGGGTGGTTCCCGCATCGAGCTCGCCCTTGAGCGGGAACGGAACGCCGGACTCCTGGAAGCTCAGCACATCGCCGGTCAGCGCCCGGCCCGAAAAAGCAGCGCCGTGGTATGCCCCCTTGAAGTCGTACTGCGTCGAATAGCGGTTGTTCGCGGGCTTCGCATCGGCGTCCTTGACCTTCTCCTGCGCGGCCGGGTCGAACGTGCTGCCCTGCACGTCGAGCACAAAGGGTTCGCCATGGTCGACGTAGCGCAGGTGGCCGTGGTCGACCGACAGCGTGCTGATGCGCAACTTGCTCGGCGACGTGTCGGAGGGGTCCGAAAGGATCCAGTTCTTGCGGTTGTCGGGCAGGCGCTCGAAGACCAGTTCGGGGCGCGTGAGCGCCACGCGCGGGACCAGGACCTTCTCCGGTAGATCGCGCAAGGACACCGAGAACTCGAGCGCTTCGATCTTCGCCATGGCCGGCTCGTCCTTCGACCATGCCGCATTGCCGAAGTAGACGTCGCGCATCCGGATCGTCGGTGTGAGCCCGAGGCGGACATGCAGGTCGGAGATCCGGAACTCGCGCTGCGTCTTTTGCGAGATATAGCGCTCGAGCGGTGGGCGCACCCAGTTCCAGTCGAACAGGACGACGAGTGCGACCAGCAGGAGGACCAGGGCCCCGCAGGCGACCAGCACGGGATGGTGGCGCAGGGGTGCGAGCGTGCGTTGATACATGGGTGGATTTCCAGGGCGGCCAGCGCGGTCAGGGCCCTTGGCTTTCCCAATCGGTCGTGAAGGGGTAGCGCGCCGCCCAGGACTGCGTCAATCGCGGTTCGGCATCGACTCGGCGCACGATCTCGGCCATCCTCGGCGCCTCGCGGTAGAACCGCAGCCGGCGCGGTTGCCATCGCGAGACGACGGTCACGTACAGGTCGAGCACGCCGATGTCGCCGCCAAGCAGGTAGGGCGACCCTCGTGTCATCTCGGCGTCCATGACGCGCCAGCAGGCCGCAATGCGTTCCGCCGTGCGCTCTTCGATCACGACTTGGGCCGCACGGTCCTGCGCGAGTCGCGAGGGTTCGTCACGGACCCAGTACAGCGCGTAGATTGCGCAGGAGACGAAGCTCATCCACCGCAGGTACTGCGCACGGCGCGGGTCCTCGAGCGAAGGAGCCAGGCGTGCTTGCGGATAGCGATCGCCCAGCCAGATGAGGATTGCCGCGCTCTCGGTCATGACTTCTCCCGAAGGAAGAACCAGTACCGGCACCTGGCGCATCCGGTTGACGCTGTTGAGCTTGTCCCGCTCCCGCTCGTTGCGCCAGGGAGCGACATCCACGACGCTCACGGATGCGCCGATCAGCGTCAGTGCCGCATGGATGGGGGTGGCGCCGGAGCCCGGCGCGCCATAGAGGATGTAGGGTGCCCGCGAGATCTCAGCAGGCTTGGAAGAATCGATTGCGTCTGGAGGCATGGCGCGGTCCTTTCGGCATCTCCGGCGAGTGAGGTCGACTGCTTTTAGATCGACAGCTTTTTCGCCGGATTGACGATCGTGTATAGGCGCCGGGCGCACCGCGATGTGGGTTGGGACGCCATCGCTTCCCGACAAGCGGCTGATCGTTTTGGCTTGCCCGGTGCGAATCGCTAACTGGGTCGCCCGATGGCGCTGCGCGTCACCAGGCGCGGCCGTGCCCGTCCTTCCTGTGAGCGGCGCGGCCGACTCGCGGATTGGATCAGTCGCGGCAACTCGCCCGGCAATTCGCGCGCGAGAAATCCCAGCGGACCGTGCCGTCGCGCCAGCGCCGCCCCCGCCCGCGAGTGGAGTACCACGCCCCACGCGCTGGCCACGGCCGGTGCCAATCCGCGCGCGGCGAGTCCACCGATGACCCCGGCCAGCGTATCCCCCGAGCCGGAGGTGGCCAGGCCCGGTGTCGATCCTTCATGGCGCCAGGTTGTCCCGTCGGGCTGTGCAATGTAGGAGCAAGCGCCCTTGAGCACCACGCAGGCGTTCCACAGACGCGCCGCGGCGATCGCGGTACTCAGGGGATCGTCACACACGGCCTCTTTGGTCAGCCCCGACAGGTTCGCCATCTCGCCCGCATGCGGCGTCATCACCACGGGCTGGTCGAGACAGAGATGCCGGACCACGCCCATCGCGAATGCGTCCAGAACCACGGTGCTTCGTCGAAAAGCGGGCAGCAAGCCGCGCACAAAGCCGATCGTCCCTTGCGCATTCATCATGCCGGGGCCCAGCACCACGGCGTCGACGGCACCGGCCAGCGCGGCGAGCCTGTCGCTGCCGCGCGCGAGAAATCCGCCGCCCGACGAGAGAGGCAGGCCGATGACGCGTGCCTCCGGCACGGCCAGCGCCAAGCCCTGCGCTACGGCAGCGGGGACGGCAATCGTGAGCTTTCCCGCGCCGGCGCGCAGCGCTGCGATGGCCGCCAGCATGGCGGCACCTGGCGTCTCGACGCTGCCGCCCACGATCAGAACATGTCCGCGAATTTCCTTGTCGGCGTCGCTCCCGTGATCGGGAAGCGGCCAGCGCGAGAGCATGGCGGATGTCAACAGCGTCGCGGACGATGCACGCGTTCCCATCAAGAGCTCGCTCACGGCTTCGCAGCGATGGGCTGGTCCGGTGCGCGCGTGACTGCCGTCGCCGCCTCTTCCAGCGGCGCCAGAAAATTGACAAGCTCGAGCTGCAGGACTTCGTCGTCGTTGCGACCGCGTTCCGACCTGTAAGAGGTCACCGCGCAGTTGGGGACATCACCCTGGCGGTCGATATCGAGGATCCGGCGTTCGTCCATGTGTTCCAGCAGGTAGCGCGTGCAGTTCACGATCACCTGATGCGCGACCACCAGCACCCGACGGCCTGCGTACTCCCGCGTGATCATTTCCAGCAAGCTGCGCAGCCGCAGGATCACATCGCACCAACTCTCGCCACCGGGCGGCCGGAAGTAGAACTTGCCGACGTGCAGCCGCTGCGCGTTGAGTTCGGGATGCTTCTGCTGGATGCCGAACTTGGTCAGCCGGTCGAGGATGCCGAATTCCTTCTCGCGCAAGCGCTCGTCGATGCGAAGCGTGGCATGCGTGGCGATGGCGTTGCAACGCTCCGCGACAAGGCGCGCCGTTTCGAGGGCGCGCAAGTAGGGCGAGCAGATCACGACTTCGGGCTGCTGCTGCGCCGGCAGCCTGCCGAACCACTCGGCCAGCGCAGTCGACTGTGACACACCAAGTTCTGACAACGGGACATCGATGTCGCGCCACGCAAGATCGATGACGGCGAGGCCGCCGGCCTCGGCCGCATCGCGCGCGACATTGCCGGCACTTTGCCCGTGCCGCACGATCCAGAGCACCTCGGGCCAATTGGCTTGCATGGTCGGAGTTGTGAGTAGTGTGAGCGGTCAATATAAAAGTGATTGAACAACGGCCTCGTAGGCAAAAGCCGCTTGCGCGAGCACATCGTCGATGGGCGGTGAGAGCGCGACCGCTTCCGGGTCGCTAGCGCGGTCTGCCTCAGCGCGTCATACGCCGCCAGCACATCCTGGAACTGGTACGTAAGAACATGCCCACGCGCTATCGCGCAAAAAGCGTCCGGCGTCGACGTGCCGGCGGACCGCATGCTGTGCGGTTCGAACATCCTGGCTCACGAAGGACACCCATGCGCAATCCCTGGACCACCAAGAACCCGTTCATGAGCATGTGGCTCAGTGCGGCGAATCGGGCCGCTGGCTCTGCGAGGGGCCAGGCAACCGCAGCGGCCAAACGCAATGTGGCGACCGCGCAAGCGGAAGCCGCACGTCAAATGCTCGACTTCTGGAGCGGCAAGACAGGCAAGCCCGCCGCGAGGAGAAAGACACGTCGTTGATCGCGGCCGTGGCGAAGCGATACAAGGCCCCGACATGGGGCAGCATCTTCCAGCGCAGCGTTGTGTCGATGACCCGGCAGGGAATGCGCGCGGGGCAGAGTGCGATGGCCTCCATGGTCAAGCAGACGGTGCGGCAGACGCTCAAGAAGCGCAAGCCGCCCGCGGGGGCCGGGCAATGGCTGCAGGGCGTGGCAATGGGCGCCGCTGGCATGCGCCGCTATCGGCTCTATCGGCCGCCGCATGTCAAGGTCGGGGAGCGATTGCCGCTGATGGTCATGCTTCACGGTTGCAGCCAGGACGCCAGGACATTTGCCAACAGCACCCGGATGAACGTTATCGCGGCGCGCGAGCGCTTCATGGTGCTTTACCCGGAACAGGACCGGGTCTCCAATCCCCAAGGCTGCTGGAACTGGTTCGACACCACCGGCGGCCGGGCCTATGGCGAAGCCTCGCTCATCATGAGTGCGATCGACCAGGCGACCCTGCTCTATGGGGCCGATCGTGCCCGCGTTGCCGCGGTGGGCCTCTCGGCGGGTGCCAGCATGGCCGCACTGCTCGTCGCCCGGCATCCGGACCGGTTCAAGGCGGTCGTCATGCATTCCGGAATTCCGCCGGGGACAGCGCATTCGACAATTTCGGCGGTCGGCGCCATGCACGGCCTGAGGGCCACGAAGTCGCTGGCGGCAAGGCCGTTGAGGGCGGTTGCGGCATGGCCCCCGCTGATGGTGATTCATGGCAGCCTGGACCGGGTGGTCTCGCCACACAACGGCCACGCGGCGGTGCAGGCTTGGGCGGCAGCCGCCGGCGCGCGCGCGACTGCGACCCGCAGCGTGCAGCGCGGTACCCGCTATGCCACGAACGTGACCGACTACAAGCGCAAAGGCAGCACGATCGCCACGTTGGTGGAGGTCGCGCGCCTGGGGCACGCATGGAGCGGGGGCGCGGCAAAGGAGTTCTTCAGCGACGACAAAGGGCCGGATGCGTCGCGCATGGCGTGGACGTTCGCATCGAAGCAATTTCGGCAGTGAAGACACTGGCCGAGCTGGCGGCAGCCCGAAAGACGCGCGTTGTGCCGAGGCGCTTTGTCTGCCTGCGACTACAGGCTCCGGTTCGATCGGGAAACAGGCTTGGGCGTCCATACCTGACGAGTCCACCATGACCTCTGCACGCCGAACATTCCTGATGACCGCCACTGCGCTGGCGGCTGCCGCCACGCCATGGCTTGCCTTGGCCACGCGCCGACCGCCGGCCGCCGCGAAAAGCGCGGAAGCCCCCGGCGGTGTCGGATCGATCGACAAGCTCAACGCCGCGCACGACACCCCCACGCTGGCACAAGGCTCGCGCGGCGCAGCGGTGATGCGGGCGCAGATCCTGCTCGATCGCGCCTGGTTCTCGCCCGGGGAAATCGATGGCGGCTTCGGTACCAACATGCGCAGGGTGGTCGCGGCCTACCAGAAGTCCAATGGCATTCCGGCCAGCGGCAAGATCGACGCGGCCACATGGGCTGCCCTGCGTGCCGACGCGGCACCTCTGTTCGCGACCTACACGGTGACCGCGAACGACGCGGCCGGCCCGTTCACACCGACACCCAAGGACATGGCCGAGCGCGCCAGGCTGAAGTCGCTCGATTATGAAAACCTGCGGGAGGCGCTGTCGGAGAGGCATCACATGTCGCCCCGTGCGTTGGCCAACCTCAACCCAGGCGCGCGTTTCCAGGCCGGCGATGAAATCATTGTCGCCAACGTGGGGGGCGCGGCGGACGACAGCGTCGTCAAGGCGGCCAGGTCGATTGAGATCGACAAGGGCGAACACATGCTCTTCGTGCTGGACCGCGATGGCAAGCCGTTGGCCGGATTTCCGATCAGCATTGGCGGCCCGCTGGATCCGTTGCCGCTGGGCAGGATGAAGATCACCAACGAGGTCAAGAATCCGACGTTTACCTACGACCCTTCGATCCTCAAGAATGCGCCGGCCGATGCGACGAAGGTCGAGGTTGCGGCCGGGCCCAACAATCCGGTCGGCAACGTGTGGATGGGCCTGTCGAAGCCGCATTGGGGCATTCACGGCACACCGGCGCCGGATCGTGTCGGCCATGAAGAGACGAACGGCTGCGTCCACATGACCAACTGGGATGCCGCACGCGTCTCCCTGCTCGCGAAGCCCGGTTTTGCGGTCGAGGTCAAGGCCTGAGGCGATCTTGAATCCGCGTCAGGCATTGGTGGCTGCGCTGTGGTGCGTGGTGGCCGCAGGGACGATGGCGCAGGGCGCTGCGTCCGCACCATCGCCCGCTATCTCCGCTGCGCCCACGTCGACCTTTGCCGACGGACCCGCGCTACTGGCCGCTCGCCCGCTGCGATTCCCGATCGAAGGCATGACGGTCGACGGGCTGAAGGACACGTTCGACGACGGGCGGCCCGGCCACCGGCATGAGGCCCTCGACATTCCCGCGCCGCGTGGCACCCCGGTCCTTGCCGTGGACGATGGGACGCTGGTCAGGCTGTTTACCAGCAAACCCGGCGGCCTGACGATCTACCAGTTCGACCCGACCGAAAGGCTGGCCTACTACTACGCTCACCTGGACCGCTACGCAGCTGGCCTGCAGGAAGGAAAGGTGTTGCGGCGCGGCGATCTCATCGGCTACGTGGGCACGACGGGCAACGCGCCGCCAGAGGCGCCTCACCTTCACTTCGCCGTATTCCGGTTGGGACCGGAGAAGCAGTGGTGGAAGGGCGAGGCGCTGAATCCGTATGAGGCATTGCGCCAGGCGCGCTAGGTGATCTCACGCGCATCTTCAACTTGTTGCCAGCGCAGGGTCCGACGTCTGGGCCCGGCCTTGAACACGACGTGGTCACACGGATCGACATGCCTGGCGTGCGGGAGTATCTTGAGTTCCTGGCCAACATGTCGCATGAGTTGCGCACGCCGCTGAATTCCATCGTCGGCTTTTCGGAAGTGCTGGTCGAGCAGGTGTTCGGCGAGGTGAACGGCAAAGCAACTCGAGTATTTGCACGACATCTACAGCTCGGGCCACCATCTGCTGAGCTTGATCAACGACATCCTGGGCCTGTCGAAGGTCGAGGCCCGACGCATGGAGCTCGACGTTTCATCGTTCAACCTGCAGGCGCTCCTCGACAACTGCACGACGCTGGTGCGAGAGCGTGCAATGCGCCAAGGCCTGGCCTTGTCGCTCGATGTCGACGAAACGCTGGGCGAGTGGACGGCAGACCAGCGCACGCAAGCTCAAGCAGGTGGTCATCTTCACCAGGGTGTTGGGCTGCGCAAGCGCCTGCAATCTTGCCGCGACGTTTGGCGTCTCGCCCACGGCCAGTGTCTCTCGCCAGTTTCCGCTGCCCATTTCGCCGGCGACGACAAGACCCGAGTGAATGCCGACGCGCACGGCGAGCTTGAGGGGATGTTTGACGTCAGCCTTCTGGGCAATGCGATCGACCCTGTCAATGATCTCCAGTCCCGCCCTGATCGCACGCTGCGCGTCGTCTTCGTGTGCGAGTGGATAGCCGAAATACGCCAGTACGCCATCTCCCAGGTATTGCGCGACCTGCCCATCGAATTCCGAGTGCGACGGCGCTCACGGCTTGATAGGCCTGCAGCAGTTCGCGCATGTCTTCTGGATCCAGTCGTTCCGAAAGGGAAGTGGCGCCGACCAGGTCGCAAAACATCACGGTGAGGTGACGCCGTTCCGCCGTATCGCCGCTCGCGTCCAGCACAGCTGTACGACCGACCGGCATCGGGTTCGAAAGAGGCGCAGCGCACTGCCCGCAGAACCTGAAACGCGAAGGGTTGTCAGCCCCGCATCTCGGGCATGCGATGACGAGTGAAGCGGCGCATGCACCGCACCACTTCAGTCTCTCGGGGTTTTCGGCGTCGCAAACAGGACATCGCATCGCCCACTCCGTCTGCTGCTCTGTTGAATCCGACCGATCTAAGCGACACCAGAGACAGGGCTTGCCTCGCAACCAGGGTTGATCCAATGCAGGCGACGACCATTACGGTTTTCGCGCAACCTCAGGGTGGAAGACTCTCGGTGAGGATTGCCCCGCGCTTGGCGCTCCAAGTCGACGAGGCATCTTCATATTCTTTTCGTGCAGTTGCCGGGGCCGATTATGTTGCTCGCGGGCCAGCATCACAAGCGCTCATGCGTTTGTCCAGCCAGCACACATAGCATGCGCATGGGTGCTCGGTCTAAACATCGCTCTCGCTGTGCGGACACGACGTGCCCATGAATGAACCAACCAGGATGAAACACCCCCGAAGCGCCTGCGGCACCTCGCCCTCAAGGGGGCGATACCAGCGGCCCGGCGAAGTCGGTCCCGCGGTATCGCTGGCATTTGATGGCGCCGGTTTCATGCGTCGCGGGTCACGCGATAGCGTGGTGGAGCACTGACACGACCACCGCTGGCAACATGGCAGGACTGGCCTGTTTGCCGGTCAGTCTGTTCGGCTCAGTCGTGGGCTTGTGCGGTCTGGCGCTGGCGTGGCGGCTCGCCGCGATCGAGTTCGGCCGGCGCGGGTTGGGTGGGCGAGGTTCTTGGCTGTGCGGCGGCCGTCGTCTTCGTCGCACTGGTTGTGGCCAATGCGATCAAGAGCCTCAAATCACCCACTGCAGTGCGCGCCGAATTTGCGCACCCCGTCGCGGCGAATTTCTTCGCGACCCCGATCATTCCTTGTTGCTTCTGCCGGCAGTCATTGCACCCTATGCGCTCGCATGGGCCAATGTCCGCTGGGTCGCCGGCACCTTGACCATGCTGGGCTTCGCCCTGGCTGATCGTGAGCCGATGGACGAGCGTGCGGCAACGAATCGCGCATGCCACGCCCGCGTGGTCCCGGTCGTCGGAACGCTCGATATTTCGATCGCTGGCGTTCCCTTGGACCTGCCTGGCTCGGATCCCGTGTGCGCATTCGCACTGGCAGTGGGCCTGTTCTTCGCGGTGCCACCTTTCACGGGGTGATCTTCAAGGCCGTTTCCCTGCGCCCCTCGAAATAGGCGACCAGGCGCTTCTGTTCCGGCTCGAACACCGACATGCCGGCAAGAACCGCTTTCCAGTCGCCGATACGGCTGGCACGGTCGATGTTCTCGCAGGCGGCTGCAAACGCGAGCGCACCGACCATCTTGCTGGCGCCTGCCATGCGGTGGGCGAACTGGGTGACCAGCGAGACATCGTCGGCGCTCACCGCCTGCCGGAGTCCGGCCGAGTCGTCCTCGCACGTTCGCCGGAACGCCGCAAGGACCTCGCCCACGACCGACGCGTCGCCCCCGCATTTCGCCGTGAGGAGCGTCATGTCGATCGGGCCGGCGATGGGACCGGGCTGCGCCCCTGCGCCGTCGCGAGCGGCGGGCGGCGACGGGGCCTGGGGAAGCGGCAGCCAGCGGTCGAGCTTTTCGGTCAGCTGCGCCAGTTCCACGGGCTTGACGAGGAAGTCGTCCATGCCGGCGGCGAAGCAGACCTCCGCCTCCCCCTGCAGCGCGTTGGCGGTGCAGGCGATGATCGGCACGCGCTCGCGTCCCGCGTCGGACTCCAGCCTGCGGATGCTGCGCGCCAGTTCGTAGCCGTCCATGTGGGGCATGTGGCAATCGGTGATGACCAGTGCGAAGCGACCCGACTTCCACATCTCCAGGGCCTGGACGCCGTCGTCGGCGGTCTGGGCGGCATAGCCGAGCGTTCGCACCTGGCGCAGGATCAGCATGCGGTTGACTGGGTGGTCATCCACGAGCAGCACCAGGGTTCCCTCGGTCTCGGCCTGCGCGGTGCCGGGCGCCACGCGGCGCGTGGCCGTGGCGGTGGGCAGCGCGCTCGCGCTGTCGGCGCCGCTGCCCGGCAGCGTCTCGGCGACGGGCAGCGACAGTTCCAGGGTAATGGTCGAGCCCTTGCCCGGCTCGCTCTCCAGCTTGATCGAGCCACCCATGATCTGCGCCAACTGCCGGGAGATGACCAGCCCCAGCCCGGTACCTGCCGGCCGTCGCCGCGCCTCCTCACCTTCTGCCTGGGTGAAGGGCTGGAACAGGCGCTGCTGGTCCCCGGGCGAGATGCCAATGCCGGTGTCCTTCACTTCGAAGCGCAGGCTTTCCTGCCCCTGGGAGCGCCCCAGCCATTGCACGTTGATGTCGATCCAGCCCTCGGAGGTGAACTTGATCGCGTTGCTCACGAAGTTGTTGAGGATCTGGCGCAAGCGCACCGGATCGACGCGCAGCGCAGGACTGATGCGCGGGTCGACCATCCGCCGCACGATCAGGCCCTTGCTGCTGGCATTGCCCAGGTAGATGCTTTGCACCTCCTCGATCAGACGCTTGATGGAGACGACTTCGGGACGAACCTCCAGCTTGCCGGCCTCGATCTTCGAAAAATCGAGGATGTCGTCAATGATGCGCAGCAGCGACCGGCTGGATTCCCGCACGAGCCCTAGCGTCTCGCGCTGCTCGGTGTCCAGCTCGGTCAGGCTCAGCAGTTCCAGCATGCCCAGGATGCCGTTCATGGGCGTCCTGATCTCGTGGCTCATCGTCGCCAGAAACGTGCTCTTGGCACGGTTGGCAGCCTCCACCTCGGAACTGCGCAGCGCCAGGGCCGCATTCAGCTGCTCGATTTCATGTTCCTTCTTCTTGCGTTCCGTCACGTCCTCCGCGATGGTCAGCAGAAAGCGCGGCTGCCCAGCCTCGTCGAGGATCGGAATCTTCTTCGCGTGCAGGACACGCACGCTGCCATCGCGTGCATGCAGTGTCTCCTCGGGGATGTCCACTTCCCGGCCCAGTGCCAGCGCCTCCTTGTCCTTGGCCGTGAAGAAGTCGGCCTCCTCCTTGGAACTGACGTAGTCGTGAACCGTCTTGCCCAGCAACTCCTGCTCTCTGAGCCCCGTCAATTCCTCGAGGGCGCGGTTGACGCGGACGAGCTTCAGGTCGATGGCGTTCTTGACCATGACTTGATAGGGGATGTGATGGATCACCGAGTTCAGGAACGCGTTGGCGGTTTCCAGCTCGGCCGTGCGCAAGTGCACGCGCGCCTCCAGGTCGGCGTTCAGGGCACGCAGGCCTTCTTCCGCCCGGCGCAACGCCGCCCGCTGCTGTTGTTCGGCGAGCGCGCGCCGCACCGAGAAACCCAGCCTCCGCAACCGGTACTTGAGGACGTAGTCGGTGGCGCCGGCCTTCATGCAATCCACCGCCTCTTCCTCGGTCAACCCGCTGGAAATCACGATCAGGAGCAACTCCGGCTGCTGCTGCCGAACCTGCCGCACGATCTCCAGGCCGCCCACTTCATAGGCGCACAGCACCAGATCGAAGGCTTGCCGCTCCAGGGCGGAGAGGAAGTCCTCCCTGGTCTGCACCCATGCGATGTCGCAGGCAAGCTCCTCTTCCTGCAGCGTTCCCTGGATGCGCTGCGCATCGGCTGCGGCGTCCTCGAGATGCAACACGCGAATGGCAGTGCTCATCAGGAAACCTCCATGCTTCGCACTGCGGTGCGAGCGCCTTCGGGCGGCCGGGCGGCGCTCATCAGGAAACCTCCGTGCTTCGCATCGCGGTGCGAGCTTGCTCGGGACGGCGCGGCACTCATGTCGACCCGTCCTGCTCGCCGCGCAGGGACTCGACCACGTCCTTGAACTCCTCGCGGTTGCGTTCGCTCAGTGTCGAAAGGGCCTCGTGCGCCCGCAGGATCCGCATCTGCGCCCCGGCCTCGTCGCCGACGGCGCCAAGCGCGTAGAGCTCGGGGGCGGCGGGAATGTCGTCGCGAATCGCGGCCAGCACCTGCTGCATGCTCAGTTCCTCGAACAGGGCGCGCACGGCCGGCGTCACCCCTGCGAGCACCAAGCCGCCCCGGGCGACCAATTCATGCACCGTGCCGAGCCAGGTGCTGTCCATGTACTCGCAGGCGGCGAGATCCAGCACCATGGGACGTCCGGCGTCCAGCACGGCCTTGGCCGTTTCATGGAAGACGTTGCATTGCATCCAGTTGGCCCGGCCGCGCAGCGCAAGGTAGGCGGCGCTGCCTGATTCGCCGTAGAACACGACCTCTTTCTCGGGCTGCGGCGCAATGGAGGTCTCAACCACCGGATCCTCTGCGCCATTGTCGAACCAGGACGCGCCGGCGTGCGCGTCGATGAGCAGGATGGTCACGTCATCCCGGTCTGCGCCCGCCGGGGCTTCGCCGTGAAGGTGCGCCATCATTTCCTGCGCGCTGGAAAGCGGCCTGGCAAGCACCTGCTGCAGCAGCTCCAGTTCGCGCTCCGACCCCGAGGGCAGCAGCCCATCGGTATAGAGCAATATCCGGTCGCCCGCCAGGAGTTCAAGACGCTCCTGCCGGAAGTGCGCGTCCGGCGCCAGCCCAAGGGCGGGCCCGGTGCGGCGAATGAGGCGCGTTTCCTGTCCATCGCGCGCATGCAGTACGGGCGGGTGGCCTGCCGAAGCCAGCGTCAGGCTCGCGTCCGACGTGTCCAGCAGGCCGAATACGGCCGTCAGGAACAGCCCCGGCGCAGCATGCGTCTCGCAGATCGAGCGGTTCACCGCCGCCAATACCTGCGCAGGCGGCAGGGCCAAGCCCGTTGCCGGGTCGACCAGGACCAGCCGCTGCTTGAACAGCACCGAAAGCATCGCCGACGTCACGCCGTGCCCGGTGGCGTCGGCCAGGTAGAAGGCGAGGTGCTGCTCGCCCAACCTGACCACGTCGTAGAGGTCGCCGCCCACATGCTGCCCGGGGCGATAGACCGTGTGGATGCAATAACCCTCCATGGGGGGCGGACTTCGTGGCAGCAAGGCGCGCTGGATCACCTCTGCCCGCTCGAGGTCGCGGCGCAGCAGTTGGGAGGTTTCCTCGAGTTCGCGGACCTTGCGTTGCAACTCGCGATGCAGCCGCTCGCGTTCCGCCAGCAATTGCCGACGTTCGAGCGCATTGCGCACCGCGACTTCCATCTCCTCGCTGCGTGGCGACTTGGGCAGGAAGTCGAACGCCCCGAGCCGGATCGCGGCCAACGCCGAGTCGAGGGTCTCCAGCCCTGACAGGACTATCCACATGATGTCCGGAAAGGCCTGGCGTCCCCAGCGCAGCAGTTCCAGACCGTCCATCCGCGGCATCATGATGTCCGTCAGCACCAGGGCGACCTCGGGATGCGCGCGCAGGACCGCCTGTGCCGCGACGCCGTCGGCCGCCTCCAGGACCGGCGTGCAGCCGAGGCTTTCCAGCGTCATCTTCACCATCAGGCGGGTCACGGGCTCGTCGTCGACCACCAGCGCGACCTGCGGGACAGGGTTGAGGTTCATCACATCCGCCAGGAGCTGTTGTGTGCCGTGCAGGGAACGGATTCTCCGGGCCGGCGGGCGCTATGGCAAGCCACTGCGGCGAGCAATGGCGTTGCCCGAAGCGGATGCGCGAACGCGTCTGGTCGCGCCAGATCGAGTGCAACGCCACGATCCGGCGCGACGTCGCCCCGAGGTCAGTGTCACTCCTGTCTGGCTGCGCGGGCGCAGACCCATGCAGCGTCGTGACGATCCAGTCCGTGCTATAAGTCGCCCATGTCGTTCATCGACCAATTCTCCAAGCTCATCGGGGGCCTGCAGCATTACAGGCGTCCGGAGCCCGAGCTGAGCCTGGATACGGGCCTGGCGTTCGGTGGGGGCGCGGGAGCAAGTTCGGCGCACGCGGACGCCGGCACCGACTTGCTGGAGGGCGAGGTGGTCGCGATTCTCAAGGAGTTTCGCCAGGTGCATGTGCGCACGCCCGAAGGCCGCGTTCTTGCGATCACGCCCGACACCCCGGGCGTCGAATTTTCCGCTCTGCATCGTGGGCAACGTGTCGCGTGCACCGTCACAAGGTTCGTCCCTCGCGTCTTGAACGCGAGAGTTCTTGCTTGAGCTGATCCTGCCTCCGCACGAGCAGGCGTCCCGTGCGCTCGGTTCGAAGCGTGCGGGCGCCTGTCCGAAGGACTGGCCCGGCCAGTATGTGCCCAATTTCGATGACTGGCTGCCCGGCGACATCGTGCTTGTCGAGCGAGACGAGGAGGGCACCGGCCGCTGGCTGGAGATTGGCCAGACGATCTCGTTCAACCGTCTCATGCGTGCCGGCAGCCGCTGGTCGCATGCTGCGCTCTACCTCGGCGGGGGCGACATCGTGGAGGCGATACCCCGCCACGGCGTGGTGCGCCGATCGATCTGGAACCATTGCCAGACGCGTGCGATTCGCGTGCGTCGTCTGCCATCGCCGGTCGTGACCGAACGAATGGCGCAGCGGGTCGCCGACTTCGCAGAAACGTTCGTCGGGCGGAGATATTCCCTGAAAGAGGTCCTTCGATCGAAGTTGGTCCCGAATCGCCGGCCCGATGTCATGGAGCTCTACTGCAGCACGTTCATCGGACTCGCGGTGGCCGGCATCACCCAGCTGATGCTCTGGGACGGCCCCGAGCAGCTGCCGTTGTATCCCGCCATCCTCGCGGCACACCCGGACCTTGCCGACGTGCCCCTCCTGTGGCGACACCTGTAAGGAGCCGGCGTACACCCGCTGCCGCCGCGCCGTTGGAAATGCCTCGATAACCAGCCGGGGCGCGCCGCAGATCAGCGCATAGTACTTTTGGTTTCAATGTTGCAAGATGAACCCGTGCTCATCCGCCATGATGCCAACATGCTGGTACTGCAATTCGTGTCATCCGATCAGCTCATCCAGGCCGACTGCCCTGCGCGTGATTGGTCGGAAGAGGATCAACATGCGGCGATCGTTCTGGGTGGCCACCGGCGCAGCGCCGAGGAAGCGATGGTGCGCAGCGCCGGTGGCCAATTGGTGGCTGGACGCTACATCCGGTATGCGTCGCGCATCTTCGACAGCGCGTTGCGCAAGCGCGTTGCGGAAGGGGAATGCAGCATATGCGTGTTTTCGAGTCTCGGGGACCGTGACGCGTTCTGTCTCCTGACCGGTGCGCACCCTGCCGACTTTGCAAGGGCGATGGCGACGGACGATCTCCCATGAGCGCACATTGCCGCAGTCACGTGGAGTTCCCGCCGCGGCCCAGGATCATCTTGGAATTGGTATTGCGCGGGCGTCCTGCCGGCGCCCACCGCGTCGGATGAGCAATGGCAACCGACACCATGCCCATCGTGCAGCAACGCGAGCCCGCGCTCGACGCCGGATCGGGACTCGACGTGAAGCGCGCCGCGGTGACCCAGCTCGAATACCTGCACCAATGCATCAACGAATCGATGGACCGGCGGGGTTCGACGGCCAAGTGGTACAGACGGGTGAACTTCGGCTATCAGATCGCGGCGGCGGTGTTGTCTGCGCTCATCGCGGTCATCACGGGCTTCAAGTCAGCCTGGTCGCTCAGCACGGGTGCCAGCGACGTCGTGCTGTTCCTCAGTGCGCTCATCACGGTCATCTCGGTCGCCGGTGCCTTCTACTCGCCGCGCGACCTCTGGGTCCTGGACACCGTTTTCGCGGGCAACCTCAGGGAATTGCAGACCCGGTTGCGGTTCCTCGAGAAGGATCCGAATTTCGAGACGCATCGGCAGGAAATCGCGGAGCAGGGCTTCGCGGATTTCGAGCGGTTGCTCAAGGAATACGACGCGCAGTGGCTGGCGATTCGCTCGAAAGGCAAGTAGCGCAGGGCGGACTGGCAAGGTTCGACGCGCATGTAACTCTCGCCGCGCTCGCGCATGCCCGGCACTCCTGCGCAACATGGCCCCGTCACCGGGCAAAGCCCAGCCGGCGTGAAACGCGTATCGGCGGGACCGACGATGGACCATGGCGGCGTGGCTGAACGCATTCGGGTGTGGTCGACCGTCGACGTTCCATGAAACTCCGTCAAGCGCAACTCAGCCGGTCAAATACCACACCAGCAGCCCACCCAAGCCGGCGCGCTCCTTGTCGCCCGGGGGGCTGATGTAGGCCTCGGCATATTCTTTCCTGCCGCTCTCGATCTTGGCGGACAGCTTGTCGAAGGCGGTGCGCTTGATCTGCTTGTCCTCGGTCTGCCGCTTGATGCGCCGCGCGAGCAGCAGCACACGCAGACACCACAGATTGCTGGTGTCTCCGTCCACGTAGGCCATGGTCTGCAATTCCTTCTCGTTGCACAGATCCAGATTGAGATAGTCCGGGCAGTTGTAGACCCCGTACTCCGCGTAGGCCACCGACTTTTGTGCCTTGGCAATCTCCTTGCTGGCGAAGCAGTCGAACAGTGCCTCCCAGATGTAGACCTTGCCTGTGGGTACGTCATGCTCTCCGCCGGCCCACAGGCTTCCCATGCTGCGATACAGAAAAGGCAAGGGATTGGCCAGGGTCAGTCCCGCCTGCGCCAGGGCGTACCAGTGCAGGCGGTGGGTGTATTCGCCGTGGTCGATGCCCGCGCCGACATCCTTGAAGTGGTAGCCATGGCGCAGCAGGATGCGGTTGAAGTCGCGGCCCGCAACGTTGCCCATTGCCCGCGCCACGCCCTTGGGCAAAGTCACAGGCTTGGTCAGTCCGACCTTCTCGACCTTGGGCAATTTCGTGGCGTCGGTGACGACCTCCGACTTGGCGCCACGCTCCGCGACATGAGCCTCGCTGTGCAACTTGGCTTGGGAATCCTTGTAGAACAGTTCGGGATTGTTGAAGCCAGCGGCGATCTCGAAGCGACCGAGCGCGCCCGACAGCAGCTTGTCCGCCTTGAACGTGGCGGGCTGCGCGGGACTGAAGCCTTCGAGCCTGTTCTTGACGACCAGCTTGGCCTCACTGCGCAATATGGCCTCGAGCGGCTTCAGTGCCGTCAGAACGTCGCTCTTGCGTGTCAAGAAGGCACCAATCTTGCAGAAGTCGTCGACCAGCGAGCCAACCTGCCGACCCTGATGTTCCGGCGTGTCCTTGCTCGCGACGATCCGCTGCTGAAGATCCTTGCCCCAGTAGTGGTCGAAGACTTGCTCCTTGAACTCCGCTTCGACCATGTTCGCCTTGACGGGAAATGGCATTGCAGCCTCCTTGCACTCTGGATGGAACGCCACCATAAGCGCTGCCCCGACATTGCTCAAGATGGCTGTCTCCAGCGCAAGGTCCTGTCGATTTCAGAATGGCGTGCCACGACCAGCCCCATCGACGCCAGCAGCTGCTCGCCGACTGTCGGCAACGCCATGCGCGACGCACGGCGGCCGCGCCGGCCTTCCATCAAATTGACGACGCCGATCCAGCATCGCGATTGCCAAGGTCGGTCCCGGGCAGCACAATGCGCCGGCTCCGCAGCACTGTTTCGATGAGGCCCGCGCGGGGATCGGCCCAGTGCCTCATCGCGCCCGGCACAGTGATGCCAAAGGACGAAGCATGCATTCACGCTTTCTGGCGGTGGTGGCACCGCTCTGGATGGCAACCCTGCTGAGCGCTTGCGCCAACGTCCCTGGTGGCGCACCACGCGATTCACTCGCGCGCATCGGACAGAGCCAGACTCTCAGGCTGGGGTACCGCGAGGATGCGAAGCCGTTCTCGTTCAAGGGCGTTGACGGCGCACCGGCAGGGTATTCGGTAGAGCTGTGCAAGCGCGTGGCCAGCTCTGTGCAATCGCAACTCAAGCTTGCCAAGCTGGACGTCCAATGGATCCCCGTCACCGCAGCCACCCGTATGCAGGCCGTCAATGACGGCAGCGTCGACCTGGAATGCGGCAGCACCTCGCGCACGCTGAGTCGGGAGCAGCAGGTCGACTTCAGCAACACCATCTGGGTCGAAGGCGCTTCCTTTGTCTCGCTGGCGTCCTCGCCGATTGGCCGCTCCGTCGACCTGAACGGAAAGCGGGTGGGTGTTATTCCTGGCACCACCACCGAGCAGGTGCTCAAGGGGCTGTCCTCGCGCGGCATCGTGCCGATCTTCGTGACGGTGCAGACACACACCGACGGAATCGCCGCGGTACGTGACGGCCGGGCCGACGCCTATGTCACCGACCGGCTGATCCTCGTGGGTGAGGTGACGGGCGGTCCGGCCGGTGCGACGCTGCTGCTCAGTGATGACTACCTCTCGATGGAGTCCTATTCCCTGATGATGCGTCGAGACCCGAACCTGCGGCTTGCGGTCAACCGCGCCCTCGCCGAGACCTACCGCAGCGGCGAGATCGTCAAGGTGTTCCGCCAGAGCTTTCCGCCTGGCACCGTGCCATCGCAGTTGATGGAAGCTGTGTATGTGCTGAATGCGCTGCCGGAGTGAGCGAACGCATCCACCGTCTCATTGCAACTTTGCGCAACGCGCTTCAACCGGGAATAAGCCCTGTCCTGCGGCGGATCCCAATGCGCAAGATGTTCACGGTTGCGCCCATGGAGGTCGCACACCGCGCCAGCCAGTCCTGGCTCCGAGGCGACGAGCTGCAACCCGGAAGTCGTGAGCAGCGGCTGCGGCGACATCATCGTTTCAGCTCTCTCGCGAGGCGGCTGAAAGCCTGGAATCAGGCGAGCTTGCAGGGGCTACGCTGGCGCGTTGACGGCATCCTTCAATGCCTTGCCTGCTGTGAATTTCACCGCCTTGCTCGCCTTGATCGTGAGTTGCTCGCCCGTTGACGGGTTGCGGCCCACGCGCTCGGCACGGCTCGCCACGGAAAGATTGCCAAAGCCGCTCAGCTGGACAGACTCTCCACGGGCCAGGGTCCGCGTCAAGTTTTCGAGTACTGAATCGAGTGCGCGCGCCGCATCGGCCTTGCTGAGGTCGGTGTCGGTCGCGATCGCGGCGACAAGTTCGGATTTGTTCAAGTTGAGGTTCCTTCTGAAAACATGCGAGCAGGATAGCTCCATCTGAGATTGTCAATGGTTCGATGCCGCCGTGGCAGTCACACTGGACGGCCATCGGTCGATCCCGAATTGCCGGTGCGAACGCTACGCACCCATGGCGCCGCCATATCCACGGAATTGCCTGACGTCCATTGTCAGCGCACGGGATCGTCCGGATGTCGGCCCACCCAGTCCCACGTCCAGCGCTCTGCGCGCTCCTTGGCTCGAAGAAATGCTTCCGATTTATCGCGTCCGATCTGAGTCACAGCCATCCGACATTTCAGGACGCCGTCATGTCTCAACTCGATCGTGACGCCATACTGGCCATCCGCATTCGTATTCAGCTCGATCGAACAGCCCCATTTGTCGGGCAGGTTTGGCCAGTGCTCCTTGCCTTCTTCCACTTCGTTCACGTGGGTCTCCTGATCTTGATGGCCCGTCCAGACGCGAGCGTTTCACTTGCGCCGCGCAGGGGCCGCGACGCCGACAGGGGCGGGTGGTGATGCGGTGCGGTGGCATTTCCCGCGGCGCCTGCGCGGGCCATCACTCGAATTCGACTTCCGACGCCATCAACACGCCATTGACGACCTTGGCGCCGTGCACATTGACCTTGACGCCATTGCCGAGATCGGAAGCGGTGCCGTTGGGAAACTTGACCGAAGGCCCACTGGCGTTCACAGGCTGCCCGCGGACACTGAAGTCGGCTGGCGACTTGAAAGCCCCGACGGTACCGATCAAGTTGAACGAAGCCGGTCCGCCGGTGCCAGGCACGTTGCGAATCTTGAGCTTTGTGGCCCGCAGGATGCCGTTGGACATCACGCCGCCAACTTCCAGCTTCACGCCGTTGCCGATCGAACCAACCGGGCCACCCGTGACCGTGGCCGAAGACGCATCGACAGGGACCCCGAGCATCCGGAACGAACCCGGGCTCACGTAGCCCGTGACGAGACCGGCGATCTGGGCCGTCGTGCCGTCTGCCGTTGGCACCGGATACCACCATTGCACCAGGGTGGCGACAAGGCCACTGCTGCCGGACGCGTTCGCGCGGACGCGAACAAGGGTTCCCTCTGCCAACGGCCGGCCGTCGAGGCTGCCGCCCAGGATTGCGGTGCCGTAGTCGATGACCAGACCGCCGAGCGTGAAGGTGTGTGACGAAGGGTCCAGTTCCTGGACCGTGCCGGTGAGGATCAGCGTGGAGGGGTCGCGCTGTTCCACCCGCGTCGCCCGAATCACTCCGGGTGCCCCCGGCAATCCCCAGAGCTGCAGCGTCTGGCCCGGCACAAGCGCTGCAAGGCCGGGCGCGTCCGCCCAGACGGTGGCATCGTCCGTCGTCACCGTGGTGCCGAGGACGACGAAGCTGCCTTGCTTCAGGTCAACCGAAGTCAGCGGGCCACGAACGTCCGCTGCGGAGTCGAGCCGGCGCGCGATACCACTCGTGAAATCCGCGTCGACCGGACCGGTGACCTTGACACTCATGCCGAGCTGTAGCCCCGCAGCATCCTGGATGTTCGCGACGGTGAAATCCGTTGCATAGCGCAATCCATTCACGATGATGCTGCCGGCGCCATCCACGGCGCCGACGCCCGTCGCGTCCGCGGTGCTGATCCCGGTGCCGCCGGAGCCAACGCCCGAACCGTCGTCACCGCCCGCAGCGGTGCTGATGCCGGTGCCACCGGAGCCAATGCCTGATCCCTCGTCACCGCCCGCTGCTGTTGACGTGCTGCCGTCCGGGTTCGATGCAATGCCTCCGAGACCCTGACTGCCGGTGCCCGTCGTGCCGGTCGAAGATGTATCTGTGCCGACCGCCGGGCTTCCAGCAGCGCTCGCAGGGCTCGCACGGTTGGCATTGCCGGCAATGCCGAATGCTGCGACCCCGCCGCCACCGCCACCGCCACCGCCGCAGGAGAGCAACAAGGCCATCAATACCGACAGCACCGACAGCAGGCCATAGCGGAGCAAGGAGTTCATTTTGCTTTTCGTCCAGATGGTTTCGACGGCGCGGCTACAGGCGCTTCAGCGCGTTCGATGGCCGCGTCCGCGTAGTAGGTGTAGATCCCGATCCGGATGCGGGCCGAGGCCTTCTCGTCGGCCGCTTCGTAGGCTTGCCTCATCTCCTGCGCCAACGCATGGTGAAGCCCATCCCAACGCTCGCGCGCGAACTGGTGAATACGCTCGCAGTCCTCGAGCGACAGGCCGGAGGCGAACACCGAACGTTCGAGCAGTGCCGGTGCTGCGCCCATGGTGTTCGACACGCCTGCGAGCAGGTGATCGCGCGTGTTGTCGCCCAGGAACGCCAGCATTCCTCTGAGGTCGCCCGCCGGCACGAAGCCGGCCGCGGCGAGTTCAGTGTGGCCGTCGTGTTCGGTCGCCATCTTCAGGCGTACCAGTTCATCGAGGATGGCACGGTGGTGAACGTTGCCGCGACTCGCGCGCCGCGCAATCGCTTCGAAGGTCGGCGCGCGCCCCTCCCCCATGATCGGCAGGGAACGATGCTTCGGGTCCTCGGCGACCATCTGCAGCCATAGCGTCAGCGTCTTGGCTTCGGCTGACGCCTCGGTCTGCGGCAAGCCGTCTGAACGGCGAACCTTGGTGGTGACGACCTTGCGATTCAAACCGGTCGTCACGGAGATCTGGCTGATGTTGGGTTCGGTCCCCTTCTCGAGCCATGCACGGCGCGCTTCGTCAACGAGGATGTCGCGCAGCAATTCGTCCAGGTGCGAGTGCTTCACACCGAAGGCCAGCGCGAGTCTCACCAGCGGACGTAGCACACGTTCGCATGCACCCAGGACCCAGACCAGCCGGCCCTGTCTGCTCTGTGCGAGCCCGTCGCGAGGCGAATGATGCCGGCCGTGTTCATCACGTTCGGCATTCGTTGATCCAGGGACCATTCAGACAACCGAGTTACCGACAGTTACAAGAGGGACAGCAAGAACAGCCTCTGTCCGACAACAATCAGCAGGCCAATATATCAAATGTGATTTTTTCACATTGAGATCGAGGGCAATGCCATGACGAATCCAGACTGGCGCCGGTCAGACGGCCCTTGGCGCAAGGCGAAGGACCCCAGCATCGACGCGAGGCCGACGGGCGGCGCAATTTGCAGCCGCGGACCCGAGGCGCTCGTGGCTTGGGCTGATGCGGCGTGCGAAAGGCAGGAACTCCAGGCGCGCATTGTCCGCGCATTCCGAGATTCCCTTGAAGCCGGTGGACAGGGCCCCTCGGAAACCGATCTCATGTTGTTTGCACAGACGGCCATTGCGGAGCAGCGTCTGGCCCGTGGGCTCAATCGGACACATCTGGCGCTTGACTCGCGCCGGCGTTGAGACCTGCGTCGATTCAGAACCCGAACCCAAAGGAGTCGCCATGACCGCGGCCGAATCGCTCGCCGAAGGCACCGTCGGTCCGGTCGCGTTCGGAAGCTTGCTGGACCTCGCGCGACTGCAGGTCGGGGGGGCTTCGGCCGAGACGTGCGATGTGTGCAACACCATCAACCACCAGCACGCCTTTGTCTGCAAATGCTGTGCGCACAAGCTGCCGGCGTTCTATGCGTCCAGGCATCGGGGTCGTGAGGACACCGCCGGCAGCGCGCTACCGCGTCGGAGGCAACGAGTCCGGGACAGGCAGACTTGGGCACCCCTCGTTGCCTCGTTCTCGTTCTTCTTCCATTCGTTACTGGTTGCGACAAGGACTCACCTCGCGCTGGTGAATGGAATGGCCGCCAAGGACACTTCGAGATGACCAAGTACTGCGAGGGCTGCCATACGCCCAACCGGGATAGAGCGCGATTCTGCCGCGGCTGTGCGGGTCGATTCTCAGGCGTTCGCTTCGCCGCGAATGCCTTTGTGCCTACCCTGCCCACGTTGGAGACCGTGCCCAGAGGGCCTATCTTGGCTCCATTGCCACAGGTACCCGACGTGCTCCGCTGGGACGCAAATTCGATCGTCACGCAGGCCGTGGCGAGATCGGCGCGCCTGCCAGTCGATGCATCGTCTGTGCCCGTGCCCGTGCCCGTGCCCTTGCGCATGCGCATGCCTATGCCTATGCCTCTGCGCAAAGCCTGGCTACAGCTGCCCGCCCGCACCGATGTGTCCGTCGCACTGCTGCTGATCCTGCTCCTGGTGACCCCCGGCGCATTCGTTTCCTGGTATTGGCTTCACACCGCCAACCACGGCCCTGCGTTGGCTGTGTTGGAGAAGCCGGCATCGGTATCGGTACCGGTCCCGTTGCAAGAGCCCGCCGCGGCCGAGGTGACGTCGACAATCGCTTCTTTGCCGGCGAAGGCACAGTTCGAGGCGCCTGCGCCCGTGGTTGACCCGGGGGAACGTCACCCGCCTGCCGAGTTGCGGCCTGAGCCGGACCCGAAGGCTCAGCCTGAGCCTGACCCGAAGCCGGCGCCGGCGCCGGCGTCGGAGCGGGCGCCGGTCGCCGCGGAGGAAGCAAGCGTGCCGGAGCCCACAAGTTCCGTGCATGCGAAGGCTCGCGGATTGCAACCGGCACTTCGCCGGGATGGCGATACCCGGCCTCAGGTCAGGAACGGCATCGCAAGCCGCTCGGACGGCATGGCAGAGGTTCAGCGCCAAGCCGCACCCGCGATTGAGCCTCCCTTGCAGACCCGGGGCCCGTTCGAAGCGAGTCGCCCGGAGATGCGCAGCATTCAGGCGAGCACTGCGCAGCCGCCATTGCGCGCCGCAGCGCAGTCACAACGCTTTGCGCCGGTTGCCCCGGCAAACTTCAATCACTGCAATCGGCAGAACCCCTTTGCCGATGCGATTTGCGTGGACACGCCTTTGCCCGCAAGCCAAATGTCAAATTCGCCGGTGGGAGCAGCGAACGCCGGCTCGATTGCAGGGCAAACAACCGCCCCAGTGTTGCTCTCAAAAGCATCGGTGAGCGCCGCCGCAGTCGGTAGCGCAGGCCCGGATGCGGGCGGTGGTGGTGCCTCTGGCGCCGCCGCTTCTGCTGGAACCGGGGGCAGTGGTCCAGGGGCAAGTGCAGGCGCTCCTGGCAGTGGCAGCTCCGGGGGCAGCGGAGGTGCCGGTGCCGGTGCTGGTGCTGGTGCTGGTGCTGGTGCTGGTGCCGGTGCCGGTGCCGGTGCCGGTGCGGGTGCGGGTGCGGGTGCGGGTGCTGGTCCTGGTGCTGGTGCTGGTGGCCCCGGCGGGGGTGGTGCCGGTGCTGGCGCCGGGGGCGGCGGTGGCGCTGGCGCTGGCGCTGGCGGCGGGGGTGGTGCCGGAGGCGGAGGCCCTGGTGGGGGTGGCGGCGCCGGTGGGGCAGGCCCCGGGGGTGGCGGTGGCCCTGGCGGCGGGGGAGGCGGCGGCGGTCCCGGTGGTGGCGCTGGCGGCGGGGGTGGTGCCGGAGGCGGAGGCCCTGGTGGGGGTGGCGGCCCCGGTGGGGGAGGCGGTGGCGGTGGACCTGGCGGAGGCGGTCCCGGTGGTGGCCCTGGCGGGGGTGGTGGCGCCGGAGGCGGAGGCCCCGGTGGGGGCGGCGGCCCCGGCGGCGGTGGCCCCGGGGGTGGCGGTGGTGCCGGCGGCGGTGGCGGTGGAGGCCCCGGCGGTGGCGGCGGTGGTCGATGAACGCAGTGAACACATCGCTGGCGCATCCACTTCGAACTGCGACTGCGCCAGCTTTCCCGTTTGGCTTGGCGGCCCAATCGCACTCGCTGATCAATGAGCGTCCTCCCCATGGGCAACTACATGCCCGATGCTCAGATCGTTGCCCATCGACACCAAGGCAGACCCACTGCTCCCTTTGATCGGCATCCGCGGCCCCTCGCAAGGGAGTCAACTACTCGACAGCAGGGCAGGTGACAGGGTCGCGTTGTGCGCCAATGCTGGCAACCAGGCCACGCCCGTCATCGCGCAAATCGGTGGCTCGCGGTCATCGGTCATTGGCGCAGGCATGCGTCCGCGCTTTGCAGGCCTGCAACCAAGCCCAAGCCACGACCGTATGCCGCGAGCGTGAGCACACGCTCTGCGTGTGATCGTCCAAGCCCCTTGAAGAATGTCGCCAGTCGCCGACCCGAGGGCGCCGGACCTACCAGACCTGATAGTTGTCAATGCCTTCAACGAGATCCAGCATCTGGTGCATGAGCGCGTCGACCCTGCTACACGACGCATAGCGCTGGCTATGTTGCCTGCCATGCACGCCCTCAAGCTTTCGATCGACGATTGCGAAAGATTGAAGACCTTCTTCGTGTGCTGGACGGATTGGTTCACTCCTGAAAACTGCAAGGCCGACGATCCTGAGTTTCAGCCCTTGGCCATTCCCGCGGGAATCGAAAAGATCACCGCCACCAACGCGAAAGCCCTGCAATCGATGATCAACGAGACCATCGAGATGACATCAAACTGGTCACCGGAACAGGTGGCCCAGGCCGATGACTGGCTCGCGGCCGCCGGCACTTTCACCTTGAGCGAGGTGCGGCGGCGGTTCTCGAAAAAATACCTCCGGATTCTCAAGCGCGGGGTCATCGGCTGCGAGACTGAGTACTACCTCGTCAAGGGCATCCATGACGGGGGTGGCATCGAGTCAGCTTCACCGGAAGACTTAAAAATCGAGGCGATGCTCAACGATTTCGAAGTCCGACTCCTCGCCTCCATCGAATAAGAAAATTGCCGCATCGCGATCGCACGGCGGTTCTGTTGCAACGGCGACAGGCGGACGCTGGTGCCCTTGCCCCACAACAATCCCCGTCAGTAGAAGCCAGCAATGGAGCGGGTAGGCTGGGGCTCGTTTCGGGCGGTTCAGGCCGCGAGAAGCAGCGTGCGGTCAAGAAAAAGACGCGGAGACACAAGACGAGGATGAATCGACATGCAGCGCTCGTTGCAGTCGCGCTCGCCCTTTGCGGTGTCCGCAGTCCCGCAAGCGCAATCCAATGAACAACTGAAGGCCACGCTGGATCAGGCAGCTATTCACCGGTCAACCTGCTTTACTCGCTGACATCGAACGTCACGATGGGCGGCGAGTTCATCGGGGGCCGCCTCGAGTACAAGCTGGGTCGCTCGGCGGACGACTATCGCTTCCAGTTCTCGACGAAGGTCGGTTTCCGAGGCCATGCCCCTTCGCGACGCTGCCGATCATCGTGTGACGGAACTGCGGGAATGGCCATTCCCGCGGATGGCGAAACCATCCCAGACCATCGCTTGAGAGATCCGGACGCAAAGCCTGCATCATTCCTACGGTCGCATCCAGGCGCTTCCGAATTGAACGTAGTAGACGGGGCCAGTGGGACCGTACGCAACGTCGAGGCCCATGTGCAATCCGTATTTCCGGGCGATTTCGTAGCGAATGCCGAAACCACCGGTGGTCACGTTCTGGGATGCGCGATTTCGCGAATCCTGATTCCGGGTCGCACCGGCGCCTGCAAATCCGACGAGACTGAACCGTTCCCAGAACTGCCAGCGCAGTTCCGTCTCGATCTGGGCGGTGTAGTCGCCCTGGTAGCGCATGGCGGGCACCCCGCGCAAGCTGATGAATGGGCGAAGGTAAAAAGGAACATCGCCGAAACTGAGGACCGAGCTCCCCATGACGCCAAGCGTCAGATCGCGGGAAAGCGGCTGGTATTGCATCGCGGTCAGGTTGACCCGCTGGAAATTTCTGTCGCTTCCCAGCGCCTTGCTGAAGAGCCCGGCGGACAACTCCAGATATGTTCCTTGCGTTGGCGTGAACATGTTGTCGCGCGAATCGAAATTCACGATCGGCAGCAGACCGCCGACCCTGGACTCGCCGCGGAAGCCCGTCGGGACCCGCGCTTCGTCCGCCGTATTGAACTTGACGGATGTCGAGGCCAGTGCGTAGCCAAGCCCCACCCAGGTTTGCGAGTTGCCGAGGCGATAGCGCCCTTGTGCCACCAAGGCAGTCGTGGCGAGGTTGTAGGACTGGGGACTGTCCTGTAGCGCAGCGTCATGACCGATCCCGTAGAAATTCAGATTCACGGAAGCGCGCACGACGCCAACCAGGGTTCTGACACGATCATCGAGCCAGTGACGCATGTCGCCGGCAAACGCACCCTTGGTTCCGTTGTCGGTGCCGAGCGCAGCGACCACCGAGACATTGGGCCGGCCAAACCCCGCCGCCGCGTCGTCCTTGCCTTTCTGCTTGTCGATGAATGCCAGGGCACCGACCGCGCCCAGGCCCACGGCCGGTTCGGTGATCGGAATCGCAACAGGCACGAAGCCGTAGGCCTGGTCGACGAATTTGCTGACGTCCAGCCAGCCATCTTCGTCCGAACGCAGCAGCGAGGAAGGTTTGGGCTCAACCGTGGTTTCGGACGAGGCATCGATCGCAAACGCCTTGGTGGCGAGCAACGCGGAGGACAACACGAGCCAATGGAAGCGCACACGAATCAACCGAGCGAGTTGGTGAATGGCCTGCGATCGGCACTCCTGCGAGTGCAGGCCGACCGGCGCGCGCAGCGTGTGAACGTGTTGACGGCGCTCGGTGGTGGCTTCGGTTGCGATGCCGAACTCGCGCCGTTCTCGACCCGCGCCAAGCGAGGCATCATTTCGACGCTCCGGGTGGCATGAGGTAGAGCGTCATGGCGAAGACCATATAGACCATCAGCAGCAAGACTCCGACGAACCATGCCGAGCGCCCACTGTTGGTGACGAATACCGCGGTCAGGGTGGCAATCATCATCATGACGACGGCGCCTGGCCAGAATTGAAGGTTCATCGGCATCGGCCCGATGAAATAGCTCATCAGTACCAGTGCCGGCGCCACGAAGAGCGCGATCTGCGACGCACTGCCCAGGGCGATGCCCACGCTCAGGTCGAGCCTGTTCTTGCGCGCGCCGGAAACAGCAGATCCCATTTCCGCCGCGCCACCCACCAGCGACACCACGATGAAGCCCACGAACGCGGGCGTCATCCCGAAGGACTCGGCCGCCTTCTGCACCGACTCGACAAAGATTTCGCTGACCAGCGCGACGAGCACAGTCACGCCTGCCAGCGACGCCACGGCCAGACCGATGGGCCAGGGCGGCTCACCGTCGTCGCCATGTCCCGCGCCGGCGAACAGCGCCGGGTGCGTCTTCAGCGAGAACAGCATGCCGAGTCCGTAGGCCACGATGAGCAGCACCGCCAGGCCTGCGCTCAGCGTCTGGGTGAACGGCGCAGACGCCGGGTCGGCCGTGCTCGTTGCCGATGGAACCAGCAGTGCAATCGTGGCCAGGAAGAGGAGGCCGGACTGCAGGCGGGCACTGACTCGATTGAATTCCTGGACGTGGTGCTTGAGTCCGCCGAGCAGGAACGACGTACCCAGCATGAACAAAGTGTTGGTGACGATGGCGCCCGCGATGGATGCCTTGACCAGCATTATTTGTCCGGCACTCAAGGCAGTGAACGCGATCACCAGTTCAGTGAGATTCCCCAGCGTGGCGTTGAGCAGCCCGCCCGCGGCATCACCTGTCTTGGCCGCGACGGATTCGGTGGCGTGACTCAGCAGCGCGGCCAGCGGCACGATGGCAAGCACGGACAACACAAAGAGCAGCGTATGCGCTTCATGTTTGATCCTCGCGGTGATGAATACCGCCGGCACGAATACCAGGAGCCAGAGCAGCGGGCTTTGGCGGATTTCACGGAGAAGTGGGTTCATGGGCGCGAATCAGCAAGTGGCTCGCCGTCGTCGTCTTGGTTCGAAAGGTCGCCATGACGACGCGTCGATGTCCATGAGTCGATCCTCCGGGTGGCGCTGTGGGCCAGATGCGATCCGGCGTGTTCGGAGGCCTGAGCTTGCGCCGGGGCCCCATGGACTGGGAATCCAACCAAAGTAGGATTTGCGCGCCGCATCGTGTGGGAACTTGGATTCGCTGGACGAAATGGAGCGACCTGAAGAAGGTGAACAAGGAAGCCATCGCGGCCCCTCGCCACTGCCTGACACCCCTCCTCGCCGCTTGACACCGGTCGAATCGCTCATCGATGATCCGATGGGTTGCCGCCTCTCACGGTGCTGCGCTCCGTGGGAACATGGGACCGGCAAG